>CAVBCV010000001.1:0-135118 GCA_963594125.1 Lachnospiraceae bacterium
GTTACACCCTAGATGCTAATGGTAATTGTGTCCCAACCTGTCCGGATGGATATTCCGCTGACATTACTAGCGCTTCTCAATGCGGCAACGGCTTAGTAGGTGCTAAAGGTTGGACAGTACAAAAATCTGGTTCATGCGGCAAATGTGTGGAAAATAATTGCTCCGGTAACACTAAATACACTTCCATAGAAACATGCGGCAACAATACAGCCGCCGGTGGATGGAAGTACAGCTCTTGTTACTATGGTGATGAACTGCGCGGAACTTGTACTCCTAAAACCTGTGAAGATTATGGGTATCATTCTGAAAGAACAGATAATCTATGCACTACAACAACCGCTTATTTAGGTAATTCTTTATTAGGCTGTTACAAAGATTGTATTAGTTGTGAAACTTATACCGGCAAAGATCCGGTAGTGGTATATACAAACACAGAAAACAATTGTGAATTTGTATGCGCTAATATAGACACCAGCTATTTAGAAGATGAAAGCCTTCCTGTTTATACCTATGAACTAGGAATAAATCACAATGGTTACCAAGGTACATGTTGGCGATGGGTAGATGTTCCCGGTCAAGAAGGGATGTGCTGTTGCAATGCTGATAAAAGTGTAGATTACAATAATAAAAAATATTGTCCAAATTTAAAACCATAGGTGACGATAATACATCTACCGATAATTGTAGGCTGATGTACAACAAAAAGGCTTGGATGTTTTTACTCCAAGCCTTTTTGTATACAACTTATGCACAATTCCCATCCTGAGGAGGGGGGACGGCGATATCCGACGGGGTGGTGAAAATGCATAAAAATATACTTATTAGAATTGAAAGTGGTGTTTCCCCTTTCTGTCACACTCCGATCCGAAGGGAGTGTCCAGGTAAGGTAAATTAGTTAATTTGTGGTACCTGGATTATCGGGTCAAGCCCGATAATGACGGCATACAGGCGAACTTTAGTTTCACGTCAGATGATTACTACACAGAAGTGAACGCATAATGCGATTAAATGACCACCCCGCCTTTCGGCACCCCTCCATAGTGGGGAATTTTATATTTCAGGTTTTATAATAGAAAAACAACCACTTAACGCATTGTTAGATAGGTTTGTGACCACCCCGCCTTTCGGCACCCCTCCACAGAGGGGAATTTTATATTTCAGGTTTTATAATATAAAAACAACCGCTTAACGCGTTGTCAGATTGGTTTGTGACCACCCTGCCTTCGCCACCCCTCCATAGAGGGGAATTTATATAGCGGCGGCGTCATAGAGGGGAATTTTTAATGGTGATTAGCCGAACACCTGTTTAACCAAGCGGTTATATTCAGCGTATTCGGCGGTATTTTTTAACTCATCAAAGCAAGCCGCCAAACCGCGATAATACCAGCCTTGCAGATTTTTATCTTTAACGTTAAATCTTTCCCAAACCTTATTGCCGAAAGCGGCATAGTCATGCGCCATAGAACGCATATTAGATAGCTTATCGCCCATAGCGATAATTTTAACATCTCTCGGCTCATTTTTAAGCGTGTTAATAGTATGCGATTTGCGTTCTAACCATGTTTTGGTTTTATCCTCGCTCTCATGATTGACTAAATCAGCAATTCGGGCGCCAAATTCACGCTTTATATCATCATAAGTAACGTCGGTATCTTCAATGGTATCATGCAAAATTGCCGCAATCATTAAATCTTGGTCGTTGCTTAGGCGCGCCACTATCGCCGCCGCTTCTAACGGGTGCAAAATAAACGGAATGTCTGAGCCTTTGCGAGTGGCTCCGGCGTGCGCTTCCGCCGCAAATTTTATGGCTTTATTTATCATTTAGTCCTCCATGCTTTTATCACTATAATTGTTTTACAAACGCTGACAGCGCGTTAATTTGTGCTTCAAACTCTTTACGGGTGAATACCGTTTCAGCTTCATCAGAGTTGCCGATTGAGTGCAAAATATATTTGTTCACTTTTTTAAGCGCCTGCCTATAAAGCGGATTTTGAATAGCGGAAATATAGAGCTCGTCAACTAAATCAGCATATTCCGGAGCGTGGCGGTTTACGGGCGTTCCCTGCCAATATAAAACGCCGGCTTTTCGCCAATCATAATCGCTTGCCTGCCGCACATGGTAAGCATCGGTGCCGCTGTATGTAAAGATTAAGCGTTGAACATCAGGGTCAGGAAACTTCAGCCCCTGAAAAAACGCCTCAATGCTATAAAGTTCGTGCCCCTTAAACCAAAACCGGTACGGAAACAGGTTTGAGAGCACTTTAGAAGCGGACGATTTAACTTTATAACCCACATTTAACCATTCATCACATTCGGGAATAGTTTTGCCTTCAGCATCAATTAGCGGCTTACCTTTACAATATAAAACCCCGTCTGTTTCCGTTAAATCGGCAAATTCAAAGCGGTAGTTTTGCTTAAATTTCTTAAATTCCGCCAGCTCTTGGCTGATTTTATTTTGCAACTCGTCCATCATTAGCCTTTCATATTAAAAAACAAAAATACCGTACCATAATTTTTTGATAAAATAAAGCCAGAAAACAAAAATATACTTGAAATGCAAATTTTATCTTGTAGTATATTATAATAAAAAAATACACTCTATATAACAGGAAATAAAATGGAACCAACGGACGTAAAAAATAATCAAATTGATTTAGCAAAAAGTTCAACAAATAAGCTTTCTTTTAATGTTTGGGCCTTTCTGCTTTCGCCTCTTTATTATTTTTATAAAGGATTGGCCGGATATTTTATTTTGTTTACATTTTTGCCAGTTATTCTCTTAATTCCTTTTTTATTTTTCCACGCTATTGAAGTTGCAGATACCAGAAAATTAATTATTGCAACATGTTTCTTGGTTTCACACATTTTTGCCGGCTTTGTAGCAAATCCGGCTAATAAAAAATATCAAGAGAATTATATTAAAAAACATGGCGCCATAAATATAGATAAAGAGGTTGAGTATTTTGCAATATCAGTACCGCGTTTGGTAATATGCACAATTTTAACCAGCGGATTATATACTGTTTATTGGGGTTTTAAAAACTGGAACAATTATCAAAAAACCACCAATGACGATGTAAATCCTTATCTGCGCGCTTGGTTTTTTGATTGGACAGCTGTCAGCTTGTTTTCAAATATAAAACGCACCGTAAAAGATAATAAACCTTACGTATTTTATGGACTGATGTGTCTTTTGATATTTTTAGCTAATTTACTAACATCAGAAATTGTCTCTAAAAATTTATTAAGTAATCAAAATGCCTTTATAATTTTGTTAGTTTCGCTTGTGCTTATGTTTATATATCCATTTTGTATTGTTCCGGTACAAAAGTCCATCAATAAATATACAACCGAAATATTAAAAAAGCCGCTTGATAATCATTTTTACCCTTGGGAAAAAGTTATTATTACTTTGGGCATTGCCGTAAATATCATTAGCTTTTGTTCTGGTTTTATTGATGGAAGCAATGCGTTTATCAGCCAAGAAGAGGCCAGAAAAATTATGTCTTCCACAGCCTTTATATATAAACATACCAAAGCATATCCTGCGTTTTGTAAACAAGAAAATTATATTTTGCTGCAATATCCTAAAGACTTTAACTCTTTCTTTTCAGAAGAAATAAACAACTTTACTTCTTTTCTTAACAGCAAAGGATATTCTTTAGAAATGGCAGAAAGCGAAATAATTACGCCTCAAATACAAAACGAGTTGAACAAATATGTATATGAGGATTTAGAGTCATTAAGAAAAATTTTAATTGCTGAAAAATACGATATACCTGAAGAAAATATAAAATCAGGAAGCGAATATGATTCAGCCCTTACATTAAGAGATACCTGCGAATTTATAGATAAATATGGAGCAGATATTTTACAAAACACTCAAATAAGATACTTTTTTAAGAACAATACTTTATAATCAGTATCCGACAATTTGTTCCATTTTTTTAATGCCGGTCGGGGCAACCATGGCAATTACAATATCGCCATCATTAATTTGTTCAGCGGTTGGGGCAAAAACAACTTTTTCATCTTGTATCAGGGCGGCGATTTTGCAACGTTCCGGCAAAATAAAGTCAGAAACTCGGCGGCCGGCAAGCGGGCTGTTTTCATTTACTTTAAGTTCCCAAACCTCACTGAAGCCCCGCCCCAAAGAATAAGCGTTATACAAGTTGGCTTTGCGGATATCCTGCAAAATTTTTGAAATGGTGACGGTGGAGCGGTCAACGATTATGTTATCGCCGATGTTGTCAATTAAATCGTCATACGCGCGCGAATTTACCAACGACACCGTGGCGCAAATGTGATTATGCTTAGCAAGTAATGAAGCCAACAAATTGTCTTTATCCTGCGGGGTTACGGCAATGGTCATATCGGCGGAATCAATACCGGCATCGCGCAAAATAACATCGCTCATCATCTCGCCCTGAATCACCACGGTTTTTTCAAGCGTACCGGCTATTTTTTGGGCATTGGCGGCATCTGCGGTAATAATTTTACAGCTCAAAATGTTGTCATCGTCTTCAAGCGTTTGCGCAATGTCATAAGCAATGGCGTTGCTGCCGAAAATTACAATATTTTCATTGTTTTTTTGCCCGACGCCAAAGCCTGCTATTAAACTTTCAATATCTTCAGTTGCCGCCAAAACATAAATTTCATCGCCTGATTTAAATTCTTCATCGGCTTTAGGATAAAAATTTACATTATCGCGCACAATCTGCGCAATTAAAAAATTAATCTCGCGGAAGTTTTCATAAATTTCAGCAATTTTAAAGCCAAACAGCGGGCAAGCGCCGGAGCACTTAAAGCTAACCAATGTAAGCCTTTTATCCGCTAACGGGTATACCTCGCGGCTGCCGGAAAGTTTTATCAGCCGCAAAATAGTTTCGGCAATTTCCATATCGGGCGAAATAGCCAAGTCCACCGGCATATTTTTTTCATTAAACAGCGTGTTCCAGAGCGGACTTAAAAAATATTCCGAATCAATGCGGGCAATTTTTTTAGGAATGTTAAACAGCGAGTAACCAACCTGACAAGCCACCATATTAACCTCGTCATTGTTGGTGGCGGCAATTAAAATATCTGCCTTTTCCGCGCCGATTTTTTCTTGCACTTCAGGGTGCGAAATGGAACCTAAAACCGGCTGAATATCAAACTCGCGCGAAATTTCATTGAGGCGGTCTTGATTTATATCAACCACCACAATGTCATTGTTGCCGCGGCTTAAATAATCAACAATACTGCGTCCGACGCTGCCGGCGCCGCCAACAATAATTTTCATTACTCTTCCTCCCCGTTTTGATCAAAATAGGCATTAATTTCAGCAACTGCGGTTTGATAATCATTTATCTTCATATAATTTTCGCGGAAACGTTTGGCATCGCGAAAGTTTTTAGAATACCAACACACATATTTGCGTGAGAGCGCCAACGCTAATTTTTCGCCGTAATATGCGGTTAAAAGCGATATATGCTCTAATAAGGTGTTTTTAACCTCTTGCGCAGGCTGTTTTTGCGGCAGCGCACCGGTTTTTAAATATTTTGCAATCTCGCCGGTAAGCCACGGAGCGCCCAATGCCGCGCGCCCTATCATCACCCCATCGCAGCCGGTTTGTTTTATCATTGCCTCAGCCGATTGCGGAGAGGTTACGTCGCCATTGCCAACCACCGGAATTTTTACCGCCGACTTTACCTCTTTAATAATATTCCAATCGGCAGTGCCGGAATATCCTTGCGCGCGGGTTCTGCCATGCACGGTAATAAAATCAGCGCCGCTCGCCTCGCACATTTTAGCAAAATCTGCCGCATTAACGCTGCTATTGTCCCAACCTTTGCGAAATTTTACGCTAACCGGCAATTTTACGACGTTTTTTACGGTTTTGATAATTTTAGCGGCCTGCTCCGGATTTTTCATTAATGCCGAACCGGCGCCGCCGGTAATAATTTTGCGCACCGGACAACCCATATTTATATCTATTCCGGACGCGCCTAATTCCGCCGCCAGTTGCGCCGCATCGGCAAAGAGCGCCTCATCGGCGCCAACAAGCTGCACAATTACCGGATACGGCTCATCACGAACATCGGCAATGCGGTAAGTCTTGGCATTTTTACGCGAAAGAGCGTTAATCGCCACCATTTCTGAAATCAGCGCAACATCATTACCGCTTTTAGCGTGCACCATGCGGCGCATCGGCTTATCGGTAATTCCCGCCATCGGGGCTAAAAAAACTTGTTTGGGCAACGAACCAGTCATTAAAGTTTGCCTAATTTATCCGGTCTAACGCGCGGGCGATAACGTAATATATCTTGCCGACATCGGTGTTAGAAAGCATTGCCAGCAGCAACTCAGGCTTTTCAGCATTGCGCGCCGCCGTCATTAAAGATTCAAAATCACTGATGTAACTATCGGCAATTTTGCGAAAATCGGTGTTTTTTTCGTATTCATCGCGAATTTTAACAATCTGCTTGCGGCTTAAATTTTTAACCACATAACGGGCAAAAACGCCATGATCGCCGTCATAAAACTTTTTCCAGAGTTCGTCTTCATCTTTGTTGAACAGCTTGTTAATATCTATGGAAATATTTTCCAAGTTCTGAATTAAACCGGAAGAACGTTCCAGAAAATTATCGGTGCTTAAATCTTCATATTTCTGTCTGATAGCGGAAAGTTCTTGCTCAGAGTGGGCGCGGCTTTCATTTAACAACTCAACCTGCTTGTTTACCAGACTGCCAAAATCGTCTATCTGATTTTTATAAGCGGCAAAAACAGCGGCAGAATTTTCAGCCGTGGCATTTAAGGACTTGCTGATTTGCGCAATTCTGGTTTTAACCTCTTCAATGGTGTTCAAGGCCTGAGTGATGTGCGCGCTTTGGGTTTCAAGCGTTAAAGCTCCTTCCTTGCCCTTAGCCACAATCACATTAGCGCTTTCAGTCAGCTGCGCCGTGTTTTTATTAACCTCGCCGCTCACCGCGTTAAACTTATCTATTGCCTCAACCGAACGTAATTTAAGGTCATCAACGTTTTTACCTAAATCAGCGCTAATGCCGGCAATTTTATGGGTGATTTTTTCCGCAACCGCCTGAATTTCAGTATTTTTATTTTCGGTCTTTTTGATAAAATCATTAAGCTTAGCAAGCTCTGACTCAAGATTGGTCATAATCTTGGCAATGTTTTTAACCGCTTTATCTGATTTTTGCTCCAAGCTGTTGGTGGCGCCGTCTAAAATGCGGTCAACACCGGCGCGAGCCTCATTTAAGGCGGTAAGCTGCGCTTTAACGTTGTTTTCAAGGGTTGAGGAGCGGTTAATCATCGCCTCAACTTCCAAACTGATTAAGCGACCATATTCGCCAAGCCTGCTATCAAGATATGACGAGTTTTTATCAATCAATGCCGACTGTTCAGCCGCCAGCTCTTTATGGGTTTTAAGGCTGTTTTCAATGTGCGAAATTCCGCTGTCCAAGCGTTTGTAAATTTCTTCACACCCGTCGGCGGTCTGCAAAAAGGCTTTTTCAAGATTTTTGCCATTGCTTTCAAAAACAGTCGCCATATCCTCAATATGCTTACGACCGGCAGCGGCAAAATTTTCAAGTTCAGCATTCGCCTCTGAAATATAGTTTTTATCTTCTTGCAAGGTGTTTTTAAGATATTCGGCGGTTGAAACCGTTTCATTAATCAAGGGATTTAGTTCATCAGTTAAGGCGGCGGCATTAGCCTTAAGCTGCTCAGAACTTGCCGCAAAGCGTTCGGATGACTGTTCGGCAACGGCAGCAACGTTTTGGCAGGCGGCAACCAGTCCGTTTGCGGTTGCGCTTAATTTATCAAGATTGTTACCGGCAAACGCGCTGACAGCCTCATTGATTTTAGCAAATTCTTCCGCTTTAACGTAAAGCGCAGATTTTAGCTGCTTGGTTTGTTCCGACATTTCAGCCGCGGCGGCGGTTAATGATTTAATTTGTTTTTGCATGGCTTGCGTAATAACATCTGCAAGCATATTGTTGTTTTGCGAGCTCAAAATCTTTTTAAGGCTCTGCTCAACCAGCGAGGCTTGACTTGCCGCCAACGATGAGCGCTGCAGCCAAACCACCAGCGATACCAAAACGCCCCATGATAAAAACGCGCCAGCCAAGAAGGTTACAAATTCTGTCGGCAGCAAGGCGGTGATTCCGCTCCAACCTAAAGCAAACTGAATGTATAAAAACAACAACCCAAACCAAACCGCGGTTACAATCAAGAGCGGCTTGCGGGAATAATGGTGTTCAGTTTGTTCCGGCTTAGCAAAGGGAATCACGTTAGAAACAGTCGGTTCTTTTTGCAAAAACTCAGGTATATCTTTATTTTCAGTGGGCACAATATTCATATTTTCAGACCTTAAAATTAACTATTGGCGTTTACATTATATGCTGTTTTGTTTTAATTTAAACATCAAAATAACTATCCACAGCCTTTATATAGCAGGAAAAATAAAAAAATGCAAAAAATACAAAAAAAGTGTTGATTTTTAAAAAATGATTAGGTATGTTACTTTTCGCATGATGAATTAAACATGCCGCTGTAGCTCAGTGGTAGAGCACGTCATTGGTAATGACGGGGTCGCAAGTCCGATTCTTGCCAGCGGCACCATTTATCAGTTTCAGCCGTTTTGATGAGTTCGTCAAACGGCTTATTTATTGAAAAACATAGATTTTTTCCTTCAATTTTGCAGTCCGATAAAATCAATCTCAAAATCTCTTTTTTCGTGCCAAGAATCGGACTTTCTAGAAAAACACCAATATTTGCCGCCACTTCCGCAATATTTGCCAATATTTCATCGGTTTCCGTATCAATCTCAAGATACTTGTCCATATCTTTTTGCAGCTTTTCTTTTTCAAGCTCAATTTCAGCTTTCAGTTCATTATACATCTTTTCATCACATTTGCCTTGAATATAGCCGCGGAATAAGGCTTTTGCTTGTTCATCAAGTTCATTTATCTTGATTGTGACATTTCGTTTCAGAGCCGTTGTGTTGTTATTTTCATCTTTGAGCTGTCTTTTAACTTCAGACTTGATATTTCTTAACATATCGTCGCTGATGTTGATAGGTAAACAAAGCTCTTTTTCAAGTTGGGCAAGAATTTTGGCTTCATTAACCGGTTTTTGACTACATTTTGAACGGAGTTTATTACATTTAAGATAATTATAAAAATGGTTTTCATCTTTTACCTTGGTTTCACAAGTCATTAAACTTCCGCAACAGCCGCATCTCACCATTCCGCTAAATAAATATTGCTTATCACCATAATACAATTTGCTTGGCGCGCGTTTTCGCCCTTCCATGGTCTCTTGCACAATGCGGAACAGATTTTCATCAATCAAACGCGGATAGTTATGTTTATAGGTTTTGCCTTTATTGATAAAGTATCCTATATAAAACGGATTTTTTAAGATATTTTGCACTTGCGCTCGGCTGATGGTCTTATTAACCGTGCACATTTTGGAAGACAAGCCCAAAGTCCTTGCTAAATTTGTAATATCCTGCAAAGTGCGTCCGCCTTTGGCATATTCTTCAAAAAGTCTTATAACCTTAGGCGCTCTATCCGGATCAATCACAATATCAGCCGGCGTTGTTTTGGTTTTGGGTATATTCAGATACCCAACAGGTGATGTTTCGTGCAAATTTTAAACATTGTTGACACAGGATAAATACTCGCTATAATGGATATTATTTTGCCGCCGGGTAAAGAGTTTGACACTATGTTTTTCTGTCATTAGGCCTTAGAAGACAGAAAGATTATAGTGTTTTTTGTTTTTAAAACCATACAAATTGAAAGAGGATTAAAATTATGGCATGGATACATTTGTTAATTGCTGCAATGTTTGAAGTTGGTTGGCCGGTCGGCTTGAAAATGGCAGAAAGCTCCCCGTTTAAGCTGATGTGGCTTGGTTTTGCGGCCATTGCTATGATTTTTAGCGGTTTATTTTTGTATATGGCGCAAAAAACTATTCCCATCGGCACGGCTTATGCTGTTTGGACCGGTATCGGTGCAACCTGCACTTTTGTTGTCGGAATACTTTTCTTCAATGATACAGTTTCTTTAATTCGTTGTTTAGGAATTATATTTATTATTTTTGGTGTCGCCTGCTTAAAATATGGGCACTAATCATTTATGATTAATTTTTAAAGTTGGTATAACTAAATAAATTTGCAGATTTTTTAATTATTTTTATATAGCAAAAAAACAAATCATAAGAAAGGATTATTATCGCTTTAGGCAGTCAAAGCTCATAGTTGTGATACATCATTATAGAATTGCTTTTTTGCGGTGAAGTTGCTCGGAAATTTTCTAAATAGTGTATTTTTATTTGCAAATTGACTTAACCTCTTGTCCTTAAGGGCGAGAAGTTGTAAATAAAAAACATATACACCAAAGGCGAACACCTATTATCTTGATTAAGTGTCATTGATGTCACTTAATTGAATAACCTTTAACATGCCGCTGTCAAAGGTTAGGAGAAACACCTACTGAATAAGCAAGAACCTCTTTAACTCCTCGCACGTAAAGGCCTTGCTGAAATTTGAGGCGTTTTTGATTGATTGGGGCTGGAATTGGCTAAAGTGGTTAGGTCGGCGGCAATGGACTTTATACCGACTGCCGCAGTGCCTGCCGATATAGGACAGCTCTCATGGATAACAGGTTGAAATTTTTACTTTCGTAAAGAAAAGTGTATACTGATTCCGCTAATCAGTTGATTGCTCTGCACCTTTTGATTTTATTCTTTTCTGCATAGACTCTGGCGTATATTTACTCAGTGCCCATAAACCAATCCAGAACATTTATGCGCTCAATACCTTTATTCTCTCCACGTCCATAATCCAAAGTAAACTTATTTGTTAATTGTATTTAACAAAATTGAAGTTTTGCCATTTTTGTAAAATGAAGTTCAATGTATCAAATCCTATTTCAAACTATCCTCAAACAACTTAATTTTCTGCTTAATCGCTTAAAGTATTATAATCTTGCAGGGTTACAATAGTTTGTGAATATCATATTCATCATAGCCTTCGTAATAATAGCTTACATCAATGCCTTTCATAAAAACTTCGCGTTCATCAATTTTATCAGTTAGAGCATTTTTTAAAAGATGCTTTATTTCAATATCTTTAACAGGGCTTCTTTCCATTGCTGACAGATAATCATCTTTATCAATTTTATTCCAATCAACAACCCGCTGCAGCTCTTTTTTGAATATTAAATCCAGCCAAATTCTGGTAGCGCGTCCGTTTCCTTCTCGGAAAGGATGAGCGATATTCATTTCAACATATTTTTCAACAATTTCATCAAAAGTTGATTGCGGCATTTTATCAATATGCTTTAAGGATTGCGCCAAAAACATTACCGGAGCAAATCTGAAACTGCCTTTGGATATGTTGACATCGCGCATTTTTCCGGCAAAATCATAAATATCTTCAAACAAATACTTATGAATCTGTTTTAATCCGGCAAAAGTGCCTACTTTTATTTGATTGATTTTACCACTGTCATAAAGTTTTATCGCTTTTCCTTTGCTTAGTTTTTCCTCAATCTTATTGAGCTCAATTTGACTAGTGATATTAAATTTGTTTTTTAAGACCATTTTCAATCCTTTTATCCGGTATTCTAAGCCTCCTTCACGGAGGCTTTTTAGGCTTATCTGCCATTCTGGCGGCGGAGGAGCATTAATTCCATACTGTTTTTGTTATCTCTCATTTGGCTAAACGATGGAGAAATTCTCGCTATCGTGTCCTGCTGTGGTCGTCCGGACAAAGATCTCAGATATGCGGCTTTGTCCATGTTGGTCTTTTCAGCGGCAGCATTTTGAGTTGCGGGCGCCGGAGTTTCAGCAACTGAATCGTTCTGAGCAGGCGACGGAGCGGCGGTTTCTGTGTTCGTGTTTTTAGAAGATGTTGACTGAGAACGCTGAGCCCCCGGTATACCGGTAATTACCGGCTTGTCTAAATCAAGAATTTCTTCATATTGAATTTCTGAAACACGTTCATTTTTTGACCATTTCGGGTAATTGTTCAAATAATCTTTCGGCTCTTTTGGTTCGGGAGTTTTTTCCTTTTGGTTTTTTAACAAGTTAGCCATTTTATCCACACACCTTTTAGACAAACTTTTTTCTTCAAATTCCTTAACTTCTTCCGTCTTTTCAATAGGCATTTTTTCTTGCGGGTTAATCTTTAACAAAGAGTAATAATCAACCCCATTAATATTGTAAATTTGTTTTAAAGCTGCTTGATAATTTTTTTCATTTTCATTTGGTAGTAATACTCGCTCACCAGGATTTCCTAGAGCTTTATTGAGTTGTAAATTTATAGGCTTTTCTACTCGCCAATCTCGTTCTGATAGTTTGTCTTTTTGAAGCTCCATTACCTCTTTCAAATCATTAAAATATCTTTTTCGTTGTCCATCGTCCAAATCTTCTATTTTTTTTGCCTTATAATAACTAAGCGCAAAATCTGCCTGTTTTTTCATTCCATCGGCAATGTATAAGTGTTGCAATAAATTATTATATTGCTCAAAACTCATGTTATCTTTAAATGGAAAAGCCTCTAGTTTTTCCATATGTTTAACAATAATGTCTACGTCATTTATTCTCCAATCATCCGGTACTTTCACATCTTCTTTCATATATTGTTTAAAATTGACACCGCCGATTGTATAGGCAATGTTTAATTGTTTTTGATATTCCGCCTCATTATCCTTAAAATTTCCTTTACCATATCTCAAATAATTCTCTGTCATGTCAATATGATTCTTGAAATACCTATCGGCCCATCTATCCATCCACATTTTTTGTGTGCCGTTCATAATCAAGGACATATCTTTTTCAAAATCTTTGGGGTCAGAACTTAAGGGATTGACCTCGCCTTGTTGCACCGCCTCTTTATAAAAAGAAAACCCATGTGATCTATCAAAAACATTGACATCGCCTGTTTTAATATATTCTTCTCTTAAATAAACCAGTTCTGCCATCTTGGCGGAGATTTCATCAGCCATACATAATTTATAATATTGTTCCGAGGAAACACTAATGTTTTTAGACTTAAATCCTTTATTAGCATTACTACGATGCTTTTGTTCATGATAGAGGATGCAATCATGGCTATTTTTTTCAAAAAGCCACATAAATACATCATCATCATGATAATTCATTGTTATTGTATTTGTAATAGGCGAAAAAAAACCTCCGCTATGATTTCCATACCCTGCAATCGTATCAACTTGATAGTCAATTTTTTTCGTCCGAAAGTCGTTCGTTTGCTTTTTAAGGTCATCTGCCAAAGACATCTTGCTTCTCCTCTATCAAAAACTATGCGCTTTCCATCACTACCGCCGATTTTACCAACCAGGCTTTTCTTTCAAGCACCAATTCATTGATTTGCAAAACTTTTTCAGGTTCAATATTTAATTTTGCGGCAACTTTTTCAATAAAATTGACTTCTGCATCGCCTAATTCATCATCAACATGCGCCATTGTTAACAACTCACGTATCAGCGCAAGAGCTTTATGGCGGACTTTAATGATATTTGCAATTTCAGGAAGTAAAATATCTTCACCCATGGGAGCATTAATTTCCGCAACTTTGTTTTTGATGTTATAAATATTGACAATTTCATGGATGCATTCGCGCTCGCGGTCATCAACACGTCCATCTGATTTTATTAAAAAAATCAGCGCGCGGACAAATGTTACTTTTTCAGACTCGCTTAATTGTTGTATATAATCGTCTGCCATTGCTATGCTCCTTTCTGATTAATATATCATAAAATTAGCATTAGTTATGTTAATATAATATTAAATTTTTATACAGCCACGCTTAGCTATAAGCTCAATTTTCTGATTCAACAGCTTAAAATCATTAAAATTAGTCCGATAATTGCACAATAAAAGCGCACCATAAAAAGTTAAATTTACCCGCCTATCTTTAACTTTCTCAAAAAGAAAGTTAAAGATAAACCTATTACATTGAAAATTTTATTTATTGTGGTATAATGGTATTATCGTTTTAATAAGGCGGGTAATATGGTTAAAGATAATTTTTTTATTATATAAAACAGGAAGCGAAAATGTTTACAAAAGAAGAAATTCAAGAAGAACTTGATAAACAAAACTGGGAAAAACCTGAGCTGTTCTGGCAAAACCGCAAGTCTTCTGACGGCAAATATCTGTTATTCAGAGGACATGATGTTATTGATGATGCCTCCACCCAGCGCTACCAAAATGGAAACGGCAACGAGATTTCACTCATTCATGCTTCTCCCATATTTAAGGCGGTTGTTTCTCCGTGGAAATTTAAGGCAAGTAAGAATTATCAAAATTTTCCGGCTAATTTAGCTTTTGTTTCTGTTTATACCGGCGGCGCTAATAATAAATTTTATCCTGATGAAACACTGGAGTTTGTTTTAGCAGGCAAAGAAAAAGATAACGGGGAAAGAATTGACAACATTACCAACTTTGATGAAAATAAACATTTTGAAACCGCCCTCACAAAAGAAAATAAAAAAATTGCAACATATCTGTACAAATTTACTCAGGGCATGAACAAAGACAGCGTTATGATTGCCAAACTTGAAGATGGCTCCAAGCTCATGCGAATGCTGAAAGAAAACCAGAAACAAAAAAGCAATGCCATGTTTATGTCTATGATTCAAAACAACCAAAAAACATTATGAAAATCAATAATTTTGCATTAAAATTTGCTGACAGATAAAACATTATAGGAGTGTCTATGATTACTTCGCCTCAAAATCTAAAAATAAAGAAAAAATCAATATATGTATTTTGCGCGGGACCGATTCAGGGCGCGCCTAATTGGCAAGTCGCAATGCCAAACTGGCCTGATGTTACTTTTATCAATCCACGCCGCGAAAAAATCAGCGCTGATTTTGACTGGAACGAACAGGTTAAATGGGAAACAACAGGCTTACGCCTCAGTGATTTTATATTGTTTTGGATTCCGGCGGAAATTACTTCTATCGCCGGACGAGATTATGCGCAAACAACCAAAATTGAACTTATGGAAAACTTGGTCAGAGGCAAAAACATTGTGCTTGGCATTGATCCTAAAGTACATACGCGGCATTATTTGACTTATAAATATCAGCAATATACCGGCGGACAACCGGTTTTTGATAATCTGCCGGATTGTTTGTCCGAGTTAAAAAAGCGCATTGATGCTAAAAACAAACGGCATAAAATATTTTTTACCTCAGACACGCATTTTTCATCTGAACGAGCATTTAGCCTTAGCCGTCGTCCTTTCTTTAGCGTTGAAGAAATGGACTGGTCTATGGTTGAACGATGGAATACCGCTGTTGGAATTAATGACGATGTATACCATTTGGGCGATTTCGGTAATATTGAATTTGCGCAGTATTTAAATGGTAAAATTCATTTATTGTTAGGTAACTATGAACGCGATAAAAAATCATTAATCCCTGAAAATGTTGCGGAAATTATCAGCGATGATATTTATAAACTTAATTATCAAGACTATGAATTTTTATTAGCTCATGAGCCGGTAAAATTAAGAGAAAAAACCGAGTTTGGCTTATTCGGGCATATTCACAGCCGTCAGCCGGTTAAAAAATACGGATTAGATGTAGGGGTTGACGCTCATTATTTTACGCCCATTGATATGGAAACGGTTTTGTGGTACAAAAACGCTATTGAAAACTTTTACGACGACAATGTTTTTACATAGTGCCACCGGATTGAACAATCTCATAATCGGCAATTTTGCCCGATTTATCAAAGCCGATGAACAAATTTGTTTCCTCAAAAGTGTAACTATCTTGAAACCACGACATAACCCAACCGATAAGCGGAATCATCCAATGGTACCTGCCCGCGCCGGATATTTTGCGATATTCATAATATTCTAAGTTGTTTTTCTGAAACACAAGGTTAGGCGTTCCAAATTTTTCTCTTACTTCAGATTTAGAAGAAACTTCCGTCATTTGGCTTTCAATTCTGACGCGGTTGTCTGCCAATTTGGTATTGCCGATAGTGGTGCTGCAAGAACACAGAATAATCATGGCGGCTATTAATAAAACTTTTTTCATACTAACTGCTCCTATTGAACTTTGGCTAATCTGACAACAAAATCTTGCCCAAATTGTTTGTACCAATCATTTCTCTGATTGCCGGAAATTTCCGCCGATTTATCAATTATGCTGAAAGAATTGGCCTTAACATGCCCGTCTGCCGTTACTTCATTATCGGTTTTATTGAGCGCAAAGTGCCCGATATAAGTAATTTCTTGCGGACGTACCGTAAAGCGGATTTTGCTGTCGCCCTCATAATGCTCATCGGTTTCTACCACGGTACGGGTCACTTGCGTGTTGCCATAGTATTCGGTTGTTGTATAAATGTATTGCAAATAAAGATTGGTTACCTCGTATGTGCCTATCGGCAACATAGCCGTATCATATTTATTGCCGCCTAAAATGGTGCTCATATAAAAAACTTCATTAGTTTTAACGTTTTTGAAAGCGATAATATCATTATAATTTACACCAAAAAAGCCATCGTCAGAAACGTTATCAGATAATGAGGTAATAACCACGCCGCGAGCGCCGCTGTTAAACAAAGCCGGACGAAATTGGCGGCTGGCGCGCAACAAATCACTCTCATTCGGGGTTTGCGGAAAAGCGCACCCGACAACAGTCAAACAAACAATTAGCATTAAAAACAATTTACGCATTGCCCACTCCTGATAAATATCGGCATTTAAATTATTATCAAAACTCTTTATTTTAGCATATACTATAAAAACAAAATGTTATTTTCAACTACAATTTAGTATTTACCACAAATATAAAATATATTTTTCTTGCCATATTAAGCATTTAAAAAGTTTATTTATTTTGTATTTGCCAGAGGTGTTGAAATTCGCCGGAAGAGGCAAGTAAATCTTTAATAGCGCCTTGCTCTGCTATTTTACCTTTATCCAAAACAATAATGCGATCCATTTCTTTCAAGGTGGAAAGTCGGTGAGCAATAGCAATGACTGTTTTATTTTTCATTAAGTTTTTCATACCTTTTTGAATATATTTTTCAGCTTGACTATCTAAAGCTGAGGTTGCCTCGTCTAAAATTAATATCGGCGAATTTTTTAAAATCGCGCGCGCAATAGCCACACGCTGCCGCTGCCCGCCGGAAAGTTTAACGCCCTTTTCTCCGACTTTGGTTTGGTATCCTTTAGGTAATTGTTTAATAAAATCATCGGCATAGGATTTTTGCGCCGCCTTTTCAATATCAGATTGTTTGGCTTGCAATCGTCCATACGCTATATTTTGGCTCACACTGCGATGAAACAGTGATGTATCTTGCGGAATAACGGCAATTGCCTCATGCAGGCTGTTTTGTTTGATTTTGGCTATATCTTGTCCGTCTATTAAAATTTGACCGGACTGAATATCATACGCGCGTTGCAACAGATTAATGAGCGTGCTTTTACCACTGCCGGAAACACCGACAATCCCGACCTTTTCACCGGCATTTATGGTAAATGACAATTTGTTAAACACTTTCTTTTTTCCATAGCTGAACTTAACATTTTTAAATTCTATTTTGCCACCCTTTATTTTAAGTTTTTTGGCGTTTTTAACATCAACAACTTCATGCTTTAGCACAAATGGCGACATAGCCGCTTGCAGAGCGCCATAGTTGGTATTTAATTCACAGATATTAACTAAAATGCCTGAAAAAGTATTCATAATTGCATCCATCAGCATTAACACTAATGTTACATCGCCAACGCTGATTTGATTTTGATACCACATCTTGATTAGCAGCAATATACTTCCAGACTCAAATAAACATAGCATAGCTCGTTGAATACGCAGCCCGTTATGAAACGTATTTGTAGCGGACAAACGCGCGTTTGTGCATTTATCAAATATTCTTTTTACAAAGGAAATTTCATAATCTTCACTACCGCCTGCTTTTATGTTCAAAGAATTACTTATACTATCGGCCACCACGCCGTTAAAATCATCAAGCATATCATTAGCGTTTTTATGTAAAGCGCGCAGTTTAAAGCTGATTTTATAAGAGGCAACAGCGGATATTGAGCCAAAAACAAAAACTAAAAGCAAAAACCACAGGCTGACCCGTCCGATAAAATAAAAATTAAGCAAAACAAAGAAAAAGGCGCTGTAAAACCGCGAAATATTTCTATGCAATTCCGTAGTTTTGTTTGAGCAGTTAAGTGTTTTTTGTGAAAGTTGTCCGGATTTTTGCGATGAAAAATAATTTTCAGAGTGTTTGGCTAAATAATCTACCGCAAACAACTTTATTTTAGCATCCATAAAATTCCGCACATTGTTTTCTTCAATCAGCTCGCGCACCATTCTGAAAACAGACTGCCCGACATACGCAAAAAATATCGCTATTAAAAACCACCCTGTTTTACGCCAAGAAAGCTCCTGCGGCGTAATTAAAGCAAAATACTCTATCATCTTTGAGAAAAATACCGGAACATAAACTTTAGAAATCTGCAAAGCAAACGCTAATACCACACCGGCAACCGCCCATTTGCGGGCACCGTATAACGCCTCCCACATAAACAACAGCGGATTTTTTGATATTTTGCGCATATTCGGGATTTTTTCAAAAGACTTCATAACTTACCCCTCTTTTTCCAGCTGTTGCATTTTCCATAACTTAGCAAATTTACCGTTTTTCATGGCGGCAAGTTCATCAAAAGTACCGGTTTCCATGATTTTTCCTTGTTCAATATAAATAATCCGGTCCATTTTCTTTAAAGTTGAAAGCCGGTGAGCAATAGCCATTACGGTTTGTACGCCTAACAGATTATTAATTGCCGCGGCAACCTCGCTTTCAGATTGGCTGTCAAGCGAGGAAGTCGCCTCGTCTAAAATTAAGATGGGACTATTACGCAAAACCGCGCGAGCAATGGCAATACGTTGTCTTTCACCCCCTGAAAGTTTGCAACCGCGTTCCCCGACCATTGAGTTATAGCCTTCCGGCAATTTTTTAATAAACTCATCAGCGCAAGCAGTCTGCGCGGCTTGTTTTATTTTTCGGTCAGTCGCTTTAATGCCATAAGCAATATTTTCTTTTATACTGCGCTGAAACAAAACCGTCTCTTGCGGAATAATGGCTAAATTTCGGTGCAAACTGCTTTGCGTTACGTTTTTAATATCCTGCCCGTCTATTAAAATTTGACCGGACTGAATATCATACGCGCGTTGCAACAAGTTAATGAGCGTGCTTTTACCGCTGCCGGAAACCCCGACAATCCCAACCTTTTCACCGCTCTTGATTTTCAGATTAAAGCCGTCAAAAATTCTGTTTTGTTCCGGATAGGCAAAACAAATGTTTTTAAATTCTATTTCAGCTTTTTTAACTTTAAGCGGTTTGGCGTTCGGGTTATCGGTAATTTCATGCGGGGTTGTAAACGGCTCTAATCCGGCTTGAACATAAGACAAACTGTTGGCGAGCCTGCGAAAATCTATACACAGTTCCATCAGCCACATAAAACCGCCGCTCAATGTTAATAAAACAAACACAATATCGCCGACCGTAATTAATGATTCACTCCATAAATAAATGGCATAAATCAACATAAACAGAGAGCACAAATATATAAAACAACACATGCCGGTAAAAGATGAAAACCATGCCAACATGGTCTTGGCTTTAATTTTTATGTATTGTTGCAGTAATGTTGATAAACGCTTTTTTTCATGCTCTAAACGATTAAATTGCTTAACCAAGCGGATATTGGCAATAACATCAACCAGCCAACCGGTATATAAAGCCTCTGATTTGCTCTGCATTTTATTTAAGTGGTTACTGGTTTGATTGGCGTAATAATTAACTAAAGTTACTACGGCAACGCATATTACAAACAATAATCCTAAGCGAGGATTGATGATTGTTAATAAAATTATTTTTACGCCGATATCGCAAAAAATTCCCCAAAACTGCGCAATAATTACGGAAAATATCGGCTGAAGAGAATTAATCTGATTGGTTTTAGTCAGTAAAGTTCCGGTTTGTTTGTTGACAATATAATTAACCGAATGCCCGAAAATATATGAAAGAGCGCGACCGTAAATACGCCTTTGCAGCGGAAAATAAAAATGTTTTTGCCGATATATATTATTTTGTTTAGGCAAAAAGATGTTAATAACATTGCAAATAAAAATGGCGGCGAAAATCCATAAAAGATTATGCAAATTTTCAGGCGTTGCCCCTTGTTTAACCCCCTCAACCATTTTGGCAAACAACCAATCTAATAAGTTGAAGACGGAAATTTCCGCAAGCACAAACAGCAAACAAATTAAAAATGTCCATTTATAAGGTATCAGACATTCATTTATGATATATTTTATTGCCGTTTTCGGAAATGGCTGCGCCTGCATAAGCTTTAGTTCCTTAAATAAACTTAATAACAGTAAAGTTATAGCATAAAAAATAGCAGTTTTATATTAAAAAATTATAAAGCTCAGCACTCCCAGCGGCAGAGTTTTAAGTCAACATGGGTTTCGTCTTTTAAGGTGACGCCCTCTTGCATTAAAAGAACTTTTTGTTCAGGCCAGCCTAAGACAAGGCGTCCGCTATGATTAACTATACGGTGGCACGGATAATTGCCGTAAAGCTCCGCATTGCGCAGCACCCAACCTACCAAACGGGCGTTTTTGCTTCTACCGATTAAACGGGCGATTTGCCCGTAAGTGGCAACTTTACCTTCGGGAACTTCTTCCACCACCGATAAAATTTCATATACTAAAGAATCGTCTAAGACCCGCTTGCTCATGTTATTCTTTCGGTTCAAGATAAGCACTGCTGCCAGCAAGCAATTTGTTAAAATTGCGGATATATTCAGCTTTGGTTAAGCAGTTGGCTTTGAGCTTTTCTTCAGATGTTTTATAAAGTTCTTTCCAATCGTCTTTGCTCATTTTATATTCGTCCGCATTATTAGCATTTTGCGTATAAATAAACATATAATCAGCATATTCACTTTCAGTGACGCAGCCGTCTTTGTTTTTATCCATTTGAAAATAGTTTTGGCTTGCTAAATTGTCAGAAGCGGCGGCGAACATTTTATTGGCAACATCATTTGACGGCATCGCTTTTAACTTTTCAGCCTCAATACGGGCTTTTGCTATATCTTGCGTCATTTCTTCAGGCGATTTTGTTGCCATAACTTTGGCTTTTTCAAACATTGATAAGGTTTCTTGCTCAACTTCATGATACATAAAATACGCATATTCGGTTTTATTTAACCGGCGGTCAGAATCTTTATCTTCTTGCTTAAATTTTTGTTGCCAACGAGCTTTTTTGGCGGCTTTATCCGCCGCAGAGGTTAGTGGTTCAGTGCTGATGCTTTTTAACATCAGAGCAAATTCATTTTCAGAGATAAAACCATCTTTGTTTACATCGGCGGCATTAAAAGTGTCTAACAGTATTTTTTGATTTTGCGGCGAATTAAATTCATCTTTTATCGCCTGCCGCAGCTGCGCGGGCGATAATTCTTGCGCCACCGCGTTAAACGATAAAACAACCGCGCTTAAAACAATGCTTAAATTAAAAACTTTCATAAAATTTTCTCCTCAAAACATAGCGCGCATTTTACCGTGAAGATGTTAAATTAGCAACAAAAAAGCGTCCTTTGTGGAGGACGCTTGTAAAAAAAATAATCTCATTTCAAAAAATCAGAAGAAACAGTCCTGCCGCACTTTTTAATATTATTGATAATATTATTCAGTCCGGCGGAGATAATTCCGGTGTTCTCCTTATTTTCAAACAGTTGGTAGTTTTTACGAACATTATCATTCGTAATATTTACCATAATCATGTTTGCTCCGGCAGAAAAACCTAAGGCTTGCCCGTTAGGAGCCAATGCTTCCAAAGCCGTTGTTGTGACCATATCCGCTGTTGGATTTAAGATGCGGCAAACAGCAATAGCCTTCAACACCAATGACAAGCTGCCTTTGTTAACTACGCTAAGCGGGGTTTGCGGATGCGGAATGAAAGGGCTTATGCCGATAAAATCGGAATGCACTTTTTTGAAATACACAATGTCTTCCGCGATAGAGCGCACTGTTTGCCCAGGCAATCCGATAATATTTCCGGTTCCGGTGTAATAGTGTAGCGCAGAAAGCAAATTAAGCGTATTATTCCGCAGCATCCAACTTTGATGCGGATGATGGCGCTTGTACAAACGCTCGTCCGAAGTTTCAATCTTCAGCAAATAGCCAAACGCACCGGCATTATGAAAATCCCGCAAATCGCGACCATCAAGTTCACCACAGCTTAAAATTACTCTGAGACCTAAGCCATTTATCATTTTGATAAAAGCTATAAAGTCCTCTCTAGAGTACTCTTCACTTTCACCGGATTGCAGAACAATGTACTTAAAACCAAGTTGTTTGGCTAATTCGGCGTGTTCAGCAATTCCGTTGAAAGATAACGTATATCGCCTCAGCTCTATGTTCTCTTGACGTAACCCGCAATAGTGGCAGTGATTGTGGCAAACGTTTGAAAATTCAAGTAATGCCGCCATTTTTACCGTGTCACCACAGTATTTCTTTCTGACTTCATCGGCTTTGGCAAACAAGACATCATCATACTCTGATGTTGTTAAAATTGTTTCAATTTGTTCAACACTTAAATCTTGTGCGTTGATTGCGTTTTTAATAATACTATTCATACATAATTTTTTATTAGTTACACAAAAATTCAAATTCAGGGGTATTATAAAGTGTAATACCATCAAAGTCAAATTATTTTGTCCAAAAAAGACAAATTTTATATAAATGTGCATGGGTGATAAAAAATATTTGCTTTTAAGAGATATTGTATTCTTATTTAGGCATAAGTTAATATTTTAAGGAAAAAATCATGAAAAAATTATCGTTATTAGGCGTTTTGTGTTTAATGCTTTCAGCTTGCGAAATGGAGCTAGACATACCGGTTAAAATCAGCGAATTGTTATCGGCTGAAACGCAAAATGTTAGCGGCGTGCTTTCAGTTGAAGTTTCTGCCTGCTCAAGTTATGAAGACTCGCGGATTCCATCCGAATCATTAATTGAAGTGCAGAAAAAAATTAAAACCATAATTCCCTCTGCCGAATATGTGCAGTGCTATAAAAAAGAAATGACCTCTTACGCTGAGTTTAATTTTAAGGTTAATGTTAAACACGATGTTGAAACGCCTTCCGACGGTATTTCATTGTTAAGCAACAACTCCGGCGCGCTTGGCATGCATATTCCGAACGATGTTACCGAACAAATTAAAGAAGCTTTATATGGCGATAGCAACATATCAATCATTTACAACGTTACTAACGATACGGATAAACCGATGAAATTTACGGTAGTTTCTTCATATTTGAACGATCAGCCGTTCCCGCTCGGTAACAGTTTTGTATTAGAGCCAAACTATTCAGTAAATATTCGCTTATCTGATGTTGCTAAAGATTATATCCTGCAAGGAAACAACTTTATTATCCTGATACCGGATAATGATGAACCTGAAGCAAGCGAAAGCTCTGAGCAAGCCGAATAAAAGCAAAAGCCCGACAGCAATTTTGTTATCGGGCTTTTATTTTGCTTAAAATCTGAAATCGCGTTCGCCTTGTTTGATTTTAGCGAGATTTGCTATTGTAATTTGCCGAACTTTATCACTTTTTATGTTGGCAAGTTCTTTATTGATTATCTCCTCGCCCAATTTTTTAGTTTCGGCAGAGGCATAATCTTGCAAAAACTCCTGTAAAGTCATTAAGGCGTTAGGGTGGCAGCAATTAAGTATCTGCATTTTTTTACACAATTCCATAAAGCGGTCGCCGGTGCGTCCTTCGCGATAACATGCGGTGCAAAAACTCGGGATATAACCCATGCTCAAAAGCCAACGCACAACCTCATCTAAGGTGCGCTGGTCCGAAACGTCAAATTGTTCGGTATCGTGCTCGCGGGTTATATTGGTATACCCGCCTACGCTGGTGCGAGATGCGCCGGAAATTTGCGAAATTCCGTAATGAATAACGCGGCTGCGGCAGGCTTCGCTCTCACGGGTGGAAATAATCATGCCGGTATAAGGGGTAGAAACGCGCACACAAGCAATAATCTTGGCAAAAATATCATCATCAATGCCGTTGTCAAAAGCATTGGGGTCAATATCATCGGCATGCTTAATGCGCGGAAATGAAATTGTGTGCGGACCAACGCCGTGAACCGCCTCTAAGTGCTCAGCGTGCATTAAAAGCGCGGCAAATTCATATTTATAGCCCTCAAGCCCAAACAATACGCCAAGCCCGACATCATCAATACCGCCTTCCATGGCTCTATCCATAGCCTCAGTATGATAGGCGTAATTGTGCTTAGGTCCGGTCGGGTGCAGTTTTTCATACGACTCTTTATTATATGTTTCTTGAAACAGAATATATGTTCCGATACCGGCTTCTTTCAGTTTGCGATAGTTTTCAACGGTAGTGGCGGCAATATTAACATTAACGCGGCGAATTGAGCCGTTTTTGTGCTTTACCGAATAAATGGTTTTAATGCAGTCTAAAATATATTCAATCGGGTTGTTAATCGGGTCTTCACCGGCTTCAATCGCCAAGCGCTTGTGCCCCATATCCTGCAAGGCAATAACTTCGGCTTTAATTTCTTCCTGCGTTAGTTTTTTGCGCATAATATGCTTGTTTTTGGCATGATACGGGCAATAAGTGCAGCCGTTGACGCAATAATTGGAAAGATAAAGCGGGGCAAACAGCACAATACGGTTGCCATAAAAGTCTTTTTTAAATTGCTCGGCAAGGGCAAAAATTTCAGCGTTTTGCTCAGGTAAATCACAGGCGAGCAAAATGGAAGCCTCGCGGTGGGTTAAACCTTTGCGCAATTTAGCTTTGGCAATTATCTGATTAATCAATTCCTGATTATGCTTGTTAGCCTCGGCATAAGCCAATGTTGCGAGCACTTCATCATGGCAGATAAACTCTTCTGCCTTGAGCGATTTGGGATTATACATAAAATTTCCTTTCTTATGGGTCAGAAAAACCTTCCCCGTCAGTTAAAACTGATGTGAACATAAAGCCTTTATTGGCATTTGGCAAGTTTTTTATTTTAAGCAAAAACCGTTTTGCTGCTAACGCCTTCCAGAGCGCCGATTTTACCTGACAAAGCGGAAATAATATCTTGCGGAGCGTCAAGCGCTATACTGATAATCGCAACTTGTTTGGCTTTATACGGGATTCCCATACGACCGACAATATAGGCGCGGTATTCATGCAACAAGGCATTAAGTTTTTCAACACTATCCTGATTTTTTACCAAAATGGCAAGTAAAGCTATGCGTGTTTCCATGATTATTCTCCTTTATAGGTCAGCGGGTATTTAACCACAATATTATAAACAACTTTTGAAGCATAATTTTCGCTCATACTCTCCCACGGGCGATAATAATAACCGGTGATAACAACTCTTCCGGGGTGGGTGGCGCGGAATGAATAGGTTTTAACGCCGCCAACTCCGACCATACTGTCACTGGCATTATCCTGACGATAACTCTCGGTGATGTTGGTGATAATGTTTTGCGGCTCCGGAGTTGTGAAAAATGCCCAAGAATATCCGGTGGTGGGGTTTTCAGGTAATTCAATATTAACAGAATCGCCCAAAGAGAGTTCCAGAGTTTGCCCGTTGTTATTATATTTAAGCTTGTAAGTTTCAGTGCTTGCGCATCCGCCAAACATTAAAACCGCAAACAAAGCATAAAGAACTTTTTTCATGTTTCCTCCTGTTTTACTGCACAGTTGCGTCCATGGGGTTAAAACGTACTAATATTGATTTCCATTTGTCATATTTATCAGGGTATTTTTCAGCAAAAACTTTATAAATATTTACGCCGTTTTTGTTTTGGCACGACCAAATTGCGCGGCGGGCACTTTCAGCAATGGCTCTAAAATGCGGATCAGTGCTCATACGTGATGAGTTTACAACCTGAGCATCGCGAACCGTGCCGTCTTTGTTTAAGGTGGCCCTGACTTCAATTATCATACCCTCAATGCCTTGCGCTCCGGGGTCAAGATTCCAACATTCGCGCAAATAGCCGCCGATGGCGTCAGTTTCAGTAATGGTAAGCTCGCTGAAATATGAGCCTCCGGTGCCGCCCTCTATACCCATATTGGCAACGGCAGTGCCTTCTTTGATTACCGCCGGTGACGCGGTCTCGCCGATTTCTTTTTCCATGCTGTTAACCGAATCCATCAAGCTCTTTAACGGATTGGCAATTGTTTTGTTTTGAGCCGGTTGTTTAGCGTTAGGTTTTGCTGCCTGTTTGGGCGCCGACGGAGTTTTATCGGCAGGTTTAGGAGCCGGTTTCGGCTTAGGCTGCGGCTTAGGCGCCGGTTTGGGCGCTGGCTTAGGTTTAGGCTTGGTATCCGGTTTCGGAGCCGGTTTTTCAGGCTCGGGCGGAGTAGTATCTAAAAAGTCTTTTTTAGGTTGTTCCGTTTTAGTTTCTTCCGGCAAAGGCGGTAATTCCGGCGCTTTTGCCTCTTCATGAGTCCAATTAGGCGCAGGCTTTTTTTCCGGCGCGGTGGCTTTTTTATCTTCTTTACCAAAAACAGCTTTAGGCGGCAAGTTGGTCATCTCGGCAAGTTTAACGTCTTTTAAGTCAACAATAATCGGAGCTTGTCCGGTTTCTATCTTAGCACGCCCGAAAAACGGCAAATCCAGCACTAAAAGCAGAAAAACCGTTATATGTAAAGCTATTGACATGTAAAGATAGCGTTTATTCATAGCTTACGCCTATTTCTCCTTAACAAGCGGACGAGCCTCGGTTTTAAGACCGACTTTATCTATCCCCGCCTCTTTTAACAGCGCCATCAGGTTAATAACTCTGCCGTATTCCGACATGGTATCGCCGGAAATGGTAACAGTAGCGTCGGCATTCTCGCCGCGAATCGCCTTAACTTTTGCCACAACTTTATCAGCCGGAATTTCGGTTTTACCGATGTAATAGTAGCCGTCTTTATCAACGCTGATGTTGATTGAGGTTTCTTTGCCTTCTAACGCCTTTCCGCCGACTTTAGGCAAATCAAGCGCAATGCCGGAGGTCATGAGCGGAGCGGCAACCATAAACACCACCAACAAAACCATCATGACATCCATTAAATTGGTAATGTTAATATCGGCGTTGCGGCGGCTCGGGCGGCGTCCTGATGAAAAACGAGAATTGTACATCATGTTTTGTTCTCCGTTTATTCGCCTGCCATTTCAGCTTTTAAGGTGCTGTCATCAATTTCACGCGATAAAATGGTTGAAAATTCAGCAATAAAGTTTTCAAGCCGTTTAGCATAGCGGTCAACATCGGTAGTAATCATGTTGTAGGTAACCACCGCCGGAATTGCGGCGATTAAGCCGAAAGCAGTGGTAAACAAAGCTTCGGCAATACCGGGAGCCATAGCGGAAAGCGAGTTGCTTTGGGTGGCGGCAATGGCGTTAAAGCTGTTAATAATGCCCCAAACCGTGCCGAACAAGCCGACAAGCGGAGCAACGGAACCGGTTGAAGCCAAAAAGCCCAAGCGATTGTCCATATCGTCAAGCTCTTTATCCATTGCCACCATCATGGCTTTTTCAACACGCTGTTGAAGCGATGCGCCGCGCAAGCCGCGGTCAGTTTTAGACTTCATGATATTGGAGCGGCGCCATTCCTTCATGGCAGCCATAAACATTGCCGACATCGGGTCGCGCGGGTGGTTGCCGATGGCGTCATACAAGCGGTCAAGCGAGCCGCCCGACCAAAAAGCCTCTTCAAACTTCTTAGTATTGCGTTTTACCTGCCGCAAAGTGGCAAATTTTTCAAAAATGATTGTCCACGACCAAACTGAGGCGGCAATTAAGCCAATCATCACAACTTTGGTAACCGTGTCGGAAGCCCACACCAAATCCCACATAGACATTTGATTCGCCGCGGTGTTGACGGCATCAGAAAGCGCTTGTGTTTCCATTTTTTAACCCTTTTATTGATTTAAATGACATAATTGTGATTGTTATTACCACAAAATGTTAAATTTTCAATTAATTATCGGGCTAAAAAAAAGCACCGTGCCGTTTATAAATAAACAAACACGGTGCAATCTCTTACCTTCTTGTGATAAAATTCTTAATACTAAGAACTATCTCACAAGCTGTCCCTATCATAAGACCGAGTATAAAACTGTGAATCCCAAAGATTTTTACATCTTGAAAATTCCCAATCATATACCCGAATCCCATAATGAGGAACAATATTAGACCAAGGGCGACTCCGGGGATTATAAAACTCAATAGCCATGCTAAAAAGTTTTCAATACCTCCCCAGAGTTTGCTGATTAAAGCTCCCAACATGCCAACGATGGCAGCAATCAGCAGAAAATTCAGTACCATATTCCCAATTTTATTGATTTCAGTTCAGAAAAGGAAAAATTTTTATCAGAGGTAAGGACCAACAAAACAAAAACCCACGCACAATTCCCTACAAAAAAATATTTTTCCATACTCTTAATGTAGCATTACACATTGGTTTTGTAAAGTTATTTCATCCATTGAATAGCGTCAGCGCATTGGCGTTGACTCATGCCTTTAATACGGCAGCGGTTAACAATAATGTTGGGCGCGGTATCCATGCTGTAACAGCCGTTGCCGATTAAGGAATAGTCAAAATAGGTGGCAACATTGGGCATTACATCATCAAACGCAAGCGCCGTTTCCATTTTAGGCCACTTGAGCCGGAAACTTAAATTGGTTAACTTTTCTGACGCGGTAGAACGCACGTAAAAACGCATTGAACAGTTGGTTTTGCCGGTCAAAGTGCGTGAAATTTTGAAGTTACGCATGTAAATTAAGATTTTAGGCTTATCGTCTATTACAACATCATTACCAACGAACCTGATTTGCACCACGCTTTTATCCTGATTCCAATCAGCCGGCTGCTGGTCATCAGTTTCATCATCATCGTCATCTTCATCAACAACAGGGGATAAAATGTTGTTTACTGACGGAAGCGGAGCCGCAGCGCTTGGCTGCTGCCCGCGAATCGCCGGACTTGGCTGTGTTGCCGGTCGCGCAGGGGCGGCAAGCGGATTATTTTGCTGACTGTTTCCGCCGGAGCCGAAAATTTGCGCTTCAGCCGCGGCGGCAAAAAGGCTTGCAAGCCCGACAACCGCGAATCCGTATAAGACCGCGGATTTTATTTTTTTAGCAAAATATTTGTCAGGCATTGCGCTTTCCTTTTATTTAATTTCAGCAATCAGGCTGTTAACTTTTTCAAAATTCTTGACGATTTTATCATAAGATTCTTCCATCTCGGTAATATCTTGAGCTTTTTCATTGGCAAGCAAGCGTTCTTGCTCAGAGTATGAAATGTTTTTGAACTCATTGTAATATTCCGGATTTTTAGAATCTACGTACTGGAACAAGTTGGCGCATTCACCGGTGCTGCGGCTTGAAGCCACTCTGTTACGGCGAGCATCGGCAGAGTTGTTATCACCTTTACCGATAAT
Source organism: Lachnospiraceae bacterium (assembly GCA_963594125.1). GTDB lineage: Bacteria > Pseudomonadota > Alphaproteobacteria > RF32 > CAG-239 > CAAFZY01. The sequence continues at coordinate 29,537 of CAVBCV010000001.1, forward strand.
GCTGCATGAGGTTACATTGTAATTAAGGCTGTCAAGCAACATAAAGCATTTTTCGGTTTTTACTGAGCCTCTGACAGTTGCCTGCTTGTGCGAACCAAGCGCCGGCATTTCAACAGTGGTGGTAACAGCGCCTAAGCTTTGCTGCGCATTGCGGGAATCGCGAACCGAGCGAGCCGGAGTTTTTTCATCAGCGGGCTTGGCATCTTCGCCGATAGCGTAACGCTCACTGATTTTATCGGTCCAACCCATTTCAATTTTGGCTTGACGCATACTGTCAGTAGTGCGGTTATAAAAAGTTACCAAAAAATCACAGTTGGTAATGTCGCCTTCGGTATTTTCAACCGGTTTAATTTCATGAATCTTAAACAAAACGGCTCTGGGTTTGGTGGTTTCTTCTGCCGGAACATTGTTTTCAGGAGCTGCGGCGGCAAAAGCGGAGGCGCAAACACCCATACTTAACGCGGAAAAGAAAATATTTTTGAACATGTTCATTATGTATCCCCTTAAATATATTTAGTTTTGTTGTCACTATATGCTGATTTTATTTAATTTTCCTTTAATTTTTTTAATATACGCAAAAAATCAGCCCACGCTTTTGCTTTTTGCGCGGAATTACGCAGCAAAAACGCCGGATGGAAGCTGGCTAAAGCCTGCACAACAGTTTTATCAGGCAATTTATATTCATACCATTTGCCCCGCATTTTTGAAATAGGCTCGGCATTGTCCAAAACCGCATTAGCCGCACTGCCGCCAAGCAACAACAACACTTGCGGTTTAATTAATTCTATTTGTCTTTTCAAAAACGGCAGGCAAACGGCAACTTCGCCATCGGTCGGGGTACGGTTCCCGGGCGGACGCCATGGCAATATGTTAGTAATGTAAACGCTTTCACGGTTAACGCCGATGGCGGCAAGCATTTTATCAAGCAAATGCCCGCTGCGACCTACAAACGGAAGCCCTAACCTATCTTCATCAGCGCCGGGGGCTTCACCGACAATTAAAATTTCAGCCTGAGGATTGCCGCTGCCGAAAACCGTTGACTTGGCATTAAATTTAAGCGCACAGCCCTCAAAATTGTTTACCAACTGTTTTAACTCATCCAATGAGGTTGCTTTTTCACACAATTCGCGGGCATTTTTGCAAGCGGCAACAGAAGTTTGCGCCAATGCGCTGATAGCAGGGCGAGCCGGAGCCGCGCTCGGCGCCACTGCGGCAACAGCCGCCGGTTGCGGTTTGCTCATAAGCGATGGTTCAGCGCCGCAACTTTCCGTTACGCCGCAATCAGTATACCAATTAAGCACGCTTGTTATGTCAAAATTTTGTTCCATGGCATAAATTATATTGCGCAAATACTTTTTTTGCAACATAAAGCAATTATTTACACATATAAATATATAATTTTCATTGAACGCTGCGGCGTTTTCGGTATAAAATGCAAGAAAAACTTTAAAAGATGTTACATGTAATGAAATTTGGATATATTGCAGCCCTTGTTATCAGCGTGGGCGTTTTTAATTCCTGCTCAGGGGCTTTTATGAATAAAAAAGCTCCGGAACAGCCCGTGGTTTATTCGGTTCCGCATTTAAAAACCGCTTACGGAGCCTATCTGGCGGCGCGGGTAGCGCATTTGCGGCAAGATTTAAATGTGGCGGCTGATTATTACATAAAATCAGTGCAGCTCGGCGCAGACAAACCGGAAATTATCGGGCAAACTTATGTTTTACTCACCTCAGAAGGCAGAATCGGCGAGGCGGCGCAATATGCCAAAGAATCGCTCAAAAAAGGCGATAAGAGCAACTTTATTTATTTTGTAATTATGACTGACGAATTGCAAAAAAATAATTACGAGCAAGCTTTAGCCGCCTTAAACAATATTCATGATAAAGTTTACAAAAAATCAATAATTCCGCTGTTTTCAGCTTGGATTTATGCGGCAGAAGACAATAAAGAGCAAGCTCTTAAAGAGTTAACAACCTTAAAAAAAGATAAATCGCTGCTCTCATTATATTATATGCACAGCGGCATGATTAACGATTATTTTAATGACGTTCCGGCGGCAGAGGCTGCGTTCGGCACCGTGGTGCAAGATGAAGATTTAGAACTTTCATACCGCTCAATGCAAATTATCAGTAATTTTTACATTCGCGCCGATAAAAAAGATGAAGCCGTTGCGCTGGTTAAAAAATATTATGATAAAAATCCGCAGGCTAAAATGATGGAATCGCTTTATCAGCAGGTAATATCGGCCGATAAAGACAGCATTGCAAAAATCATGGACACTCCGCAAAAAGGCGAAGCAGAAGCTATTTTTAATGTCGGCACGGTGTTTAGAGGCTATCAGGCTGATATTTCGCAAGTATTTACCGCATTGGCGCTGTATCTTAACCCGCAACATGACGTGGCGTTGGTTTCAATGGCCGATTTATTGGAACGCAATCAGCGTTTTGGCGAGGCAATTAAAAAATATGAGCAAATCAATCCACATTCGCCTATTTATTTTATGGGGCAGCTGAAAATTGCCGGAATTTATATGGATAGGCAGCTTCATGAACAGGCTCTGAGCAAGTTACAGTCTTTACAAAAACAATATCCCGATAATTATCAGGTTTTGTTCAATTTAGCGGAGCTTTACCGCATTACCGGACAACAAGAAAAAGCGATTGAGCTTTATAAAAAAGCGCTGAAAAACAAACCGCAATCGGCTGAAAACGACTGGACTGTTTATTATGCGCTAGGTATGGCGTATCAGCAAAACGGCGAGTTGAATAACGCCGAAGAAGCTTTGCAAACCGCTTTAAAAATCAGCCATCGCCATCCGTTTGTGCTTAATTACTTGGGATACAGCTGGCTTGAGCATAACAAAAATATTAACGAGGCGTTGTTCATGATTTTTGAGGCGTATCGCCAAAGCCCTGAAGACGGGCATATTATGGACAGCTTAGGTTGGGCGCTGTACCGCATGGGTAAATATGACGACAGCGTAAAAATTTTGGAACGCGCCGCTGAATATTTACCGGCCAATGCCATTATTTGCGACCATTTAGGCGATGCGTATTGGCAGGTCGGGCGCAAAGCGGAAGCTAAATTTCAGTGGAAACACGCTTTAAGCTTAAAAGAAGATTCTGAAAACTTAAACAAAGACGCCATTAAAACTAAAATCAGCGATGGAGTTTCTGCTCCGGTTATGCTTAACTTTAATGAGCCGTTGTTGGTGGAGCGTATTAAAACTTTAAATCTGACGGATTAGGTATATTTTCGGGACAAACCCCGCAATGTTATAATTGCGGGGTTCTTTTTATTCGGCAGGTTCAGAATCTTCAACATTTTCAATTAAAGTGTCTAGGGTGTCGGCTTCATTTTCTTTGTAGCCTTTAAAATCTTCCGTCTGTTCTTTTACGGCATCAGTTGTTTTTTCAATTTGCGGCTGAGCAAGCTTTTGGAATAAGGCATCAATTTCTTTTTGCGAATCTTCTTCCTCTTTGGCGGCTTTTTCATCTTTTTCTTTCTTTTTATCCTTTTCGCCAAGACCGACTTCTGAGCCTTTGTCACGAATTAAGTCTTTAGTTGATTCAGGAATTAAGCTTTCAAGCGGCTCGGCAAACTTGCCGGCTAAAGTAAAATAGCGCGACTCCTTAAACATACCGCTTTTAGATTCTTCGGGCAGCATCCAAGTGATAATAATATTAAATAAAATCACCAACAGGCAGGCTCTGAGCACACCAAAAAGCAAACCCAACACTCTATCAAGCGAGCTTAATTTGCTGGAGCGCACTTTGCCTATCATTTTATCAGTGCTCAACAGCCAGATAATGTAAAAAATTATTAAAATCAGCAATGCGGTAACAATGCCCGCCATCATGGAACTGGCTATATAATATTTGGCAACCGGAGTTAATATCGGCAGCAGATAAAACACCACTATCGCCGCCAAAATCCAGCCGATAATGGAGAGTACCTCTTTAACCAATCCGCGATACAAGGCTATTAATGCAGATACTGCGGTGATGATTAAAATTACAACGTCTAAATTATTTAACTGCTGCATATTAAATCCTTAATTAAACCAATTTATAAGCCGATGAACATTGCCGATTTCATAACAAGACATATCGGTATTTTTCTTTTCTTTGCCGTAGCTAGGTGGCACAATGGCATTATTAAAACCAAGTTTGCAGGCTTCTTTTAAGCGCAAATTAGGCTGACTTACTGCTCTGATTTCTCCGGAGAGTCCGATTTCGCCGAAAATTACCATATCAGACGGCAGCGGTTTATTGGTTAAAGATGAAATTACCGCCATTGCCACTGCTAAATCAGCCGCCGGTTCAGATATTTTTAAGCCGCCCGCGATATTTAAATAAACATCTTGAGCGCTAAAGTTCATACCGCAACGAGCTTCCAAAACCGCTAGAATCATTGCCAAACGGTTTGAGTCCCAACCGACCACCGCTCGTTTGGGGCTTGAATAGCCGCTCGGGCTGACCAAAGCCTGAATTTCAACCAAAACCGGACGCGAACCTTCAATACCGGCAAAAACGCAAGAGCCTGAAACATTACCCTGACGCTCTGCCAAAAACAGCGCCGACGGGTTTTCAACTTCAACCAAGCCTTTATCCTGCATTTCAAAAACGCCGATTTCATCAGTGGCGCCGTAACGATTTTTAACTGCGCGCAAAATGCGGAAATGATGCCCGCGCTCGCCTTCAAAATAAAGCACTGTGTCAACCATGTGTTCCAAAACACGCGGACCGGCAATGGCGCCTTGTTTGGTGACATGCCCGACTAAAAACAGCACAAATCCTTTGCGCTTGGCAAGCTTAATCAGTTCATAAGCGCAAGCCCTTACCTGCGCAACGCTTCCGGGGGTTGATTCCACATTTTCAAGATACATGGTTTGAATAGAATCAATAATTACAACTGACGGATTGGCTTTATCTAAGGTTGCCACAATATCTTTTACTTCCGTTGTGCTGGCAAGCTTTACCGGTGATGAGGCTAGCCCCAAACGTTGCGCTCTGATACGAACCTGATCAATCGCCTCCTCACCCGAGATATAAAAACACTCATATTCAGGCGATAAATTGGCAACTCCGGCGCATACTTGCAACAGCAAAGTTGATTTGCCAATTCCGGGGTCGCCGCCAACTAAAATAGCGGAACCGGGGACAAGCCCACCGCCGGTTACGCGGTCAATTTCTTTGATGTTGGTAGCCAAACGTTTAAAAGTTTGAGCAGAGCCGCTTAACGGAACAAATTCAATCATTTCACCTTTTTTTTGAGGCGGCAAAATTGAAAAACCTCCGCCCTGAACTTTTTCCTCTTCAATGGTGTTCCATTCGCCGCAGGCATCACATTTTCCCTGCCACTTGGGATAAACGGCGCCGCAATTTTGACAAACATATTCGGTTACGCTCTTTTTTGCCATGGCTATATTTCCACTTTTATCGGACCTTGCGAACAGCCGTTAATAAACTGCTGAACGTACGGGTCTTCAGTTTTATCCATTTCTTTAACCGTACCCTGCCAAATAATTTTGCCTTTATAAAGCATGGCGACACGGTCGGCAATTTTACGAACCGATGCCATATCGTGGGTAATGGTTAAAGTTGTTGCGCCCAATCCTTTGGCAGATTCAACAATCAAGTCATTAATTACATCGGCCATAATCGGGTCTAAGCCGGTTGTCGGCTCATCAAAAAATATTATCTCCGGATTGGTGATAATGGCGCGCGCCAAACCAACGCGTTTTTGCATACCACCGGAAAGTTCTGAGGGTGATAAATCAGCCACATCAGGAGCAAGACCAACCTGCCGCAGCACTCTTATAGCCTCAACTTTGGCTTTTTCACGGTTGACTTTTTGGTTTTCAAGCAATGAAAACGCAACATTTTCCCAAACCAACAGACTGTCAAACAAAGCACCGCCTTGAAAAAGCATGCCCATCTTGCTATGAAAATTGCGTTGCTCAGAGCCGCGGGCACCAACCACCTCAGTGCCGTTAATTTTAATTGAACCGGTATCAGGCGTTAAAAGCCCCTGAATACATTTAATTAAAACCGATTTGCCGGTACCTGAACCGCCGATAACCACTAAGGATTCTCCGGCATAAACATCTAAGTCAACACCGGATAAAACTTGTTTTTTACCGAATGACTTTCGCAAATTACGAATTGAGATTTTAACTTTTTCCATTTTACGCCTCTTATTTTGAGAAGAACACTTCGGTTAAAACATAGTTGAAAATTAAGATTAAAATTGAGGCCGAAACCACTGCATTGGTTGTTGCCTGACCAACTCCCTGCGCGCCGCCTTTAGAACGATAGCCGTTATAGCAGCCCATTAAAGCAACAATAAAACCAAACACTCCGGCTTTAACCAAACCGGAAATAATATCTATCGCCTCCATATTCTGCAAAGTGGAGTTAATATAGTTGGCAGGGTTAAAGCCAAGTTTGTAAACACCGACCACGTATCCGCCGAAAATACCGATAACATCACCGATTAAGACCAAAATAGGCAGAACAATTACGCCTGACCACAAGCGCGGCGCAACCAAATATTTAAATGGGTTGGTGGAAAGAGTAACCAGCGCGTCAATCTGCTCTGTTACCCGCATTGTGCCGATTTCTGCCGCCATCGCCGCTCCGATACGTCCGGCAACCATTAAAGCTGACAGCACCGGCGCCAACTCGCGGGTTACGGAAATTAAAACCACAGAGGCAACCGCGCTTTCAGCCCCAAAGCGGGCAAAGCCGGAATAACTTTGCAAAGCGATTACCATACCGGCAAAAATAGTGGTAAGACCAACCACCGGCAACGAATAAAAACCCATATCCATTAACTGCCGCATAAAGTTTTTGGGATAAAACGGCGGCGTAAAGCAATGATATAACGATTTTATAATAAACAGCGAGAGTTCGCCCAAGCCGATAATAAATTTAACCAACGGCTTTCCAAGCGTTCTTAAAAATCTTTCTACTTGTTTTCTTTTCATGGCGTATCCTTAAATAACTGCATTTATTTTAAGTTTTTTTCATCAAAAAGCAACAACCGCGTTTAACTTTATAACAACCTTGTCAGCCGCGGAAGCTTCAAACGGATAAAGTTTTAACAGCGGAACAGTGTGATTTAAAATTTGATATTGAAAATTTTCGGGCATGCGCTCCACCTCATTTGCATTTGCAACTAATTCCACCGCTAATTTTAGCTCAGCATTTTCAGCAAACGGCATTTTTACAATTCCAACGCCTCTGACCTCAAGCAACCCTCTGATATTTTCAGGCGCAGAAGCGTATATTTTGCCATTTTTTTCTAAAACATCGGCGCGGTCATCAGCAACTAACATTGCGCCTTTATTCATAATCAGCCTTAGCGCTAAATCAGATTTTCCGCTGCCGGAAGCGCCGAGCAATAAAACTCCGGCATTATTTAAGCTTACGCAGGTTGCGTGTATGTTAGTTGTCGTTAAGCTGTTCATCGGCGCGTCTTTCCATAGCTTGCAAGCGCTCGCTTTTATCTTTTGAATTAACCGTGATGGCAATTTTTCGCCCGCCGTCAGGCATAGCCGCAATATTTACCTTAAAAATATTTTTAGGAAGATACGCTCCCATTTTTTCAGGCCATTCAATTAAGCAAACGCCGGTATAAACCGCCTCTTCAATGTTAAGTTCCCAAATTTCTTCCGGCGACTTTAAGCGATATAAATCGTAATGATAAATTTCAAACTCCGGTGCCGAATAGGTTTGCACCAAAGTAAACGTAGGGCTCGGAACTTCAGAGGCGGCGGTTAATTTTTTAACAAAAGCGCGGGAAAGCACGCTTTTACCCATACCCAAAGTGCCAAATAACGCCCAAACATCGCCAACGCGTGAAATTTCAGCTAAAGAACGAGCTAAATTTTCAGTATCTGGTTCGGTTTTGCAATTATAAACAAAAGTGGTCATTTTATCCGAAAATTCCTTGATGGCGGGTTTTAGGGCGAATCACTTTGATAGTAGGCTTGCGCTGTTGCAATTTTTTCCAATCCCACGGTTTATAAAACGTGCCTTGCCATAAACCGCGGCGATGTTGCTGCGCTTGAATTTCATACGGATAATAAACATCGGTATATTTGGTATAAGCCACTGCCCAACCGGAATTTACTAACGCAGCGCCTAAATCATAAGGACCATACGAGCAGGTGCCTATCATATTGCCTTTGGTATCTTGCTGAATAACACGGCACTCAAGTTCAGCGTCTTCAATCCAGCTTTTGAGCCATGCGGCGGCTTCACGCCCACAGTTATAAGCCCTGCCCTGCCCGTTGGCGCAAGTTTGGTTAACCGCCGGAGCAGCTACGCCGAAAAGCTGAAAAACATGTCCGTACATTTCTAACGTATCACCGCTGATAACCCTTACCGAACCGTAAATAACCGGATAATTGGACGGATTAAATGCTTTGGGTTGTTGCTTTTCAGAAGAGCCCATAATTGAGGAAATCATTTTTTCGGCAATACCCGGTTTGGGTTTTTCTTGGGCTTTCGGAGCTGCAGAACCGAATAACTGCGGGCTTGCCATGTCTTCAGCTTTAACCGGTTTAACATCTTCCTCAGGGATTGGAGTAATTTCTAGTTCTTCTTCATCTTCTGCTTGTTCATTATCATTATTATTTTCAGCTGACAAATCAGGCTCCGCATCGCTCTCATAGCCGATAAATTTGGTAACCGCGTCTGAAACACCCCCAAGACCATTGTTAAACATACCAAGCGCATACATCATAAACACGACCACCGCCATAATAAGTAAAAATGACGGAAAACAGCCCAAGCCTTTCCACATCATGCGCCCGAACACATACAAAACAACCAAAGCAATGATTAACCCGAAAAAGCCCATACCCTGCATAATCAGGCTGCTGCTTTGCGTTCCGGAGCCTCCGGCATAAATTAGGGTTAAAATTCCAAAAATCCACAGCGCTTTTTTAAAAAAGAACATTGCTTTGCTTCCTTTGTTTATAATTTAGGCTTATTAGAGCACATAAAATTTTATAATGCAATAATTATTCATAAAGCGGAGGCAAAGTGTTACTTTTTGATTTTTGCCGTTTTTTCTGCTTGATAACCCGTTTTAAGGCTACGGTAAAGTCTTTCGGGTTCCACAAACTTTCGTCATGAGGATTATAAAGTTTGGCTAAAATAACATCTATGGCGGAGCTAAACTCAGAATCGGCGGCAGCATTAGCAACATCTTTTAAGTTGTTTATCGGTTTTTCAGGATAAAAACCGGTCGCCCATGAAATTAAACCGTCACGCAAGCCCCTGAAATCAGCCGCATAGGCTTTTTTAATTAAAAAATCAGGATAAGCGCGAGTTTCACACTGCGGTTTTACAACGCGGGTAAACCGGCATTTAAACAGCACAAAGCCCAATATTAAACCACCGGCAAAAGCGATCATGATATAAACATATAAAGGCACCTGCTGAGGTTCCGGTACAGAAGGCAAAGACACCTCAGCTTGAGCAGGTTTTGTAACAACCGGCGCTTTGGTTCCATCAGGGGCAACCGTAATCTCTTCAGCCGGAATAGTAGCTTTTTCAATACGTCCGGTGGCGGTATTGTACCAATCAACAGCTATTTCAGGCAAAATCAGCTTTCCGGATTTGTCCGGCACATAAACGTTAACCACCGTCTGTTCGGCAACCGGCGTACCGGCAACAAGTTTACCTTGCCGTGAAGGCTGCTCTGGATATTGTTTAATTCCTTCCGCGGATTTAAAATTTATTTCCGGCAACTGATTTTCAGTTACTCCGCTTGCTTTTAAGGTAATTAAACGGCTGACTGCCTCACCAACCTTAAACTCCGGTTTTTCACCAATCCAATCAGCCGAAAGCTCAACTTTTTGCGCCGGAAGCCACCATTTTCCGGAATAATCAGCCGGAACCGGCAAAATATTTATTTCTTGCGAATCGGCTTTGAGGCTGACCGGCGTTTCAAGTCCGAATAATGACGGAGCGCTTACTGCTAATTTAAAAATATCCTGATTAAGCAATTCATTTAATGAATTTCCTTTACCTTGCGCATAGCCGTCAAACCAAACTGCCGGTATACGTAAATTACCGCTTTTTTGCGGGAAAAGCGCATATTTGAAAGTTACCTCGCGCGCCATTTGTCCGTTTTTAGCTTTAACCGTGCTGATTTGCGGATTGCCTAAACTTACAATAATCCAGTCTGAATTTGTATCGGCAAATTGCGGATTGCCACTCATTATGCTACCGTCATCAGTTAAAACAACCTCATAATTAATTTGCTGTTGAACATAATACGGTTTTTCAGGGTCAATTACTTCCGCCTGTAATTTATACCCCCCCTCTTGTTGCAGGGGTGCTTTTTGGGGAGTAGAATCCTCAACCACGCCGTCAGTTACGGTAATTTTAAGCGGTGAGGAACTTTCATTGCCGACTTGAATAGCCGGAATTTCCTGCTCACCGGCAGTTAAGGCGATTAAGCCGATTTGCCAAACCGTTGTTGCGCTTGATTTACCATTTATTATATAACTTTGACGGGATACGGAGGTGGAATAAACTTTAAAATTTTGATTAAGCACGCTTAAATCAGGCGAGGAAGAAACGTTTTCATCGGCGGTTAAAGTTAATATAAAAGCTTGACCTAAAGGCTGAGTATCACCGGAAACTTCTGCCGTAATTGCCGCGACGGCGCTTTTAAGCGTTATGAATAATGCAAGCAGTACCACAAACACATATTTTTTCATATCAGCCTCCATATCTGTTTTTGTTATATTCTTTATAAATAAACGCGCGCAACAAACCGCCTTTATCCTCGGGAATATCCCTCATTCGTTGCTCGCGAGCCTGAATTTGCTCATCATATTTATCGTCTTTATCGCCCTCTTTTACCGGAGCCGACGGAACCTGCTGTTTTTCAGCGCTTTGTTCGGTTTTAGCGTTATTATTCTGCTCTTGCGGCGATGAAGAGTTTTCATCTGTTTTTTGCTGCTCGTCATTTAATTTTTCATCTGACGAGGAGTTTTGTTGCTCACTATTTGCCTCTTGTTCAGCACCGGAATCGGCTGTTTCGCTTTGTTGTTCGTTTTGCTCATTATCTTGATTGTTTTGATTTTGCTCGGTGAAATTTTGTTGTTGCTGTTGCTTATTTTGCTCCTGTTGCTGCTCGTTTTGAATATTCTGTTGTTGATTTTGCTGTTGTTTTAAATATTCCAAATTAAACTTAGCGTCTTCGTGGTTAGGATTTTGCTCTAAAACCTGCTCATATTTTTTAATTGCCTCATTTATTTGCCCGCTTTTAGCCAAGGCATTGCCCAAATTATATACCGATTCAGCATCAGATTGCTTGGCATAAAGTTCGGCGGCACGCTCATAATCACCGGCTTTATAAAGCGCGGCGCCGCGCCAATTTTCATTTTGAAAGCCTTTGGCCGCCTGCTCATAATTGCTTTGCTTAAAATTTTGCATTGCCTCATAATTATCAGTAAACCAAAAGCCCGCCCATGCCGAATTGCTTATGGCGCAAAGCAAAATTATTACCAAAAGTCCACGCCGGAAAAAATATAAACAGCAGATAAGCGGCACAATCAAAAGATAATAACCGTAATCTTGCCATTGCCCGATTTTATTTGCGGTTTCTTGCCATTGCTGTTGGTGTTTGGCGGTAATTTTATCTAAAAATTCTTGCGGATTAAAAGCAGTAACTTCAGCATACACGCCCCCACCCGCTTTAGCAATTTGCTCAAGTTGAGAACTGTTTTCTTTTGCAATGTTTACCGCATTAACGTAAATATTTTGCGCCGCAGCTTTTTTAGCCGCCGTTAAAGCCTGATTAAAATTAATGCCGCCGCCGGCGCTGAAAATAACAATATCTCCTTGAGAATATTTAGCGGCTTTAATTTTTTCAACCGCTAAATTTATTGTTCTGTCAATCCTATCGCCGTTTACCGGCATTATATCAAAATCTATTGCCGATAATAAATTAACCACAAGCTCAGAATCGGAGGAAAGCGGCGAGATTAAAAACGGCTCGTCTGTATAAACGATTAGCCCCGTGTCCGCGTTTTGCGGTAGGTTTAACATATCTTTTATTGCCATTTCAGCATGCGCCAAACGATTGGGAGTAACATCGGATTGCTTCATCTCTGATGATAAATTAAGCGCTATCATCAGCGGGGTATTATAATTTAAGGCAGGCATCGCCTCTTTTTGCCAGCTTGGACCAGCCGCAGCAATTATGGCAAGAACCAACCCCATATACATGAAAAAGGCGCTGATTCTGCGGCGTGAGCTGTTGCCTTTTATGAGCAAAAAATCAAGAAGAGGCTTATCGCACACTTTTTCCCAACTGCTTAGATGTTTATAATTTTTAAATATCGTAAAATAAAAAAACAGCGGGATTAAAAGCAGCAACAATATCCACGGGCGCAAAAAATGAAAATTATTGATAAAATCAGTCATTTTACTCACCCTTTCTTTGATAAGCGTACATCATGGCGACCGCCAGCAATACCGCCAATAATAACGGCATATAATATAAATCGCGCCGCGGATATACAAAATTTTCATCTGAAGATTCCGGCTCAAGCAAATCTATAGCTTTATACACGTTCACCAAACCATTAACGTCATCCGCCCGAAAATAGCGACCTTCCGTTTCAGCGGCAAGCTGTTTTAAGCTTTTTTCATCAAGCGAGGTATTGCCGCCACCAAAAAAGGCATTGATAAGCGATTGCCTGCCGCCGCCGACTCCGATTGTATAAATTTTTACCCCTTCCGCAGCAGCCATCGCGGTTGCTTCCGGCAGGCTTAGTCTGCCATCATTATTTTCGCCGTCGGTCAGTAAAATTATCACTTTGCGGTTAAGCTCGCCGCCTTTATCTTTAAGATTTTTCAGCGCCAAGCCTAAGGCATCACCGATAGCGGTGGAGTTGCCCGCCATACCGGCGTCAACTGAGTTTAAAATTTCAAGCACAGATTGGCGGTCATAAGTCAGCGGCGCCTGTAAATAAGCTTGCGTACCGAATAAAATTAAGCCGATACGGTCGTCTTGCCGTTTTTTTACAAATTCTGAAACCACAGCTTTTACGGCATTCAAGCGGCTAAGACGAAAGTTTCGGGTTGAAAAATCTTCTTCAAGCATAGAGGTTGAAATATCGGTAACCATTAAAATGTCCCGCCCCTCTTGGTTTATGCGTACGGGTTCACCCATTTGCACCGGACGCATCGCCGCCAACACCAACAGCGAGTATATTAAAAAGCACGCCCAAAAGGAGCGGGTTAAACCGGCTTGCGCCAATGAAGAACCTTTAGCTTTGTTTTGCGCGGATATATCAGCAAAATCAACTACAAACGGAACCGATAAAGCCTCGCCGTACAAACCTTTAACCGCGGGTAAAATCAGCCTTGCAATAAATGGCAATAATATGAGCCAGGCAAAATCAGGATATAAGAAAGTTATCATAAGTTTTCTCCTATCCAGTTTTTAGCAAATTCTCGCAAAGCGCGGTAAACTTCGGGCGGATATTTTTTATTTTGCGCCATATAAGGAGCATAAAGCAGTAATTGCGCCGCCGAATCGGGCAAAGGTTTTCGGGAGTGATTGTTTAAAAACAGAATCCAATCAGTACCGTAATAAGCAGCGGCGTTTTTATAGCGATAAAGGCATATTCGGCGCAAAATTTCAGAAATCCGGCACACAGAATCCAAATTATCGGCGGAAGCACGCTTTAATAACATAAGAGCATAACGTTTTTTGCTTTTTTGATATAAAAACTTAGCCAAACGATAGAAGATATAGAGCAAAATCAGCGCCGCAAGCACTATTAACCAACCATACCCCAGCGGAAAAAACATTGTTTCCGGCGGTAAATGTATATCTCTTAATTGCGGCAAATTATCCATAATTACTCCTTTGCTCCCGATATTTGAATTTAAGGCGCTTTAATTTAAATATCAAGGTTGGATTATATAACTGAGTAAAAAATTTAAACACTTGTAAATAGCATAAAATTAGTTATGATAATTTATAAAGGAGAAAGCATGAAAAAATATTTAATTATATTATGTATGGCGTTATCGGGCTGTTGTTCTTTGACTAACCAATGTTTTATTGACAAACGGTTTAATCTTAAACTTGAAGCACTTTCAAAAACTGTTCGTGATTCTTATTTAACTCCCACCAAAATTGTTACCAATTATGGCAAAGATTATATTGCTTTTTATTATGAATGTAAAATTGTAGAAAACAGAATAGGTTTTGTTAAATTTATTTGCAATGGAATGCAATCTTATACGCCTTTTCCTTATATATCTAATAAAAAAGCTATGGTTTCATATAAAATTGCGCCGGAAAAAGATAAAACATTTGAACAATATGTAGTAGAAGAACTTACATATGAGCAATATCCTCATAATAAAGAATGGCACCGTTCAGGCGGTGGATATTACTTATTGCAGGAAGAAAATAATAATTAAGGAGAAAGCATGAAAAAATATTTAATTATATTGTGTTTGGCGCTATCGGGCTGTTGTTCTTTGACTAACCAATGTTTTGTTGACAGGCGCTTTAATCTTAAACTTGAAGCACTTTCAAAAACTGTTACCGACACATATTTAACTCCTACCAAAATAATGTTTAAATCAGGGCAAGAATATTCATCGTTTTATTTTGGCTGTAAATTAAAAGAGAATCGTATGAATTTTGTTAAGTTTATATGTGACGGCACCCATTGGGCGGATAATGATATTAATAATGAACAAATTGTTATAACCTATGAAATTAATTCTGAAAAAGATAAAATATTTGAACAATATGTGGTAGAGGAACTTACCTATGAACAATATCCTCACGACAAAGAATGGCACAGCTCTGGAGGCGGATATTACCTATTGCAAGAAGAAAATATATAATATATGAAAATATATTAATTCAAATATTGACAAATGCAAAAATTCATATTATATATAACTTGTATTTAATTAATTTTAATAGAAAGGATATACAAATGAATACAAAAATTTATGATTATGATGAATATTATAACCAATTGGATGACTATTCTAAAAATCAATGGGATCAGCTGCATGCTGCGCTTTCTGATTTTGAAGGTCAGAGCTATAATTTTCCATATCTTGACACTGCAGGTTTAATTACCGATTGTAAAGCCAGAAATGTTGATGACAAAGATACTTTTTACGCTCAACCATATTTTAACATTAACACCAATCAACTGGCAACTTTAGCGGAAAAAATCCTTTACCGAAATGATTTAAAAAAATCTTTTGCCGATGGAGTGCATGTAGCAAGCTGGTATAAAAAATTAACGCCTTTGCGATTGCCGGCAGGATATTGTGACAATGCTTATAAAACAGATATTGCTAAATTTTATAATCAGTTACAAGACCGCATACCTAACTATGGAAAGATGCCGCTCCCTACCCAATTGAGTATGCTGGAACCACATTACAACACCGGTTCGCTAAATAATGAAGACCGTTGGCCAAAACTGTATAAATTTTCCAGAGCAATGAATCAACAACAAATTTGCAAAAATATCCATCGTAAACTATATGATAAAAACAACAACTTTATCAGTAACATGCCGAAGCGCAATGACTGGGCGTATAGAAAATGTATGGAGGTGCCGTTTAACTAATTATTATGTATCTCAAAGGTTTCTTGGGGAAAGATGATTTATACAACTCCTTTTTAAAAAGCCGGAGATGAAATGTGCTCGTATTTCATCTCCGGTATTTTTATTAAGTTGCTGTAATTAAGCTTTAAGCAAGCCGTGTTTCTTTTTACCTTGCGAAAGCTTTACTTTACCATCAACTAAATCAGCGGTGGTAATTTTGTAGTTTTCATCGGTTACCGGCTTGTCATTAATCTTTAATCCGGCTTGTTTGATTAAGCGGCGAGCCTCGCCCTTGCTTTCAACAAAGCCGATTTGCAAAAAGGCGTCAAGCACGCTGATACCGTTATTTAAGTCGGCGCTGATTTCCGGCAGTTCACCACCGGCAATACCTTGCTCAAAAGTTTTAACGGCGGTTTCCTCGGCAGCTAAAGCTTCAGCCTCGCCGCGGCACATTTTAGCGGCATTGAACGCCAAAATCTTTTTAGCCTCGTTAATTTCTTTATCTTGTAAAGCTTCTAAGCGCTTAACTTCATCCATCGGCAAATCAGTAAAAATGCGCAAACATTTGCCGACTTCGGCATCGCCGATATTACGGAAGTATTGATAATAATCGTATGTGCTTAATTTTTCTTCATTAATCCAAACCGCATTACCTTCGGATTTGCCCATTTTTTTACCTGACGAATCGGTTAAAATAGGGCTGGTAAAACCAAAAAGCTCGGTATCATAACGACGGCGGCCAAGCTCTGTGCCGGAAGTGATATTACCCCATTGGTCAGCACCGGCAATTTGCGCGCGGCAGCCGTATTTTTGGTACAATACGCAAAAATCATAACCTTGCAAAAGCTGATAGTTAAACTCTAAAAACGACATCGGCTGTTCGCGCTCCAAACGGCTTTTAACGCTTTCCATCGTAAGCATACGATTAACCGAATAGCAAGTGCCGATGTCGCGCAAAAACTCAAGGTAATTAATGTTTTTAAACCAATCCCAGTTATCAACCATTTCCGCTTTGTTGGCTCCGTCTGAAAAGTTCAAAAAGCGGCGGAAAGATTTTTTTAATCCCTCAACGTTGTGAGCTAAAGTTTCTTCACTCAAAAACGGGCGCAATTTGTCTTTACCGGAAGGGTCGCCGATACGAGCGGTTGCTCCGCCAACCAGAGTTAACGGCTTGTGTCCGCATTTTTGGAACCAACGCAGCATCATAACCGGCACAATATGCCCAACGTGCAAACTGTCGGCTGTTGGGTCTGAACCTAAATAACCGACCGCTGGCACGCCTTTATGTTCGCATTCGGCCAAATAAGCGTCAAAGCCAACATCATTGGTGCATTGATTGTAAAAGCCGCGTTCCAGCATTATGTTAAAAAATTCAGACTTGTATTTGCTCATTTTCATTTATCCTTTATAACTAAATTTTAACGCATATTAGCATATATTTAGCACATTGCAAGAATATGAGGTAAAAATTTTTAACAATGATAATAAAACCGCTGAATATTTTGGGTCTGATGGGCGGAACCGCGCTTGACGGCATTAAAATCGCGTTGATAAACACCGACGGAATTGATGTTTATAACGTTGAGTTTGCCCGCAAAATTTTGTATCCAGATTCATTGCGGCAAAAAATTCGCGCTATAATCGGCAAAAAAACAACCTCGCCGGAAGATGCTGAATTAATTGAGCAAACTGACGCCGAATTTACTGATTTTTTGTATGAAACCATTACCGAAACTCTAAACGAATGTGAAATTTGTCCTGATTACATCGGCTTAGAAGGACCGACTATTTGTCACGACGCGCAAAATTGTTATACTTATCAGCTTGGCAAAGGCAAAATTTTAGCCGAAAAAACCGGAATTAAAGTGGTTACTCATTTTCATAACGCCGATATTTTAAATGGCGGACAAGGCTCGCCGGTAATGGCGACTTATTACAGCTCTTTGGCGCAAACTTTAGAAAAACCGGCGGCGTTTATTAATATCGGCGGCATAACAAGCTTAATTTGGACCGGTCACTTGGGCGAAATTACCGCTTTTGACTGCGGTCCCGGCAACGCTTTAATTGACGATTGGGTTTTTAAGCACGCCAATATGATGATGGATTACAATGGTAAGCTCGCCGCCACCGGAACCGTGCATGAAAAAATTGTGGCGCAAATGATGAAACAAGATTTTTTTGCCAAATATCCGCCCAAATCAGCCGACCGCAACTCTTTTAATGATAAAATTGAACATTTGGAAGGGCTGTCGCTGGAAGACGGAGCCGCCACCGCCACAGCGTTTATTTGCGAGGCAGTGGCTTATTCTTTGGCTTTATATCTGCCGGAAGTTCCTAAACGCGCGGTTATTTGCGGCGGCGGAGCGCAAAACCCGACTTTAGTTCGGTTTATGCGCAACAAACTTAAAGAAATGAATATTGAAACCGCACTTGCTGATATTTTTGAACATAAAATCGGCGATGCGCAGGCGGCTGCGTTTTTGGCGGCGCGGCGGGTTTATTCGCTGCCGATTACGTTTCCGACCACCACCGGAGTTGCGGCGCCGATTACCGGAGGTGTGATTTATGAAAAGGAAAATGCTGATGTCTGATGCTATTAAAACGGAAAACTTAAACAAAATTTACGGTAAAATTAAAGCTTGCGATAATTTTAATTTTGCGGCTAAAAAAGGCGAAATTATTGCCTTGCTTGGTCCGAACGGAGCCGGAAAATCTACTTTAATGAATATGATTGCCGGATTTTTAGCCCCGACTTCAGGAAAAATTGAAGTTGAAGGCTTGGACATTTCAGAACACCCGCAAGAAGCAAAAACCAAAATCGGCTTTTTACCGGAAGGCTCGCCGCTGTATCCGGACATGAGCGTTAAAATGTTTTTGCAATATATGGCCGATTTACGGCAAGTTAAAAAGACAGAAATTGAAAAAGCAATTAAACTTGCCAACATTGAAAATGTTTTAGAGCAAAAAATTGAAACTCTTTCCAAGGGGTACTTGCGCCGCGTCGGGTTTGCGCAAAGCATTTTAAGCAATCCTGATATTTTGCTGCTTGACGAGCCGACCGACGGACTTGACCCTAACCAAAAAGAGCACATGCGCAAATTGATTATGCAAATGGGCAAAGATAAAACCATTTTAATTTCAACCCATTTGTTGGAAGAGGCGGAAAATATATGTACCCGCATTATTTTAATCAACAAAGGCAAAATTATGGCGGACGGCACTTATGATGAAGTTTTAGCCATTGCTAAAGCCAAAAATTTGGCAACAGCATTTAAAAAATTAACTCAGAGTGAAGAATAACTCCGGCACGAGGATAGTAACATGAAAAAACTTTGGACAGTTACAAAAAATGAATTGCTGCGGTACTTTATTTCACCGCTTGCATATGTTTATTTAGTAGCGTTTTTAATCTTAAATGCCGCGGCGGCTTTTTACTTTGGGCATTTTTTTGAGCGCGGGCAAGCATCACTGGAAGTTATGTTCTGGTATCAGCCATGGCTGTATTTACTGTTTGTTTCCGGTATTTCCATGCGGCTGTGGGCAGAAGAATTTCGCAACAAAACCGTTGTGCAAATTATGACTATGCCGGTTTCGGCGGAAGTTTTGGTATGGGGCAAATTTTTAGCTTCATGGCTGTTTTGCGCCATTGCTTTAGTTTTAACCTTTCCGTTTTGGATTACGGTTAATGTTTTGGGCGCGCCGGATAATACCGTTATTTTAATCAGTTATTTAGGCAGCTTAACCTTAGCCGGTTGCATGCTTGCCATATCGCAAACCATGTCGGCGCTTACTAAAAACCAAGTAATTGCTTTGGTTTTGGCAGTTGCGGCTAACTTGATGTTCTTTTGGAGCGGAATTGAGTTTGTTTTATCATTTTTCCGGCTATTTTTGCCTGATTATATGATAGACACCATCGCCTCATTTAGTTTTTTAACCCATTTCAGCAGTATAACACAAGGTCTGGTGGAATTGCGCGATATTTTATTTTTTGCTTCAGTAATTTTGTTGTTTAATTTCACCACGGTTTTAATTGTCAGTTTTAAAACTTCAGGGACTTCCGCCTGGCTCAAATCAACCAGCCGCACATATTATATTACGGCATGGTTTATGCTGCTTTTGGGCTTTATGGGGTTCAATTTGCTTGCCAATAACCTAACCCGCGGAACCCAAATTGATTTTAGCGAGGATAAACTTTTTACCCTTGATAAAAACACTGTGGAAATTTTGCAAAATTTACCGGAACCGGTTACCGCCAAACTTTATTATTCCTCAATTTTGGAGCAGCGCAATCCGACTATGCGGCAAATGTTTGATAAAATCAGAATGCTGCTTAATCAATACAAAAACAGCTCCAACGGGCGCTTTGATTACCGCATTTATCACCCGCAAAGCTTGGATAACACTGAAGACCGCGCCATCGCCGATGGTGTTCAGCCGATACCGCTGATTGATATTAATCAAAACGCTTTGTTCGGCTTAACGGTTAGCGATAGTTTAACCAACAAAAAAGTTATTCCGTATTTTTCAACCGCGCGTATGCCGTTTTTGGAGCAGGATTTAACCTCTATTATTTATGAGCTTTCACATCGTAAAAAAACAGCGGCGATTATTACCTCGCTGCCGATTAACGGCGGCGGAACCGATAATATGATTGCGCAGCCATGGGAAATCAGCCGTAAAATCAGTGAGTTTTACAATATTTCTTATGTGCAAAAACCGGAAGATTTACAAAAACATCCCGATGTGCTGATTATGATTAATCCGCAGCAGCTTTCCGATGAAATGACGGCGGCAATTAAAGAATATTCGGAAAATTACGGCAATATTTTGTTGTTGCTTGACAGCGCCGCGGAAGCAACCAGACTTTACTCCAGCGTTAATTATCCGTTTGTGCCGCCGGTCTTAAACGGGCTTGATGAATTTTGGGGATTTAGATTTTATAATGAATATGTAGTAGCAGACTTAGACAACTCAATAACAGTTGACGCCACCAGCAACTATAAAAACAATCCGGCATTTACGCAAGATGTGATTCAATTTAAGCTAAAAGACGGAAGCTTTAACCACAATCACCCGATAACTAAGCGTTTGCAAACTTTGCTGATGTCATCAGCCTCGGTTATTTTGCCGACAGAAGACAGTAATACTGATTTTATCCCGCTGCTGCAAGCGAGCAAAAACTCTGCATTAATGCCGATAAGCGTGGTATATGACGGCTTAAACCCGCGGCAGATTTTAAGCAATTTTAAGCCGGATGAAAATCCGAAAGTTTTGGCGGCGGCTATTCACGGCAAAAACCCTGATAATCAGTTTAATTTGGTGGTAGTCGGCGATACTGATTTTATTTATGATAATTTTTGGGCGACTTCTCAAACATTTTTAGAGCAAACATATTTCTTTCCGCTGTTTAACAACGCCGATTTTATCTTAAATGCGCTTGATTACTTAACCAATAATGACGACTTGCTTAATCTGCGCGGTAAATCAGCGCGAAGCCGCGAATTTTCAGATATTGAAAAATTGCGCAAGCTCAATATTTTTGAATATAAAATTAAAGAAGAGCAGATTTTTAAACAAATTGATGAGGTTAAACAACAACTGAGCGAGATTTGGGGCAAGCGAAATTTTGAAGAGCGGCAAACTTTTACCGCCGATGAATTAGCTTTAATCAGCGGAATCCGCAAACAGCTTGATAATTTGCGCAAAGATTTAAGCAATGTGCGTATTTTGGCAGGGCAAAACATCAACCGAATTGCCATGGCGGTTAAATTTGCAAACATATTTGCCGTGCCGTTATTGTTAAGCCTTATCTTGCTGCTTTACGGACTTAAAAAACGTTCTAAAAAAACATTGGCGGTTAAATTTAAGCTTAATTCAGAGCTGATTAAACTATCATCAATCGGAGTGTTAATTTTATTAATGGGTATTGCTTCGGTATTTTTGTTTAATCGTTCGGATATTCAAAAATATGAAAACAAGCCGCTGTTTCCGGATTTGCCGGATAAAATAAACGAGGTTCAAACCATCAGTATTAAAACGCATAATGAGCAGCTTACTTTTGAGTTAAAAGACAATGTTTGGAGCTTAAAAGAGCATGCTGATTTTCCGGTACTGCAAGAGCGAATCCGGAGCTTTTTAAGCGCAATAATGGAAGCTCGTTTTTATGAAAAAAAAGCAAGCAAAGCCGAGCAACTAGCGGTCTTTGGGCTTCAGCCGATTGAAGCGGAAAATTCACCGAACACCCGCATTGAACTTTTGGATAAAAACAACAAATCGGTGCAAGCATTTGAGGTCGGAAAATATAATATTGAGCTTGGGCGAGGTTCATCAGCGGCTTATATTAAGTTTGACGGACAATTTCAGGTATGGCTTGCAGAGGTTGATTTTATTGATTTATCCGCCGATTGGCATGCTTGGACTTATAGCAATTTATGGGATTTGCGGTTCGGCAGGCTTGAAAGCTTTAACCAAAACAGCGACGCAACTCAAATTGCCGAATTAATGAAGCATGCTTTAAATACACCGTTCATAAGCACAACCGATAAGCTTGAAAAAGCCAAAGAATTAAGCAAATTAAATATTAAAGCTGAAGATGGCAATGAGGTTGCGCTGCAATTTTATGAAAGCGAAAATAAAATTTGGGTAAAATATAACTTTGTTAAAGAGCCTTATGGCACGCATTTTGCCTTTTTTGCCCCTTACGCCAAAGATAAATATTTTGAAATTGCCACTGAAAAATGGGAGCCGATAAAAGATGCAATTAAATAACAATAAATTAAAACGTCTTGCCGCCGCAATGAGCGTTTCATTAGCGCTAATGCTGTGCCTTATTAAAACTCTCGGCGCGCTATACACCGGTTCACTTGCCATTTTATCGTCATTAATTGACAGTCTTGCCGATGTTTTTGCCTCTTCGGTCTCATTTGTAGCAATAAAATTTTCAACCAAGCCGGCGAATCTTAAACATCGTTACGGATACGGACGCGCCGAATCAGTCAGCGCGTTAGCGCAATCGGCGTTTATTGCCGGTTCCGGATTATTTGTAATGTATGACGGAGTAAACCGCATAATTAACCCCGCCCCGCTTGAAAAAACCGGTTTAGGTATTGTGATTATGGTTATAAGCTTACTCGCAACCTGCGGATTGATTTTGTTTCAGCGTTATGTGGCAAAAAAGACAGATTCTCCGGCAATAAAAGCCGATAGCGCGCATTATACAGTTGATGTTTTAACCAATGGCGCAATTATTGCATCATTACTTGCCGTTAAATTTTTTAAGATAAATTGGTTTGATATTGTTACCGCATTTGTAATTGCCGCTTATTTAATTTATAACGCTTACAAAATTGCGGCGGAAGCAGTCAGCGCCTTAACCGACCGCGAACTTAGCGATGAAATCAGACAGCAGGTAATTGATATTATTATCAACAGCGAAGGTATAGAAGGGTTTCATGACTTTAGAACCCGCGACCTGGGCGGAATTTATATGTTTGAAATCCATCTTGAGCTGGACGGCGATTTATCACTAAACAAAACTCATGAATTGAGCGATATGGTTGAAGATAAGATTAAAGTAGTGTTTCCAAATTCGCAAGTTATTATTCATCAAGACCCTTACGGTTTACATGAAAATCGCCTTGATTATGATATTAACGGTAGCTGCGAAATTTAAATACAGCGTTCATTTAAATTTACTATTTCTCATCGGATAATAAGGATTGGGTGTGGTTTGGACGCCAATCATAATCGGTGGTAACGTTTATGTTACCACCGATTAATATATTTAAAATCCCCGTAACCTTTGCGGTCGGGGCTGTCAAAATTTAAGTTGTGTTTTATTGCGGTTGAAAATGCGGCATGCTTATCTGCTTAAATCCGGCAGACTATTTTATGCGCCATATTCAACCTGTGTTTTAATTATAAATTTTTTAATCACTCTCCTTTCATATTTATATAACAAAACCGCCTGCGAAAACATCGCAGGCGGGGTTAATTTGCAATACGATTATTCAAAAGTGCAACGACCTGTTTTAGGATTTATACGTTTACTGTATTTCATGCATAATTCTTCAGAATATATCTTTGCAAGTTCTACGTCACAGCGTTTTCTATCCCTACGACAATCTTTCATAACTTTCACATGTTCTGGTGTCATTTGAACGCATCCGTATTTGTTATTCCAAAGCAAGCAATCGTCGCGGCAGCGATCTTCATAATAATCCCAAACATCACCGCCATCACGACACGTTTCCTCCAGCAAAGCAGAATCTATTCCACCTAATATCCATAACAATATCAAGCTTACTGTCGTTATAATTATTGCTCTTTTCATTTTGCATAACCTCTTTATTTTTTATCGTCCGGTAATTTGGCGGGGATGTATTTATCCCAACCACGCGCTTTTAGCTCTGTTTGATGGCACTTTAAGAAAATTTCCTTATTCACCTAAGCAAAATGGTATTCTGGCAATAAAACCGTGCTCTATATTAGTTCCATCATAATCATATTCTTTAACCAAATAGTCACACCCCAAATATTTATCAGCTTTAGTTATCTTAAATTCTTTAATATCTTTAAGCGTTTTATCTGCTGTATCTTTTTCCTCTGCCAAATAAATATAACTACACAGGTACTGTAAATAACCGATTTCATTTTTTAATAATTTACAGTCATTGTAATATTTATATTCATCATCTGTATAAATTTGATTTTCTGATAATTTAACAATATATGGATCTTTACCATTATACATCAGTTTATGATTAAAACGTTTATCTACAAATTCAGCTTTACACACATTGCTAAAAATCATTAACATTGCAAAAATTAAAATAAATTTTTTCATTCTCTTTGCTCTCTTAATAAAAAACATAACATAATAATAACAACCATAATGATATTTGCAACACTTATTTGTGATGTTACATACTGTTTGTAAACAATATATAGGTATTATAAATACTTATCAAAACAGCCTTGACAATAGAATTTACTGCTTTTAGATTAAATATTGCTCCTCACCAATAGGAACGAAACGTTTGATCGCCTATTTGGTATCTGTATGCGGTAGGCTGACCGGTACAGGATTGGGGAGCACTTTTTAATCTATTTTATACA
Organism: Lachnospiraceae bacterium; assembly: GCA_963594125.1. Lineage (GTDB taxonomy): Bacteria > Pseudomonadota > Alphaproteobacteria > RF32 > CAG-239 > CAAFZY01. Next base: position 54,288 of record CAVBCV010000001.1, read on the forward strand.
TTGACACAATCATATAACCATCATCCCTGCCATAGCCATTACCTAGTAATGGATTTTGCTTTAATATATTATACGATTGTTTTATTTTGCGCACAATTTGTGATTTTTTTTGATAAACCACCCCGTCGGCGTTCCGCCGCCACCCCTCCACGGGATGGGAATTTTAAAGTGCAGATTTAAATACAACTTATGCACAGCATGGACTCGTAAATATTGCAAAAAAAAAAACGCGAGCTAAAATCCTCTCAAAATTAACTTTTTGAGAGGATTTTAGCTCATGAATACATATTTTAGCCGCTTTTTACACCACACTCTGTTATATTCGGGCTTGACCCGAATATCTAGATGGAACAAATTTGCTAATTTGGTTGACCTGGACACTCCGATCAAGTCGGAGTGTGACAGAAAGGGGAAGGACGCATCGCTCAAGCCCAAAGGTGACAGCTTGTGTGCAGGGCGCAGCATGGTAGAGATGCTTGGTGTGCTTGCGATTATCGGGGTACTTTCTGTTGGCGCTATCAGCGGTTACTCCAAAGCGATGATGAAATATCGGCTCAACAAGCAAGCGGAACAAATTAATCAGATAGTTAATGCAGTTTCACAATATCATGACCAGATTAAATCGGACACACCTATTTCTTTGGTACCGATATTTAAGAAAATAAATTTAATTCCGGTGGAAATGATAAAAGATGACTCATACAATATTTATGATATTTTTGGAAATAAAATTAGAATAACATCATATAACTATCATGGGCTTTATGTGGCTAATCTTAGTTACAATATTGATTTAACTAATTTAAACAACATGGAAGTTTGCCGCAACATTATTAATACCATTAAAGAAAACAGCCAAAGTATTTACTACCTTGAAAGCATTGCTGATTGGGATACCGAAAACGCAAAACAAAAAATATTATATGGCGACGCCTACTGTAATAAATACAGAGGGTGTCTTAACAGCGTTTCTGTTAATGATATGGATAATATTTGCCGCGGATATGAAAAAAATGAAGATGCTAATATGATTGTTTGGTGGCACAGTTAATCAGGCTTGTTCGGCATCTTTTTTAGATTTTAGCTGACCGCAAGCGGCTAAAATATCTTGTCCGCGGGCAATCCTTACCGGCGCGGCGAATCCCGCTTTTTCAAGCGCGGCGGCAAAAGCCTTTACTTTTTCAGGTTTGCTTGGCTTAAAAATACAATTCGGCCACGGGTTAAACGGTATTAAATTAAAAGAAGCGCGCAAACGGTATTTTTTCATTAGAGCTATCAGTTCCGCCGCGCATTTCGCCGAATCATTTATGCCGTCAAGCAGCAAGTATTCAAAGGTTATATAACGACTGCCGTCTTCAGCCTGATACTCCTGACAAGCTTTTAATATTTGCTCTATCGGGAACTTATCGTTTATCGGCATAATCTGCGAGCGGATTTTATTGTTAGGAGCGTGCAACGATATTGCCAAACGCACACCGGTTGCCTGCAAAGTCGGCACAATTTTAGGCGTGATTCCTGAAGTTGACATTGTAACGCGGCGGCGCGAAATGGCTATACCATCGCCGTCAGTTAAAATATTTAAGGCCTTAATTACATTTTCTTGATTATGCAGCGGCTCGCCCATGCCCATAACCACAATATTGGATAAATAACGCGTTTCATTGGTCGGGCTCGGCCATTCGCCATATGTATCGCGAGCAACCATAAACTGGCTGACAATTTCACCCGCAGTTAAATTACGGGTTAATTTTTGGCTTCCGGTATGGCAAAAGCGGCAACCTACCGCACACCCCACCTGAGTTGAAATACAAACCGCGCCGCGGTCTTCTTCCGGAATATAAACCATTTCAACCCGCTCGCCATCTTTAAATTCAAGCAGCCATTTACGAGTTTTATCTTTTGAAACCTGTTCCGCCACAATTTTGGGACGGGTAATGGTAAAATTATCAGCTAATTTTTGCCGCAAGTCTTTAGAAAAACTGCTCATCTTAGCAAAATCGTTTTCGCCGTGAAAATATAACCACTGCCAAAGCTGTTTGGCACGAAACGGCTTTTCGCCTAAACCGGCGATTAACGCCTCAATTTCAGCTTTGCTTAATCCGATGAGTTCTTGTTTTTCAGCCATATCAACCTCTATTTTTTGCCGCATTTAGCACTGATTGTTTTATAAGCGCGAGCGAATCCGTTTAATGAATATGTGTCTTTGGTAGCGGTGCCTTTGCTTGAAACACCATCAACAATCATTCTTTGTCCGCGCCGCATGGCGGCAACCAGAGCTTTATCGTCTTTATCGGTTAATGTCCAAGCCTTATCAGCATCAGTAAAAAAGTTAGTAAACGTTTCTTTGCCGATTTTTACCACTACTTTAGAATCTTTTTTATAGGTATAACCGGCAACAAAATTAACCACATCAAAGCTTTTGTCGGCCGGTCGGTGCGTTACCACCACATAAATATCGCCGCGGCGGGTATAATTACCCTCGTCGCGTTTGGGCGTTGACGCCATATAACAAACGTTTTTATTGCCCTCTTTATAGGTATACGCCGCCCAATCATTATATTCGCCAAGCAGGCGCGGAGCACCGGCGGCGTGCGCGGTGTTAATACCAAATAACAATACCAAAAACAAATATTTAAACATATTTAAAATACCCACTTATCTGCAAAATTCCAAAATATTGGTTGCATTATAAATTTAAACTGTTAAAAGAAAGCAAATATTTAATTTTTTCGGAGGCTTTTTTAATGATCCGGACTGAATTTTTAGATGTTAATAAACTTATTACCGATAAAGCAATTTTAAAATTGTTTAAAACCGTGAGCGACCACGGCGGAGTTTTACGTTTTGTCGGCGGCGCCGTGCGCGATGTGTTGGCCGGTCTAAAAGGTTTTGATGTTGATTTAGCAACCGACTTAACACCTGACGAACTGGTTGAGGCTTGCCAAGACGCCGGATTAAAAACCGTTCCTATCGGAATTAAATTTGCCACCACCGGCGTGATTATCAACAATAAAGTTATTGCGGTTTCATCACTTTATAAAGAGCGCAACGGCTATAAACTTAATTCTGATTTTGCTTTTACTGATGACTGGAACGCCGATGCAGCTAAGCGCGACTTAACCATTAACGCGGTTTACGCCGATGAACACGGCAATGTGTTTGACTATTATAACGGAATTTCAGACCTTGAAAACGGCATTATACGCTTTATCGGCAATGCTGAACAGCAAATTAAAGAACAACCGATACGCATTATGCGCTTTTTCAGGTTTTATTCAATTTTCGGCAAGGGCAATCCTGACTTAAAATCATTAAAAGCCTGCGTTGAAAACCGCGATTTGCTGAAAACAGTTGCGATTGAGCAGGTCCGCAATGAACTTGCCAAGATTTTGCTTACCCCCAATGTGGTAAACACGCTTAACATTATGTTTGAAAACGATATTTTAAGTTACATTTTGCCGGTTTCAAAAAATTTAAGCACTTTGCAAAACTTATCGGATCTGATTGTTAAAAACAATTTGGAGCCGAGCGCTTTGCGGCGTTTGTACGTGATGTATTTTCCTGATGAAACGTTGGCTGAAAATTTGGCTATGCGTTTGCACACATCAAAAGAAAATAAAACTCGTTTGGTTAATTGGGCAAAATTTAATATTAACGGCGATTTATTATCTGAGGATAATTATCTTAAAAAAATTATTTATCTACATGGTAAAGAATTTTGCAAAGATAAAGTTTTGTTTTATGCCGCTAAAAACAATTTACCTGACTTTCCGATAAATGATATTTTTGCTAAAATAGAAGTATCCGCAACTCCGAAATTTCCGGTAACCGGTACTGATTTAATTAATTTGGGGATTCAGGATAACGCCAAAATCGGAGCAACGCTTAATCTATTAAAACAAAAATGGATTCAAAGCGACTTTAGCTTAACCGAAAATGAATTAACTACTATGGCTAAAAAACTTGCTTGTTAATAAAAAATCCTCTTTAAGAAAATTCTTAAAGAGGATTTTTATTACATGTGAATTAGCCTTCAAATTTTTCCAATAACGATTCAAGCTCTGAAAGATTGTTATATGAAAGAACAATTTTACCTTTACCGTTTTTGGAATTATTGATTTGAACTTTAACTCCAAAGCGAGAACTTAACCCTTTTTCAATTTCAATCAGCTCAGAATCTTTAACTTTTGGGGCTTTTTTATTTAAAGGCACTTTTTTTGCCTCTAGAGAAGAATCCTTTAGTTTTGCGACTAATTCCTCAACTTGACGCACATTTAAGCCCTCAGCGACGATTTTTTGAGCAAGTTCTTCAGCCATATCTAACCCAACCAATGCGCGAGCATGTCCGGCTGTTAATTTTCCGTTATTTAACAACGACTTAACGCCATCAGGAAGCGATAAAAGACGTAAAGTGTTGGCAATATAGCTGCGTGATTTGCCGATTACAGTGGAAAGTTTTTCCTGAGTATAGTTAAAATCCTCAATAAGCTTATCAAAACCGGCGGCTTCTTCAAGAGCGGTTAAATTTTGACGAACAATATTTTCAACCAACGCAACTTCAAGAACTTCATTGTCGGCCAGATTTTTTTCAATTACCGGAACTTCCGTTAAGCCTGCTTTTTGAGCGGCGCGGAAACGTCTTTCACCGGCGATAATTTCATACTTATCACCTTTTTGGCGCACTAAAATCGGTTGCAACACGCCCTTTTCTTTTACGGACTGTGTTAAGGCGTTAATCGCATCGTCATCAAAATTACGGCGCGGCTGAAACTGTCCGGCAACAAGCTTGCTGAGCGGCAGCGTTTTGATAGCTTGTTTTTGTTCATCGGTAAAATCATCAATATTTAAATCAAGCGAATCATCGCCCAACAAAGCGCCTAATCCGCGGCCTAATCCGTGCTTATTGTTTACTGCCATGTTTATATCTCCTTTTCACGCTTCAAAACTTCTTTGGCTAAATTGATATACGCTTGCGCGCCTACGCTCTTAAAATCATAAATAAGAATCGGCTTGCCGTGCGACGGCGCCTCAGATATACGCACACTTCTCGGGATAACAGTTTGATATACCAACTCGCCGAAATACTGGCGAACATCTTTTTCAACCATTGAACTTAAATTGTTACGGCGGTCATACATGGTTAAAATTATGCCTTGTACTTTAAGTCCGGGATTAAATACCTTTTTTATCTGATTGATATTTTTAATTAAATCAGTTAAGCCTTCAAGCGCCAAAAATTCGCATTGCAGAGGAATAATTACGGAGTTGGCGGCAACCAAAGCATTAATAGTGATTAAGTTTAATGACGGCGGACAGTCAATTAAAACATAATCATATTTGCCGTTTATCGTCATTAACGCCCGACGCAAAACAAATTCGCGTTTTTCAACGTCTATGAGTTCAATTTCAGCGCCAGCAAGCTCAGGCTTTGACGGTAAAATGTAAAAATCAGGTATTTCACATGATTTAATCGCAAGTTCCGGATCGGTATTATTGATTAATACATCATAAGACGAATACTCACATTTACGCTTATCAACACCCATAGAGGTGGTAGCGTTTCCTTGCGGGTCAAGATCAAGCACCAAAACTTTTTTACCAATAGCCGCCATTGCCGTGGCTATGTTAATTGCCGTGGTGGTTTTACCGACACCGCCTTTTCGGTTTGCAACCGCAATTACTTTCATTTTGACTTTCTCCTTAAATTTTCAAGCAACAAAACAACTCCGTCTTCTGAAGTTTCATTTTTACAGACGCTTAACTTAAAATTCCACATTTTACCGGCACCCTCAAGTTCTTCACGGTAACTTTTACCTTTAGGAAAAATAAGTTTGGTTTGACGGGTTGTAAACTTAAACACGTACCCCAAAAGCTTATCTAATGAGGCAACTGCCCGCGCTGTTATAACATCAGCCGGAGGCAAAGTTAAATCTTCGGTTCTTTGATTGAGTATTGTTACATTATTTAAATTGAGCGCTGTTTTAACCGCATTTAAATACAGTGTTTTCTTAGTTACACTTTCAATTAATGTAAATTTCATGTCAGGATATTGCTCTTGCGCCATAATAGCAAGCACCAGAGCCGGAAATCCGGCACCGCTTCCAACATCATAAACAGAATCAACTTGGTTGTTTAAATATTTGAAAAGCTGAGCAGAATCCGCGATATGACGCTGCCAAACATCAGGCAACGAGTTATTACTAACCAGATTAAACTTAGCTTGCCACTCATTTAACAAAGCAACAAGTTGTTCAAGTTTTTGATATGTTTCACGTGAAACAGTGTATATTTTCTTAAAATCATTCATGGATTTTTTATATAACGACAACAACAAGAGATAAACCTAAATTGTAAGTTATAAACATCTATTTTAAATGAAAGCGATTATGATAATTTAAGTCAGAAAGAGTGTTTTCCGCTTTATCAAACATATAACCAACTTCAGAGCAACGATGAGCATCATCACTAATTACAAGCGGAATATTTTTAGCAATTATTTTATTTAAAAGGTCACAACAAGGGAAAAAATCATCAGATTTACGCAAACCTTTGGTGCTTAATTCAGTTGCCATATTGTTTTTAGCAAGAGCGGTGATAATTGCATCATAATCAGCATTGCATAAATTTTGATTATAGCCTTTTACTTTGCGAACATAATCAATATGAGCCAAAAAATTAAACAACCCGCTATTAACTGCACGTTTTACAGTTTGCAGATGACGATGAACATACACTTCCATCAGTTCAGGTTTTTCATTTTCCGGCAATGAATTATAACAACTTATATCAAGCAAATACTCGCCGTCTTCACTCAAGAAAAAATGATTACCGGTCAACATATAATCATAATCAAGCTGTTTACAAAAATTTTCAAACTCAGTTTGCCAACCGCTATAAGTAAAATAATCAACCTCATAGCCGACACGGACTTTTATTGAAGGATATTTACGGGATACCAAACGAACTTCTTTAGCATGCTCATTAAACTTTATCAGAGCCTCGTCAAAATCATCATAAGCAATATTGGTCTGATTATGAGTTTTTAAGAAATTATAGTATGGAACTTTTTTGATATTTTTATGTATAATCATATGGTCTGAAATACCAATTTCAGTCCAGCCAAGTTTAACCGCTTGACCAAGCATTTCATCAACATTGTTTGCGCCATCTGAAAATATTGTATGAGTATGATAACTAAATTTTTGCATTTATTTACTCTTTAAATATCCTAAAATTGCCGTGATTGCCGCCGGAGTCACACCGGTAATACGCGATGCCTCGCCAATAGTTGTCGGACGAATTTTACTCAGCCGGTCAGTCATTTCACGCGATAAACCACCGATTTTGTGATAATCAATATCATCACGCAGTTTTAAGTTTTCATCTTTTTTGAAAACTTCAATATCAGCAAGTTGACGCTTTATATATCCGGCATAACGAGATTCAATTTCAACTTGTTCATAAATTTTAGATTCAAACTTATTGATTTCAGGGAATAATTTTAAAATTGATTCACGTGAAACATCATTATAGCTCATTAAATGATAAGCCGTGCGTTTGGAACTATCATGATTTACAGCAATACCCGATTCTTCTAATGAGCTATAATCAGTTTTTAAGTTTTGTGATAATTCCCGCAGTTCATCAATCGCTTGCTTTTTAGCTTTAAATACACCGTATCTGTAATCTGAAACACATCCTATATCATATCCCTTTGCGGTCAAACGCATATCAGCATTATCAGCGCGCAAGTACAAACGATATTCAGAACGTGAAGTAAACATACGATAAGGCTCATCAACACCTTTGGTAATTAAATCATCAACCATAACGCCAATATATCCTTCACTGCGGTCAATAACAAACTCCCTACCCTTGCCTTCAGCTTTTAAGGCGGCATTAACTCCGGCAAGCAAACCTTGAGCTGCGGCCTCTTCATAACCGGTTGTTCCATTTATTTGTCCCGCTAAAAACAAACTTGGGACTTTTTTAACCTGCAAGCAATAATTAAGTTCGCGCGGGTCAACAAAATCATACTCAATAGCATAAGCCGGACGCAAAATTTCAACATTTTCTAAACCTTCCATGGTATGAATAAATTGTTCCTGAACATCGGCAGGTAACGAAGTTGAAATTCCGTTAGGATAAACAACATCGGTATTTAATCCTTCCGGCTCCAAAAAAATTTGATGACTGGTACGGTCGGCAAATTTAACCAACTTATCTTCAATACTCGGACAATAACGCGGTCCGACACCGGTAATCAGACCTGAAAACAATGCGCATTTTGAAAAATTATCTCGGATAATTTTATGTGTACGCTCATTCGTATGAGTAATATAGCATTTAATTTGAGGATTGGTAATTTTATCGGTTAGATATGAAAAAGGCTCTGGATTTTCATCGCCGCATTGTTCAGCTAATATACTCCAGTTAATAGTTTTACCGTTTAAACGAGCCGGAGTTCCTGTTTTTAAGCGACCGGTTTTTAAGCCGAATTGATTTAAATACGGTGTTATACCTTTACAAGATACGTCGTTCACACGACCACCGACCGAGGTTTGATGACCGATAAACATAATACCGTTTAAAAATGTTCCGGTAGTTAAAACCACTGCTTTTGCCATAATTTCAGAGCCATCAGCAAGCTTAACACCATTAATTTCATGATTATCGTTAATCGTAAGCAAGCCTTCAACTGCCGCCTCGCAAATATCTAAATTATCTTGTTGCTGCAATGCGGCAAGCATATATTTTTTATATAAATCACGGTCAGCTTGCGCGCGAGGTCCTCTCACCGCCGGTCCCTTAGAAGAATTTAACATACGAAACTGAATACCGGCTTTATCAATAACCCTACCCATTAAACCGTCAAGAGCATCAACTTCACGCACCAAGTGCCCTTTTCCAAGCCCGCCGATTGCCGGATTGCATGACATTTCACCGATTGTAGAAATTTTGTGCGTAATCAACAGAGTATCGGCACCGGTACGCGCTGCGGCAGCCGCAGCTTCACAACCGGCATGACCTCCACCGACAACAATAACATCATAAACTTTTTTCATGATAAACTTCCTTTGAAAATTTGTTGCCATAATACGCTAAAATCATGAGATTTCAAGATAAAAAGACACAAATTTATTTATATAAAAGGCAAATTATTTTCCGATACAGAATGAGCCGAAAATTTTATCTAAAATTTCATCAACTTCAAAACGACCGGTGATTTTACCTAATGCTCGCGCCGCAAGCCTTATATCCTCAGCCGATAATTCAATTTCTTTATCAAAATTAAAACGGCGTAAATTTTCAACACATTCTTTTAAAGCTTCACGATAACGCGCGCGAGTTATTAAAACATTTGAATCTGCAGTAAAATTCTGCGCTATTTTATCACCGATATAACTCATCAGCTCTTCAACCCCTTGATTTTGCTTAACAGACATTAAAAAACAGCCTTCATTTTTTAACCTTGAACATTGTTCAAATGTTAATTTATCACTTTTATTTGCTATATATAACAGCTTGTTTTTAGACTCTTTTTTGATTTTGTTGAATATGGCGGGAGTATCGGTTGAACCATCAAACAAAGCAATAACTAAATCAGCGTCTTTAATTTTATCTAGAGCAATTTCAATACCTTGCTGTTCAACGATATCCGTTGCCTCACGAATACCGGCAGTATCAGTAAAAATAACCGGATATCCTTTAATACTTAAATTAACATCAACAGCATCACGAGTAGTACCGGCTATATCAGATACAATAGCAGCTTTGCGTTTAACAATAGCATTCAGCAAACTTGATTTTCCGGCATTAGCCGGACCGGCAATAACAATTCTGAAGCCTTCGCGCAGCCTTTCACCATAATTTGAATTTTGTAAATATTCATCTATTGCTTTAACTAGTTTAAATACAGTGTTCAAATTAGACTCTTTTATGTTTTCAGGAATGTCCTCATCAGGAAAATCTATATAAGCTTCAAGATAAGCATAAACCTTTAACAATTCAGCACGCCAGCCGTCATATAAATTTTTAAGTCCGCCTTCCATTTGACGTATAGCGTATTTTTGTTGCTCAGAGGTTTCAGCGTCTATTAAATCAGCCAAACCTTCAGCCTCGGTTAAATCCATTTTATGATTATAAAAAGCGCGGCGAGAATACTCGCCCGGCTCTGCCAAGCGAAAATCGTCAAGTTGGGATAAAGAAGTTAAAACAGAACTTAATACAGCGCGAGAACCGTGGCACTGAATTTCAACTATATCTTCACCGGTGAATGAATGAGGCGCCTTAAAATAAAGCACTAAGGCTTTATCAAGTGTTTCACGTGAAAAAGAATCTTTAATATTAGTAAAATAGGCATAACGAGGTTTGAGCTCTGACATTTTTACATCAGTCATTAATTTTATAACATCTGTTGCTCTGTCACCAGAAACCCTGATAACCGCCACTCCTGATTTGCCGAAAACGGTTGAAAGCGCATATATTGTTTTATTATCCATTTTAACCTCGTTGTTATAATCAAAAAATACACCTGATATATTAAGATTTTATAAAATTTTGCGTTTAAGCGTCGTACAGCGCATTTTTATATTTTTTTAATAGTTATATTATAATGTTTGTTAAAAATCGTTCTGCGGGCTTTATACGAGCTCATCAAAAAAGGATAAAAAAATGAAAAAACAGCTCATAATTTGGGATTTTGACGGGGTTATTGCCGATACGGAAAAACTTTGGCTTAAAAATCGGCAGCTTTTAATGAAAGAGGCTTTAGGTATTGATTGGGACTGGGATACTATTAATCATTATTTGCGCGGCACCGGAGATAAAACCAAACGAATTGTGCTTGATAATTTAGGTATTAATACTGATGACGATTTTTGGGATAAAAGTATTGAGATGGATATTAACACCATGCACACTGAAGGCTTTGAGCTAACCGAAGGTATTGAAGATATTTTTAAGCTTCCGATTAAACAATGTATTGCAACCGGCGGCGTTCAAAATAAAACTATGGAAAAAATTCAAATTACTCATATAGAAAAATATTTTCCTAAAGAAAAAGTTTTTACCATTGATATGGTTAAAAACGGTAAACCGGAGCCGGATTTGTTTTTACTCGCCGCTGAAAAAATGGGCGTAAAACCTGAAAATGCCGTAGTTATTGAAGACTCAATCGCCGGATTGACCGGCGCTATAAAAGCAGGCTGTTTACCAATAGCATTTTTAGCTGGCGACCTTGAAAATGATAAACCCTATGCCGAAAAGGTAAAGAACATAGGCGTTAAATATATTTTTCATAATATGAAAGATGTAAAAAAGCTGATTAAAGAATTATTTTAGCCATAACGGATCAGTAATATTGTTTTTCAAAAACTCTTCATGCTTTTGCAACTCTTCATCAGAAAGAGGAAAATTGCGCGGCTCATGATAAATACGCTCAGCATGCCCCTGCTCTGCTTTATGCTCTGAAACAGCCTCTGTTTCAAGTTTCATAGTTGGCTCAGCGCCTCCTAACAATTCCAAATAAACCTCTGAGAGCAACTCAGCGTCAAGCAAAGCGCCGTGCTTGGTACGGGCTGAGTTATCAATATTAAAGCGGCGGCACAAGGCGTCAAGGTTATTACGAGCTCCCGGGAATTTTCGGCGGGCAATCTCAAGCGTATCAATAACGCGGTCTTGCGGATAGGTCTGAAAACCTTTGTGCTTAAACTCATAATTAATAAAGTTAATATCAAATGAGGCGTTGTGAGCAACCAAAATACCGTCATCACCGACAAAATCTATAAAATCTTGGGCAATTTCAGCAACTTTAGGATAATTTTTCAAAAAATCATAGGTTAAGCCGTGAACTTTGACAACTTCTTCCGGCACATCTCTTTCAGGGTTAATATACTGGTGATATGTACGACCGGTCGGAATGTGATTAATCAACTCAACCGCGCCGATTTCAACTAATTTATCACCTTCTTGCGGGCTCAAACCGGTGGTTTCAGTATCAAAAACAATTTCTCTTAACATTTTATTTCCATTTCATTAATTATCGCGGCAAGCTCGGCTTTTAATATATTGATTGGTCTGTCGGTATTAACGGCATAATCTGATAAAGCAATGCGCTCATCATTGCTCATTTGCACGGAGTTAATTTTATCAAAATCAGCGGCTGATATATTATCACGAATCATAACTCTTTGTTTTTGCACACTATATGGTACATCAGCTACAATAATTTTAGTACAATATTTTTCCCAGCCCATTTCAAATAATAAAGCAACATCAACAAATATAACCTCTTCACCACAGCGAGCGGCTTTATTAATAACCGATAAAAATTTTTGCTTCAAAAAAGGATGAGTTAATTCTTCAAGTTTTTTAAGTTTATTTCTATCATCAAATACCATTGTGCGTAATTTGCGTTTATTGAAAACTCCGTTTTGCCAGGTTTCAGGATAATGTCTTTTGATAAGCTGTAAAAAATTGTCATCATAATAAAGTTGACGACACCATTTATCAACATCGTAAACAATATATCCTAATTTACGAATGATACCGGCGATAGTGGTTTTTCCGCACCCGATTGAACCTGTTATAGCAACTATTTGCATAAATTTAACCTTATTTGAATAAGTTATGACAGTTATACACAAAATCACAACTGATTGTGCATAACTTTAGCTCTTAAACGAAAGTATATATTTTTATAAAGATAATTAAAAACATTTAACAACATTTATTAACATCTAAAATAAAATTAAACACAGCTGTTCATTTTGTGTAAAACTCAATTTATTAACAACTTGTTAATTTTTACTAAGTGATTGAATCAAAAAATCATTAATAATTTATTAAGAAAGTTATTAACAGATTGTTAAACTTTTGGATAGGTTTGTGGATAAAAAGTTATCCCCAATAATCGCAGGGATAAATAACAAATACTATAATTTTTAAAATTTTAAATTGGGGCAAGGGGTTTGTGGATAAATGCGGCTAAAAAGAAATTGACTTTTATAACCTTGTTTATTATATATATAAGCAGTTACGTTCGTAACTTCAAGGTTCTAATTTCAAACAAAAAAGGTTTATATGCATTTAAAGGAATTAAAAGATAAATCTCCGCAGGAGTTGCTTACATGGGCGGAAGATTTAGGAGTTGAAGACGCATCTTCTATGCGTGTTCAAGATTTGGTTTTTGCCATTATGAAAAAAGTTGCTTCAGAAGACAATGTTATATATGGCGATGGTGTGATTGAGGTTTTGCAAGACGGATTTGGATTTTTACGCTCATCAAAATCTAACTATTTGGCAAGTCCTGATGATATTTATGTTTCACCGGCACAAGTTAAAAAATTTGGTTTAAGAACTGGCGATACAGTTGAAGGCGAAATCAGAGCGCCTAAAGATAACGAGCGTTATTTTGCGTTAACCAAAATTAATACTATTAACTATGAAGACCCTGAAAAATCAAAGTTAAGAGTTAATTTTGATAACTTAACTCCTTTATATCCGACTAAAAAACTTAATTTTGATATTATCTGCGGCGAAAAAGATTATACCACCCGCGTTATTGACTTAATTGCTCCGCAAGGTAAAGGGCAACGCGGACTTATTGTTGCTCCGCCGCGTACCGGTAAAACAGTTATGCTGCAAAATATTGCGCACGCTATTGCCGTTAATCACCCGGAAGTTTATTTGATGGTGCTGTTGATTGACGAACGTCCGGAAGAGGTTACCGATATGACGCGTTCAGTTAAAGGCGAGGTTATTTCATCAACCTTTGACGAACCGGCAACGCGGCATGTTCAAGTAGCCGAGCTAGTTATTGAAAAGGCTAAGCGTTTGGTTGAAACTAAAAAAGATGTGGTGATTTTGCTTGACTCTATCACCCGTTTGGGACGCGCCTATAACGCGGTTGTTCCGTCATCGGGTAAAGTTTTAACCGGTGGTGTTGACGCTAATGCTTTACAACGTCCGAAACGCTTGCTTGGTGCCGCTCGTAATGTGGAAGAGGGCGGATCGCTTACGATTATCGCCACGGCGTTGATTGATACCGGCTCACGTATGGACGAAGTTATTTTTGAAGAATTCAAAGGTACCGGTAACTCTGAGATTATTCTTGACCGCAAGCTTACCGATAAGCGCTTATTCCCGACTATTGATATTACTCGTTCGGGAACGCGTAAAGAAGAGCTACTTGTTGATAAAACGACGCTTTCAAAAATGTGGGTTCTGCGCCGCGTGTTAATGCAAATGGGTATGACCGACGGTATGGAATTTTTACTTGATAAGCTTAGAATGTCAAAAGATAATCAGGACTTCTTTAATAATATGAATAGTTAAAAACTAACTCCTGCTTGTTTGAAAACGAGCAGGAGTTTTTCTATCTACAAAATTAAATAAGCCCCATTTTTTGAGCTGTTATAACCGCTTGGGTGCGGTTAGTTACATTTAGCGAGCGCAAAAGAGCGTTAATATGTAGTTTAACCGTTGCTTCAGACACGCCCATTTCATAAGCAATTTGTTTGTTGGATTTTCCTTCGGCGATTAAATCAAGCACTTGGGACTGCCGGTGAGTTAAACTTTTGATACTTACTTTATAATGAGGAGTGTAAAGACCTTCATTATCGGTTTTACTTAAAGCGGAAGGAATATAACTGCCGCCGTTTAAAATGTTTTTGAGCGCTTGTTTAATAGTTTTACTCTCAGAGCGCTTTAGAATAAATCCTTTGATGTTTTTATCTAAAATTTTGCGGATTTTACGAATATCTTCACATGCTGAAAGACCGATTATCTTAATATCCGGGGCTTTTTGCTCTAAAAACTTTATACCTTCTTCCCATTTTACGTCTGACATATCTAAGTCAAGAATAATAAAATCTATTGAGCTTTCTTCATAAATTATTTTTACAGCTTGCGAAAAGTTAGAGGCTTGAATAATAATCGTATCAGGAAATTGTTGTTCTAAATCAAGCGCAAGGCGGTCGCGGTATAACGGATGGTCATCGGCAATCAAAATTTTCATGATAAAATTCTCCTTAAATTATGCAGATACGCAGCTTTGATTGCAAATATAGTCTTAACTGCAATCATTTAAAGTGTATTTATCTAAAAAATGTGATAGTTGTATTTTTTAGAAATATCCGATAGTTCTAAAGTTCAATATATTCAATACCGGCTTCTTTGAACATCTGGGCGGAATATTCAAGTTTATCGCGCCATGTGCCTTTAGGTGAATTTTCATCAATGATAATTTTGTTGGTGATAACCATTTTAATACCGGCTTGAATTATTGCTCTGGCGCAATCAGTACACGGAGCGTGCGTTGCGTATAAAACGCAGCCTTTTAATGATGTTCCGGTCAAGCAGGCGTTGTAAATTGCGTTTCGCTCTGCGTGTTCAAAAAAATCGTATTTAGTGGGGCGTTCCATGCGTTCTGATATGTTATCATCAACGCCTCGTACCAAACCGTTATAGCCTGTTGCCCTGATTTCGCGGTCAGGACCAACTACTACAGCGCCGGTTTTGGTTGAAGGGTCTTTTGACCATGAAGCAACCAAAAAAGCAAGTTCCATAAAACGATGATGCCATTTATCTGAAAACATAAAACTTCTCCGTTAAAACATATACATAATACTTTTATAATCTTAATAAAAAACTAATTTCACGCTAAAATGTTGTAAAACAAAACAGGTTGCTCTTGACAACGGCTTAAAAATACCCCAATTTAACAGCAGTGATTTTTATTTAATTTAAGGAGAAAAAAATGAGTGCTATTATAGATATTCATGCACGTGAAATTTTGGATTCTCGCGGTAATCCTACCGTTGAGGCTGATGTTGTTTTGCAAAGCGGCGCTTTTGGCCGCGCTGCCGTTCCGTCAGGCGCTTCAACCGGTGTTCATGAAGCCGTAGAATTGCGCGATGGCGATAAAAAACGTTATATGGGCAAAGGTGTTGAAAAAGCTGTTGCTAACGTTAATGACGCTATTTATGACGCTTTAGCAGGTTTGGAAGCTGAAGACCAGATTGAAATTGATAATGCCATGATTAATCTTGACGGCACTGAAAATAAAGGTAAGCTCGGCGCTAACGCTATTTTGGCAGTATCTTTGGCAGTTGCTAAAGCTCAGGCAGAAGAAGCCGGTTTACCGCTTTATCGTTACTTAGGCGGCACAATGGCTCGCACTTTGCCGGTTCCGATGATGAACATTGTAAACGGCGGTAAACATGCTGATAATCCGATTGATATTCAAGAATTTATGATTATGCCGGTTTCAGCTCCGTCAATCAAAGAAGCTGTTCGTATGGGCGCTGAAATTTTCCATACCTTGAAAAAGAACTTAAAGGCTGCCGGTCATAATACTAACGTTGGTGATGAAGGCGGTTTTGCTCCTAACCTTAAATCTGCCGAAGAAGCTTTGTCATTTATTGTTAAGTCTATTTCAGACGCCGGATTTAAGCCGGGTGAAGATGTTGTTTTGGCAATAGACGCAGCTTCATCAGAATTTTATGAAAACGGCAAATATGAAATGAAAGGCGAGGGTAAATCTTATACCTCTGCTCAAATGGTTGAATTTTACAAAGATTTGTGCGCTCGTTTCCCGATTTTCTCTATTGAAGACGGTATGGCTGAAGACGATTGGGAAGGTTGGAAGATGTTGACAGATGCTTTGGGTGACAAAGTTCAGCTCGTTGGCGATGACTTGTTTGTTACCAACCCGAAACGCTTGGCTATGGGTATTGAAAAAGGTGTTGCTAACTCAATTTTGGTTAAAGTTAACCAAATCGGTTCATTGACTGAAACCATGAAAGCAGTTGATTTGGCTCAGCGCAATAAATACACTGCTGTTTTGTCACACCGCTCAGGCGAAACAGAAGATACTACCATTGCTGATATTGCAGTTGCTACCAACTGCGGTCAGATTAAGACCGGTTCAATGTCACGTACCGACCGTATGGCTAAATACAATCAGTTGATTCGTATTGAAGAAGAACTCGGTGATATGGCTGTTTATGCCGGTAAATCTATTTTGAAAAAGTAATTTTTTGATATAGTTTGATGATTGTTAATTATCCGGAGCTTAATGGCTCCGGATAATTTTTTTAAGCATATCTGTTAAAAATAAGTTGAGAAAAATAAAAGATGTTTTTATACTTTACCTAAATTCAAAAAGCCGGTGAAAAAATGCAAAATCCTAAGTTTATACATCTGCGCGTACACACCGCGTATTCATTATCAGAAGGCGCTATTAAAAT
Source organism: Lachnospiraceae bacterium (assembly GCA_963594125.1). Lineage (GTDB taxonomy): Bacteria > Pseudomonadota > Alphaproteobacteria > RF32 > CAG-239 > CAAFZY01. The sequence goes on from CAVBCV010000001.1 coordinate 71,540, forward strand.
TGGCGATCTTATCCATTATTTGCATCAAAAAAATATTCCGGCGATTGCAGTAACTGACAGCGGCAATATGTTTGGCGGCAAGGCTTTTTCAAAATATGCCTCGGAAGAAGGGGTTAAGCCGATTTTGGGTTGCACATTTTTTATGCGCAATCCTGACGCTGATGATTTGCTGCGCACCAAAGGCAAAGCGGTTGAACGTGATAAGCTGATTTTACTTGTGATGAACTCTACCGGCTATGAAAACATCATGAAGTTAATGAAGCTGTTTTATTTGGATAATACCGCGAACGGTGACGATCCGCAGCTTAAATATTCAGACTTGGAACAATATAACGAAGGGTTAATAGCTTTAACCGGCGGCGTTGATGGAGCAATCGGGCGCTTGTTGTTGGAAAACCGCGCGGAAGAAGCTGAACAAATGGTGCAAAAGCTACAAGGAATTTTCGGTGAGCGCTTGTATATGGAAATTTCGCGAATCGGCTTAGATACTGAACAAAAGACCGAACAAAACTTTATTGATTTTGCCTATAAATATAATATTCCGCTGGTTGCCACTAATGAGGTTTTCTTTTTTGACCAGAGTATGTATGAGGCTCATGATGCCTTAATTTGTATTGCGGCTGGTGAGGTGTTGGCAAATGATAAGCGTAAACATTTTTCACCCAACAACCGGTTACGGTCTGAAGAAGAAATGGTGGAATTGTTTAAAGATTTACCGGAAGCGGTGGAAAATACGGTAAAAATTGCGCAGAAATGCAATTATCTTTCCACTAAAGTTAAGCCGTTGTTACCTATCTTTGAATGTCCGGATGGTAAAACTCAAGATGAATATATTACGGAAGAAGCTCATAAAGGCTTAGCCGAACGCATGAAAAAACATGTTTATTTTGAGGGGATGACCGATGAGCAGAAAGCCGAAATTGATAAGAAATATTATGACCGTTTGGAATATGAATTAAGCGTTATTAAACGCATGGGCTTTCCGGGCTATTTTTTAATCGTGTCGGATTTTATCAGGTGGTCAAAAACACACGGAGTTCCGGTTGGACCGGGGCGTGGTTCCGGCGCCGGTTCAATAGTGGCGTGGTCGCTTAAAATTACCGAACTTGACCCGATAAAACTTGATTTGTTGTTTGAACGATTTTTAAATCCGGATCGTGTAAATATGCCGGATTTTGACGTTGACTTCTGTCAGGAAAACCGGTTTAAGACTATTGAATATGTGCAAAATAAATACGGGTTTGACCACGTGGCGCAAATTATTACTTATGGTAAATTGCAATCAAAGGCGGTTATCAGAGATGTGGCGCGCGTTTTGCAAATGCCTTATACGCAAGCGGATAAAATTTCAAAAATGATACCGAATCCGGTGCAAGGTAAAAACGTTTCGCTGCAGGAAGCGCTTGATCAGGTGCCGGAACTGGAAGAAATGCGTCAGCATGATCCGCAAGTTAACAAGCTTTTTGATATTGCCATGAAGTTGGAAGGTTTGTACCGCCATTCCGGCGTGCATGCCGCCGGTGTGGTTATCGGCGACCGTCCGCTTGACCAACTTGTTCCGCTTTATAAAGATCCTAAGGCAGATATGCCGGTTACACAATATGATATGAAATACGTTGAAGAAACCGGTTTGATTAAATTTGACTTTTTGGGCTTAAAAACTTTAACCGTGATTAAAAAGGCGGTGGACTGGATTAAAAAGGTTAAAGGTATAGATTTAGATATGGATTCCATACCTTTGGATGATAAGCCGACTTATGAAATGATGCAACGCGGCGATACGGCGGCGGTGTTTCAATTTGAATCGGCGGGTATGAAAGACGTTCACAAGCAAATAAAACCTGACCGTTTTGAAGATTTAATCGCGATTGTGTCGCTTTATCGTCCGGGACCGATGGATAATATTCCGACTTATATTAAGCGTAAGCATGGTGAGGAAGAAATTACTTATTTGCACCCAAGCTTGGCGCCTATCTTAGATGAAACATATGGAATTATGGTTTATCAGGAGCAGGTTATGAATATTGCCCGCGCGCTTGGCGGATATACCATGGGCGAGGCGGATAAACTGCGTAAAGTTATGGGTAAAAAACAGCGCGAGGAAATTCCGAAGCAACGTGAAAAATTTACAAAAGGCGCTATTGCGAACGGAATTAGCGAAGATGTTGCTAAAAGTATTTTTGATCAAATGGAAAAATTTGCCTCGTACGGCTTTAACAAGTCGCACGCGGCGGCATATTCGCTGATTTCATATCAGACGGCATATCTTAAAGCGCATTATCCGGTTGAATTTATGTGCGCGGTGATGGATTTGGATATTATCAATACTGATAAATTGGCGTTTTTTGTGGCGGAGTGCCGCTCAACCGGTATGGAAATTTTAAAGCCGGATATTAATTTGTCAGGCGCCGATTTTAGGGTTGAAGATAATAAAATTCGTTATGCTTTGGGCGCAATTAAAGGGGTTGGCTCGTCATATATGCAGGGAATTGTGGCTGAGCGTGAAAAGAACGGACCATTTAAGAGTATATCTGATTTTTGCCATAGAGTTGATATTAAAAATGTTAACCGCAAACAAATGTATCAGTTGGTTAAGGCCGGCGCGTTTGATTGTTTGGAAAAAAACAGAGCCATGCTTTGTGAAAATGTTGATGTTATGGTCAGCAATATTTTTGCCTCGTCTGAAACTAAAAAAAGCGAGCAACAATCTTTATTCGGCTCAGAAGAATTATGCAGTAAAATTAAGCTTAAAGAAATTCCTGATTGGCCGAATTTGGAAAAACTGCGTCATGAGGCGGAGGCTATCGGTTTTTATTTATCGGCTCACCCGCTTGATATTTATGCTGAAAGCGCTAAAAAGTTAGGCGTTAAAAGCTGTACCGATGTTATGCGTAATTTGAAAGCCGGCGATAGTATTAAAGCCAATATTGCAGTTTGTGTAGAAAGCTTCCGCAAGCGTATTGGAAAATCAGGCAAACCGTATGCTTTTGTTGGTTTTTCAGATGCTTCCGGCACCATAGAGGCGTTTTTATTTGCTGATGGTTTTGCAAAATATGAAAATATTTTGGCTTCAGATGATCCGGTTTTGGTTAAAATTACTATTGATAAGCAAACAGAAGACATGGCGCCGCGGGTTATGATAAATTCAGTTAAAAAACTTGATGAAGCTATTACTGAACAAGCAAAAGGTTTGATTATTACCGTTACTGATGTCAGCGCGGTCAGACAATTAAGAGAAATTTTGCAAAATGATAGAAAGGGAGCAAATAAAATATATATTATACCCGATATTCCTGATTGGGATTTAAGGTTTGAGCTTCCGGATGGTTATGCCTTTTATGATACGGCAATTATTACTAAAATCAGAAGTATTGCCGGTGTCAGCGATGTTAAGGAGATATAAAATGGCAAACAGCACATATTCATTGTTTAAGGGAATTATAAATCCTTTATGGACTATATCAGAAAAATTACCTGATTTTGTTAAAATTTCAGGCGCGTTTGCGTTAGCTTTAACAGTGCTATCGTATGTTTTCGGTCAGACTTATGTGTGTGTGTTTACTGATGATACTAATATTTCTTTACCATGTTTTGGGCGCTCTTTTGTATATTTTCCGTATTTGATAATAAAACTTTTGGTAATAAATATATTTATAATTTTTTGGCTTAAAAAAGTGTTGCTTAATCAGCCGCTTAATAAAAATATGGCGGCAAAGAGCGTGGGATTGTTCTTTTTGTTTATTATCCTTAATTTAATGCCGATTGTTTCAGCCTTTTTGATATTGACTCGCGTGCCTAATCCGGTATGGCAGATTGAGCTTTTGTACTTTTTTGTTGTGTCGCTCGGTTTTTGGGTTCCATTTGTTTTAATGCGATTTTATGCCGTTTTTATCGGAGTTTTATCAGAAAATAAGCAAAAAATGATAAAAACGGTTTGGCAAAATACCGGCGGGTATAGCACTAAAATTGTTACTTCCGGCATAATTGTTTATATGATATGCCTTTTGAGCGTTATCAGCTTAAATTCGGTTATTTACAGGTTGTCAGGCGCGTTGCCGTTGCAAATTTATAATTTAGTTGCGGAAATACTTTTTAACTGGATGATTTTGTTTGTGGTAACGCTGATTGTAAACTTTATGAATTATCAAAAGCAGATGTTTTTAAAATAGAAAAATTCCGGTTTTAGCCGGAATTTTTTTGAGCTTTTTTCAGGGTGGCGTTATATTCTTTCACGCACCGGAAAGAGTGACACTTACACGAATGATTGTTGAGTTTTTCGCCGCAATAAGGGCATAATTCAACAATACCATTTGACGTGTAAACTTTGTGGACGGTAGGAAAACCGTTTTCGTACGGGATAAAAATATATGCCGGACGACCGTCAACTAATTTTATTTCCCTTAAATATAAAGGAAGATCAGACGCTTTGATGTACATAACAGAATTGTTTTAGAAAATAATAAGAATAACAGGCGGTAGTTTATTATTTCAGCGCATGATGTAAAGATTTATTGCGTGATAAATCACAGTTTTCTGCTTTTTTGTTAATTTTTGTGTTGTAATTATTTGTAAAATTGGTAATCTGTGTCAGGTTTAAAAAATAAAATTTCGTAGGACGAAAAAGATGTTTGATATTAAATTTATCACCGAAAATCCTGATTTGGTTAAAGAAGGAATTGCTAAAAAAGGCTATACCAAAGAAGATTTGGATATAGACGCTTTAATTGCTTTGTATAAAGATATTAATAAGCTTAAAACCTCATCACAGGCTTTAGCGGAAGAAAAAAATAAATTAAGTAACTCAATTAAAACCGCCGCGCCGGAAGAAAGAGCCGCTATTATTGCTAAAAGTAAAGCTATCGGTGAAGAATTTAAATCGGAGCAGGAAAAACTCAATACGGAACAAGAAAAATTTGATTTAATGATGCTCAAAATGCCGAATTTACCGTCGCCGGAAAGCCCGATTGGTTCTGATGACAGCGGCAATGTGGTTCGCCGCCGCGTTGGCGAGATTCCTCATTTTGATTTTACGCCGCGCGACCATGTTGAGCTGATGGAATTAAACGATTGGTCAGAGATGGAAAGAATCGCCAAAGTTTCAGGTTCGCGCACCTATGCGATTAAAAATGATTTGGCAAAGTTAGAGCTTGCTATGCACATGATGGTGCTTGACAAGTTGCGCGATAACGGCTTTACGGTAATTACTGTTCCGTCAATTTCAAAGGAAAAACCGCTGTACGGGCAGGGGTATTTGCCGTTTTCAAGAGATGAAGTTTATTATTTGCCGCAAGATGATATTTATTTGTCAGGTACGGCTGAATTAATATTAAACTCTTTACGCGCTGATGAAATTTTGCAAGAGAGCGAACTGCCGGTTTTGTATGCCGGTTTTTCACCGTGTTTCCGCCGTGAAGCCGGAGCTGCTGGTAAAGATACTCGCGGTTTGGTGCGTGTTCACCAATTTATGAAAACCGAACAGTTTGTTATTTGCAAAAACGATATTAATGAGAGCGAAAAATGGCACCAAAAATTGCTGCAAATTTCCGAAGAAGTTTTGCAAGATTTGGAACTTCCGTATCAGGTTTTGGAAGTTTGTACCGGTGATATGGGCGCGCCGAAATATCGTCAATATGACTTGGAAGCTTGGGTTCCGAGCCAAAATTGCTATCGTGAAACCCATTCATGCTCTAATATTACCGATTGGCAGGCTCGCCGCACTAACTTGCGTTATCGTGATAACAGCGATGGTAAAGTTAAGTTTGCTCATACCTTAAACAACACCGGTATTGCAACGCCGCGCGCATTGGTTCCGTTTATTGAAAATCATCAAAATGCTGACGGTACCGTTAATATTCCGGTAAAATTGCAGCCTTATATGGGCGGTAAAAAGATTATCGGTAAAAATTGCAAATAGTTTAGAGCGGCGGTTTAGAAAATAAACCGCCGTTTTAAGTTAAATCAGCTTGAATTAGGTATAAATATTCTTAATTTTATGTCAGAGGATTTTATTAATGGAAAAATTGAATCTGAAAGAGCTTAAAGCTGCTGTTTTTGATTGGGATAATACGTTGGCGGAAAGCCGCACGGCGTTGGTTTATTGCGTTAATCAGGTTTTGCAAGAATATAATATGCCGGAGTGGAATATTGTGAAAGCAAAAAGAGATAATACTCTTTCATTTAGGGATAATTTTCCGCGTATTTTCGGTGATAAAGCAGAGGAAGCCTATGAAAAATATACTAAAATTTATTTACAAAATGTCAGCAAAATGATTACGACTTTTCCTAAGACTCTTGAAGTGTTGCAATTTTTAAAATCGCGAGACGTGAAGATTATGGTAATGAGCAACAAAGACCGCAAGCTGCTTGATTATGAGTTACCTTTGTTGTTTAATCCGGCGCTGTTTGATAATGTGGTGTGCGGGCACGAGGCGATAAAAGATAAACCACACAGTGAACATTTGTTTTGGACGCTTAAAGATGTGTTTACCCCTCAGCAAATAAACAGGCAAAATGTATGGGTGGTCGGCGATAGTCCGCAAGACAGCGCATGCGCTAAAAATGCCGGAGCTCTGCCGATACGAATCGGAAAATCAATTTGGGAAGATGAAACTAACGATACTTCGGGTATTATATTTTTTGATTCATTTGTGGATTTTTATAAAACTCTGCTTTTATCTTAAACAAAAAAGAGTACATTAAAAACAAACAACACTTTGATTTTGAAAATAAAATGGTTCGGGTTCGTCATTTAGGAAATTATATCAAAAAACTAAATAAAATTCTGCTTGCCGCGGTGCTGATTTGCATTGTGTGCTTTAATGTGGTTAAATTTTGCCGGTTGGCGGAAACAAATAATAGGCAGATTATAAATTATCAGTCACCGGTTGACGAGTTGCAAGATTTTAGAACTCCTCTGCCTTTGGAGCTGTATTTTGCGGAAAATTACGCTGAAAATAAAGAGCTTAAAATAGCGGTGTTTGCTGTTGATGAGCGTGTTTTTGGCAAGCAAGCATTAAAAACACTGCAAAAGAAGTTAAACATGGTTCAAAATGGGCAGGGGTTGTTGGTTTTTAGCCATAATAATGCTGATTATGCTAATCGGCTTGCAGAAAAATTGCAATTGCAGCTGCAAAAAATTGAATATAAAGAATTTTCAGATAAAATTGTGGCGCAGATTAAAGCGCATATAGCGCAAAAAAATAAATATGTGTTGTTGATTTTGGATATGGAAGAGCTTGAGAGTAAGCAAGCCGGATTACAAATTGCCAGAGAGCTTAATTTGCGTCCGCGAGTGTTTAACTTAAATGATGAAATGCCGCGGGTTCATAAAACTAAAAAAACAGAGCTAAATGATGAAGATTTAAGTTTGGCACAGCAGGAAGAAAATTTAAAGAAGTTTGCGGCGGATTATGAACCTCAATTAGCGCGGTTTTTGAAAGACGTGTATGCCGGTTTTTATAAAATGCCGGAATATTCAGCCGCTGATGAGCATTTGTTTGACAGAGGTGTGGCGCAAGTTTTGGCGATTGATGAAAATAACGGCATATATAAGCAATATGGCGATATTTCTGCCGATACGGCTTTGGCGCGTTCATTGCTTAAAGGTTTTACTTTGGCAAAACAAGAAATGCCTGAGGCTCAGTATAAGTTTTTTATTTTAACCCGCACAAATAAGAAAAAATACGCCGTTGAAGATGATTTTATAAAAGAGATTAAAGCCGGTGAAGACGGAATAATGCTGGTAAACGGCAATAGGCGGGCAATGTTTTTGCCTTATTTTTGGAATATTTATCCCGATAAAGAAAGTTTTATTAAAAACTTAAAAATCAGCGCCGGTTTAAGCCCGGATTATTGGTCAAAAAAAATAAAAGTTTATTATTTCAGAGCAGTGGAGATAAAATATGAAAATTAAAGGATATGAAGTAAATTTCAGTGAAGAAGAACTTGATACGATTTTAACTGAAAAAACACGTGAAATAGAACTTATATCACGCGAGTTTGAAGGTTACAAAAGCCTTCCTATCGGTGATAAGAAGGCTATTGACCACTTAATTAAAGCTGCTGACATAATAAATAATGTGGCGCTTGAGCAGGATAATCCGTATAATTTGGAAATTAAGCGCGAGATGGAAAAGTTGGCGGTTAATGACGCTTATGTTGCTAAAGTGCTGCAACTTTTTAATTGTTTGAACGGGGTTGCCGGAAATAACGGCATAGATAAAGATCCGGTGCGGATTTTTAAGAATTTGCCGCTTTTTAAGGGTAAAAATTTTTATCCGACAGATTTATCGGAAGAAGAATTTCATGAAATTATTTTAAGGATGGCGGAAAGAGGTAAAATTGATGAATTGAAAAAGATTTTATCTGCCCGCACCATGGTCAGAAGAAACGGCGATGAACTAAAAGCCATAGATTACACGGAGTATTTTGCGCCGCAGTTTTCTGAAGCTGCCAATGAGTTGGAAGTGGCGGCTTATTATTGCACGGAGCCGGAATTTAAGGAGTTTTTAAGTTGGCAAGTTCAGGCGTTGCTGCAAAATAATCAGGATATGGATATGCTGGCTGATAAGCATTGGGCATTGCTGCAAACGAATAATTTGGAATTTACTATTTCACGTGAAAATTATGAAGATGAAATGACCGGAACAGTGTTCAACAATCCGGAAGTGGCTAAAATTATCAGTGATAATAATATTGAAGTTGTGGCAAAAGATACGCTTGGCTGCAGGGTGGGTATTGTTAATAAAGAAGGCACGGAAAACATTTTGAAGTTTAAGCAGACTATACCTTATTTAGCTCAGTGGATGCCGCTTAATAATAAATATAAACAAAACAGTTTTTCTGAAAAAGACTTAAAACAAAATATGGTTGATGTTGATTTAATAGCCTTAACCGGTGATTATGCAATGTGCCGCGGCGGTATTACGCAAGCGCAAAATTTGCCTAATAACGATAAAATTGCCGTAAAATGCGGCGGATGGCGGCGCAATGTTTATCATCGCCAGGTTTTGCTCAGCTATGATGTTGAAAATGAAAAGAAATTGCTTAATCGTTTGGTTGATCCAGAGTTGCATAAATATGTTGATCACTCGCGGATAATTATTTTTGATATAGGGCATGAAAACGGACATTCACTTGGTCCGACAGCAGAATATCAAAATGCGCTCGGCGTGTTTAAGCATATTATTGAAGAACATAAAGCCAATGTGTTTTCTATTGCGTCAATAGCAGAACTGGCTAAAAAAGAAGAACGTTTTACTAAAGAAGAATTGAAAAAGATTTATGCTTCATGGGTGGTTGAAACACTGTTTTTAAGAGCGCGACCGATTTTTTCACAGCCGCACCGCATGGCTTCATTAATAGAGTTTAACTACTTGTTTGAAAATAAAGTTATTTGGTTTGATAGCAATAAAAAGCTGCATATAGATTTTGATTTAATCGGTATGGTGGCGTACAGACTGCTTGAAGAGACAATCAGAGTTCAGCTTTCAAAAACGGCAAGTAATGCTAAATCCTTTATTAATCGTTGGGCGGTTTGGGGTGAATGGTCGCGCCATATTGCTGATGTGCAGCAAGAGTTAGGCGTAAAGCCGTATATCAAAATTATAACCAATTTTTAAGATTGTTCGGCTAAAATTGCCTCAATAACAGTTTATAAGGAGACTGAAATGTTTGGAAAATTGATTTACGGACAATTTTCACTTAAAGAAACTTTTTGGAAATACGGAGTGTTAGGTATTTTCGGGTGTTCTTTGGTAACCAAAATTTTTAAAATGTTTCTGCTTAAACATCTGAAAGGTGTTTCATTAGGCGTTTATTACACGCGTTATTTTTCACCGCTTAATATGGATAATACCATGCTGTTTTTAACCATAGCATATTTTGTTTGTGCGTTTGCTCTTACTGTATATTGCATTATGGTTATCTTCGGGGTTTGGCGCAGCGCGGCAGAATATGATAAAAGCGTGTGGATGCGCCATATCGCGAAACTGATGATTTTATTGACGGTTTATGCCGGATTAATGTTCGGATTGTAGGATAAATTATGAAAAAAGTGTTTTTATTGTTTGTAATTACCATGTTGGGGGCTTGTGTGGTATCAGGTGATTTTCCTGAAAATCGTAATCGGTTGCATGAGTTGGGGCGTGATGATGTTTACTGCCAAAAAAATCCTGACAAGTGTATAGACGGCATACCGTGGTAATTTGCGGCAAGCGGTAAAGCTCAGGGTTGGCGCTCTATAAAGCGGCGCAATGTGCTGCGCTGAACGTCTAACCGGTTGGCAATTTCAGTTTTTGAGCAGCCTTTAGATAATAACTGCTGAATTTTACTCACGCTTTTGGAAAGCTTGAGCTTTTTTGATTCAGCAGAAAAAGGGCGTCCGAGCTTTTTGCCGGAAGCTTTTAGGTTGGCAAGCGATGATTTGGTGCGCTGTGAGATTAAATTACGCTCAATTTCAGCCGCTAAGCCGAAGGCAAAAGCCAAAACTTTAGACTGAATATCATTACCTAAGCGATAATTTTCTTTTAAAGTCCAAACCTGACAATTTTTGCTTAAACATATTTCTAAGATGCGCATAACTTCAAGCAAAGAGCGCCCTAAACGCGATATTTCGCAGGCAATTAAAATATCGCCTTCTTGCAGAGAATCTAATAAACTTCCTAATTTACGGCTTTTAAGAGCTTTGCGTGATGAAATTTTTTCCTCAACCCATTGATTAATTTTTATGCGATTCTTTTTAACGAATTGTTCAATTTCATAGTGTTGGTGTTCAAGGGTTTGCTTTTGCGAGCTGACGCGAATATAGCCAATAACAGACATGCTTTTCTCCTGTTAGAATATTAAAAATAAAAGAATAGCTTTTTAAAGAATCTCTTGTAAATTTTAGATTTGGCTTTATTATAGAAGCAAATATTAATAAGGGAGATATAAAATGACTGAAGATGCTGGTGATATTACCTATGATTTTGTGGTAAACGATGAAGATGAAGTTATGCTTTTGCTTTATGCCGGTGAAACCGCTCCGGCGACTGAAACTCGTATAGTGCTAGACGCGGAAAATCATTCGGCAGAGCTGTTCCGTAATGACGATGAAAGCATTGTGCTTGAGGCTATTCCTGATGAAATTTTTGACAGCTTGATTGATGCCGACAAATTATTGGTTTGCGAGCTGAGCAATACTGAAAATGAAGATGACAGCCGCATTGTTTATGCTTATGAGGCTGATATAGAAGACTAAAACAAAACCGCCGGATTTGATTTACGGCGGTTTATAGTTACTTTGCTAAAAACTTTTTAAGTGCTGCGAGTTGCTTTTTAGCGTCTTCACGTCCAAGGTTGTACATTTCCTTTATAATTTCAGGGTTAGTTTCGGCGTGTTTGATATTGATAAACCGGCTTGGTTTAATAACAAATATTTTTCCTTGTTCAGACAGTTTTTGAATCTCATCAAGCTCTTGATTATACATTGCCGGACGATTGGCAAAAGCCTCAACAAATTTAGGAAATTTGCGATAAACAAGTTTGGCAAGCCAAACAAATTTAGCGGCTTTTTTGCGGTATCCTTCCGGACGAGTTTGCACCACAATATTTTTTTCATAGCCTAAGTTAAAGGCGGCGTTTAGCGGAATGCTGTCAGCTATACCGCCATCAAGGTATAAATTGCCGTCAATTTCCACAATTTTAGAAAGAAACGGCATTGAGGCGGAAGCCCGCAAATAATCCATATATTTGCCGCTCATGTCAGGGCATAAAATATATTCAGCCTTGCCGGTTTTTAAGTTGGTGCAGGTTACATAAAACTTGGTTGCAGATTTTTTAAAGGTTTGGTTATCAAAAACATCAAGTTTTTCAGGAAGTTCATGATAAGCAAATTCAGTGTCAACCATATTGCCGGTTTTAAGCCATGATTTAAAGCTCATAAAACGATAGTCGTCATTATATTTTAAGTTATAACGAATGCCGCGCCCGATTTGGCGGGAAATATAGCCGCAACCATGAATAGCACCGGCGGAAACGCCGATTGCGCCGTCAGTAATAATGTTGTTTTCAAGCAATACATCAAGCACGCCAGCGGTATATATGCCTCGTTTGGCTCCGCCTTCAAGAACTAAACAACTTTTCATTTATTTTTCCTCGCTGACAGTTTGCGGGTTACCGACCAAAATGTTAAATGACGATTTGATTAATCCGGCAGACCATTTTAAGATGATTAAACCTCCGATTAAGCCCATAAGCGGGTCAAAAAATACTAAGCCGAAATATTTGCCTAACAGCAGAGCTACAATAGCGGTTACAGAAGTTAAAGCATCGGCCAAAATATGCAGATATGCGGCCTTAAAGTTCAGGTTTTCTTTGTGGTGGTGATGTTCGCAAATTTCAGCCCCGTGGTGATGATGTTCCGACATAATAAGGATGCAAACCATATTAACAAGCAAGCCGATTACAGTTACCAAAATAGCCTCGTTAAATGAAATTTTGGCAGGGTGGATAAAGCGATCAACCGACTCATAAATAATACCGAATGAGGTTAACCCTAAAAATAAGGCGCTGGTGTAGCCGCCGAGAGCGTTTAACACATCTTCTTTGTTTTTGTAGCGATTGATTACCGAGCACACCAAAAAGGTTATAAACAAGGCTAAGGCGTGGGTGCCCATGTGAAAACCATCAGCGGTTAAGGCCATTGATTTGGTTAAAATACCAAAACTGATTTCCGCCGCCATGGTGATTAAGGTAACAATAATTACCAATAAGGTTTTGTTTTTTAATTTTTCATTATCCATTGTGTTCGTCCTATTTCATTTTGTTCAGGTGTTCAACCAGCTCATCAATCAAAGCTTGCGAATCCTTGTTATTTTTAAGCGCGTCTTTAATGCAGTTTTGCAAATGTCCGCGCACAACCTCTTTCCAAACGCCTTTTAAGGCTGATTGGGTAGAGGTGATTTGGTTTAAAATTTCCATACAGTCGCGATTTTCAGCAACCATTTTGTTAATGCCGCGAATCTGCCCTTCAATGCGGTTTAAGCGGGCAGTTAAGTGTTTTTTATCATCTTCAATGTAGCAAAAAGACATATTTAATCCTCAATATAGTATATACCCCTATACCCTATCTATACGACTTATAAAGATGATTGTCAAGATTAATTTTTATGTTTGAAAATGGTTTTTGCTAGTAAAACAGCGCAGACCCCGCTGATAACGCTAAGCAAAGCGCCCATTTTGGCGGCGTCTTGCAGGAAGTTGGCTGTATAGGCAATGTCGGCGATAAACAGCGATACGGTTAATCCGATACCGGCAGAAAGTCCGATTAAGATAATATCATACGCATTAATACGTTTGTCAGGTTTTAAGCCGAAAAGCGCGCTGATTTTAATAAATAAACTAATGCCAAGCGGTTTGCCGATAATTAAGGAGCTTAAAATTATAAAAGTTAAAACGGAAGCGTTGCCAAAGGTTACACCGGCGTTGGCAAGACCAAAAAAGAACAGCCCGAAAGTGACAACAGGTTTTAGGTGCTGTTCAAGTTTGTGAAGCGCTGTTTTAGGTATAAACGGCACAATCCAAACCATAGCTAAAGAAGCATGCAGGTTGGCAGAGTGCATACCGTACCAGGAGATTAACGTTGGGAGCAGATATGTAAGGTACGATAGTTTTTTATTTTTGCGCAATAAGAAGCTTATCAGCATGGCGAGTATAATCAATAGCAAATATTCAGGCTGAAACGGTTTTTCGGCATCAGGGTAAAAAACGGCGATAATACCAAGCCCGATAAAGTCATCAATAATTGCTAAAAACAGCAAAAAGGTTAAGGCGGGATGTTTTTTAGGGAAAATCAACTTGGCAAATAGCAATGCAACCGCAATATCGGTGGCGGTGCCGATAGCCCAACCGGCGGAATATTGAGGCTTGCCGAAAACAGTGTTCAGCACATAGAAAATAACTATCGGTATTAATACGCCGCCGCAAGCCGCCATAATATTTACAATGGCTTTTTTAAGCGGGAACAAAGCTCCGCCGGAAGAAAACTCATGTGTTATTTCAATGGCAACCGAGCCAAAAAACAGCACTAAAAAAATATCGTTTACTAAAAAATGAAAATTGGCGCCAACAAAAAAATTATGATGAACAAAGGAATGATATAAATGATAGTCATAATTTGCCCACAACAAAGCAATGATAATTCCGCAGATAAGCGGAAGTGACCAGTCCTCGGCAATTTGTATAAACTTTTTCATAATATCTCCGATAAATTTTATCAGATAATAATCAGTAAATTTAAGTTTACAAGTAAAACCCGATAAAAAACAAAAGAGCCGGGTCTGTTTTTAGTTTGTCAGTTGGCTTTTTAAGGCTTCAAGCTTTTCAATTTTAGCTTTGGTTTGAGTAACATAATTGTTGGTTCGGTTAAGCTGTTCAGTTGCTTCTTTGCAACCTTCAGAGCCATACGCGGTGAGTCCGCTTTCAGAACATTTTAAGTTTTTATCTTTGTTTAATTGTTTGAGGTTGTTTTTGTTTGATTGATAGTTGTTTTTGAGCGTGGGCAGTTCGGTTTTAATGTAATTTAACAAGTTGTCTTTGGCTTCTTGGCATTTTATGGTGCCGGTTTTAGCAATTTGCTCGGCAGAGCACGCTTCATCCATTTTTTTAGTTAATTCCACGTCTCTATCGTCAGCAAAACAAAAATAAGCGATTGCCAAAACAATAAGAACAACAGTTAAGCATCCGTTGTTTTCTTGGGCGACTTCTGAAATTTTGCCGGTTGCGGTATCTATTTCAATTTTTGACATTTTATACCTCTTGTTATCTTACTTAAAAACGGAGTTACTATAAAAAATAAATTTTTAAGATTCAACAAAAATATACTTGACCTTGAGTTTACTCTAAGTGTTACACTAAAAACGAATCGGGGGAAATTTTTGTCAGGAGGTAAAAATGAAAGTTTTTTATTATAAGTTTGATTGGCTTAATGCTTGGTTTATATTAAATGCCGTACTGTTGATTATGATTGCTCACTGTTTTTATTGTTGCCCGTGTCTTATATATTGGTGGCAAACACAGGTTATAATCGGAACGGTTTTATTTTCAGTTTTGATGTGGTGTTGGAAATATGTTTTTAAGCATAAAATAGCGGTGGTAACTGATGAAGACATTACCATAGATTGCTGCAAGCCGCTGAAATGGAGCGATGTTGCAAGCGCGGAGCAAAAAGATGTACGCTGCTGGTTTAAGAATTACAAAGTGATTGTATTAAACCCGAAAGCCGATATTAAATATCAGTATAACTTTTTGCAAAAGCATAATTGCGGATTTACGCCTTTTTCAATACCGCTTTACGGAATTGTTTCAGAGCAGGATATTGATAAGCTGAAAAAAATTATAAAAGAAAAGGTTAAAAAGACCGATTTTTAACTTAAAACCTTATAAACGCAGGCTAAAATTTAAAAAGTTGCTTTTTTGTGAACCTTTTTTTAAATAAAATCGTTATTAATAATTGTGAACGGAGTTTACAATATGGAAACGAGAATTATGGTTGAAAAATTGAAAAAAGCGACAAAGAGTCGTAAATTATGGATATACGGCGCAATAATTTTAGCTTGCGTTTTGTTTTTACCGCATATGTTCGGCAGTAAAGATGAAGTTACTTATATTACGGAAGATGTTAAGCGCCAGAATATTGAAAAGGTGGTTAACGCTGCCGGCGAGGTGAGGGCAATTCAGCTGGTTACAGTCGGCGCGCAGGTTTCCGGTAAAATTGAAAAGCTGTATGTTTCAGTAGGGCAACATGTTAAAACCGGCGACATGATTGCTGAAATTGATTCCACGACCCAACAAAATGAAGTAGATATTAATAAAGCTAAATTAAGCAGTTATCAGGCGCAACTTGCTGCGGCTAAAACGTCATTAAATGTGGCAGAAAAACAATACTTGCGTATGCAAAAATTAAAAAAGCAAAATGCTGCTTCGGCTGAGGATTTGGAAAACAGCGAAGATGCCTATCAAACAGCAAAATCAAAAGTGGCGGAGCTTACGGCAGCGGTTAAAGAAACGGAAATTTCATTAAGCACGGCGGAAACTAATTTAGGCTACACCCGTATTACCGCTCCGCTTGACGGCACCGTTGTTTCAGTTCCGGTAAAAGTCGGGCAAACTATTAATGCCGCAATGGATACGCCGACCATTGTGCAAATTGCCGATTTGAGTCAAATGGAGATTTTGATTGAAATTTCAGAAGGCGATATTTCTGAAATTAAGGCCGGGGTTAAGGTTACCTATTCTATTTTGGCAGATTTAAACCATGTGTATGAAACAACCTTAAAATCTATTGATCCGGCGCTTACGTTGTTGACTAACGGTACCTATTCAGAAGTGGTGGGCGACGATGAGGCAATTTATTATTACGGTCGTTTGGTTGTTCCTAATAATGAAGGAAAATTACGAATCGGTATGACGACTCAAAACGTAATTTATGTTGAAAATGCTGAAAATGTGCTTTCCGTTCCGGTTATGGCGGTAAAGGGCAAGGCAAATGAACAATATGTTGAGGTTTTAACTAAAGAAGGTTTACAACAAAAACCGGTTGAAACCGGAGTTTCCGATGGATTGCATATTGAAATTAAAAGCGGCTTAAATGAAGGCGATAAAGTGGTGTTAGCGCACATGTCATCGGCTGAAATTTCAGATAAAACCGCAAATACTAAAGGTCCGAGGAGATTCTAAGATGAACATCATTGAGCTGAAAAAAATTAATAAGTTTTTCGGTGAAAACGGGAATAGGGTTCATGTGCTGAAAGATGTTAATTTTTCAGTTGAAAAAGGTGATTTTGTTGCCATTATCGGACAATCCGGTTCCGGAAAATCTACAATGATGAATATTATCGGCTGTTTAGATGTGCCGACGTCCGGCTCTTATAAAATAAACGGAGTTGAGGTCGGTAAAATGAACAAGGACGAATTGGCGGATTTGCGCTCTAAAACATTCGGCTTTATTTTTCAGCGCTATAATTTGCTGTCAAGTTTAAAAGCGGATGAAAATGCCGCGCTTCCGGCGGTTTATTTAGGGATTGACGCGGAAACCCGCAACAAACGCGCGGTTGAGCTCTTAAAACAGTTGGAACTTGGCGATAAGATTAACAATAAGCCGAATGAGCTTTCCGGCGGACAGCAACAACGAGTTAGTATTGCGCGGGCTTTGATGAACGGCGGCGAAATTATTTTAGCCGATGAACCGACCGGCGCGCTTGACTCCAAAAGCGGCGAGCGAGTTATGGAAATTATTAAAGAACTGCACAAGCAGGGACATACCATAATTTTGGTTACGCATGACAGCCATATTGCCGCGCAGGCAAGCCGGATTATTGAAATTAAAGACGGGCAGGTGGTTTCGGATACCCGTAAATCAGATACTATTTATCCGGCGGCGGAAAAAGTGGAGCATAATAAAAAGAGCAAGTTTGCTACTTTTAAGTACAGTTTTATGGAATCGTTTAAGATGTCGGTTCATGCTATTGTATCTAATAAAATGCGCTCGCTCTTGACAATGCTTGGCATTATTATCGGTATTGCTTCCGTGGTTTCAGTGGTGGCTTTGGGTAACGCGTCACAGCAAAAAATTATGGAGCAGATTAACTCCATGGGCACCAATACAATTGATATTTTACCCGGTACCGGTTTTGGCGACAGGCGCGCCATGCGGATACGCACCTTAAAAATCAGCGATTCCGATTATTTGGGAAAACAAAGCTTTATTGATAATTCCACCCCGAAAGTTTCCGCTAACGGAAATTTGGTATATGAAAATCAGGCTTTAACCGCACAGCTTACCGGAGTGGGCGAGGCTTTTTTTGAGGTTAAAGGGCGCAAAATTGCTTTAGGACGTATTTTTACGCAAGGCGAGGTTGATGATATGGCCTCGGTGGTGGTGATTGACGATAACACTCGTAAAGAGCTGTTTGAAAATGACCCTAACCCGATTGGCAAGATTTTAATTTTTAACAAAAAACCGCTGAAAATCATTGGTATTACCGAGCCGTACAATGCTCCCGGTCCGATGTCAGATTCAATGAACTTGTGGACTCCGTATACAACCGCGATGTATAAAATTAACGGCACTAATGATATTGATTCTATCACGGTAAAAATCAGCGATGCGGTAAATTCGCAAGTGGCGGAAGAAAGTATTGAAAATATTTTAACTACGCTGCACGGCAAAAAAGACTTTTTTATGATTAATACCGATAGCATTAAGCAGACAGTTGAAAGCGCAACCAACACCATGAAGCTTTTAATTGCGAGTATTGCGGTAATTTCATTGATTGTCGGCGGTATCGGGGTGATGAACATTATGTTGGTATCGGTTACAGAACGCACGCGTGAAATTGGTATCAGAATGGCAATCGGCGCCAAACAAGCCGATATTTTGCAGCAGTTTTTAATTGAGGCGGTGCTGATTTGTTTGGTCGGCGGCTTTATGGGAGTGACGCTCTCATTATTGATAGGCGCCGGATTTAATACCTTTTCGGAAGATTTCGGTATGATTTTTTCAACCGCGTCTATCGTTTTGGCGTTAAGCTGCTCAACCGCAATCGGTATTATTTTTGGTTATATGCCGGCCAGAAACGCTTCAAATCTTAATCCTATTGATGCATTAGCGAGTGAATAACATGAAAAAGAATACGGTTTTAAATTTTTTAGTGATAACAGTTTTATTTGCAACGCTTGGCTGCGCGGCAAATAAATACGAATCGCGCACGCTTGAAGATGAGTTGGGGCAATATGACAGTAATCGTTATAAAGCCGACGGCGAATGGTGGCGCGAATACCATAATAATGAGCTCAATCGCTTGGTGGAAACGGCGCTGCAAAAAAATCCGGATTATTTGCGGGCGGCGATAAATATTAATAAAGAGCTTTATAATTTAAAATTGCAAACGCTTAATTTATTTCCGACATTGGCGGGCAAACTTAACGCATCTTCACAAAGCGAGGTTAAGCGCACCGATAATTTTTCAAGCAATTTTTCGGGCGAATTGGGCTTAACCTATGAAGTTGATTTATACGGTAAAATCCGTAATTTGCAAACTGTGCAGGAATTTGAATATAAAGCTACGGAGCAAGATAAAGAATCGGCGCGCTTGAGCCTTGTAAACAGCGTGGTTGATTTGTATTTTAATCTGACATATTTAAATAATGCGATTGCAGTAACTGAAAAAAATATCGCTTTATATCAAAATTTGTATAATATTTCCGCGCAAAAATACCAAAGCGGTAAAACTGACGATATAGAATATCTGCAAACCAAGCAAAGCCTGCTTTCAGAGGAAAATAAACTGCTTGACTTACAGACTTCATTTAAAGAGCAAGAGAGCAGTTTGCGCAACATTTTAGGCGCCAAACCTGATGAAGATTTAAATTTGGAATTTGAAGAGCTTTTAGAGCAAAAACCGCTTAATGTTAATATGGAAACGCCGCTGGCGGTGCTTGCTAAACGTCCGGATTTGCTGGCTGGTCAATATCGGTTGGAAAAGGCGTTTAAGAACTTAAAAGCTGAGGATAAAAACTGGTATCCGACCATTTCACTCAAAGGGGCGATTAACTCAGCCTCTGACAAGGCGCGCACCACGTTTGATTTTCCGTATTTGCTTGGCAGTGTCGGGGTTGATTTGCCGTTTTTGGATTGGAACAGGGTGAAAAATAATGTTAAAATTTCAGAAGCAGATTATAATTTGGCATTAATTGATTTTAAGGATAACTTAAATCAGGCTCTAAATGAGGTTGCATATTATTACTTTGCATATCAAAAAGCAGGACAGCAATATGATAATGTTGAACAAAATTATAATAATGCCGTAAAAATCAGCAAATATTATCAGGCGCGTTATAATAACGGCAAAATTGAGTTTAAGGATTATTTGGAAGCGATTAACACTGAAAATGAGCTTTATAAAAGCTTGATTGAGCAAAAGTACCAAATAATCAAGTATGAAAACTACATTTTTAAAGCGATGGGCGGAAAATACGGAGCTTAGCTAGTACATAACCTTGTTTAAGTATAATCCGCAAGCGGGCGCGGTTACACCGGCTTTGGCGCGGCATTTGCTTTCCAAGATAGTTTTAACGTCGTCAGGAGTTAAATGTTTATCGCCAACCATTTTTAAGGTTCCGACCATATTGCGAACCTGATGGTACAAAAATGAGCGAGCCTCAACAATAAAGTCTATTTCATCGCCGTTTTGGATAATTTCAAGCTTATCTAAGGTTTTGAGCGGTGAAAGCGCCTGACAACCGGCGCCGCGGAAAGAGCTGAAATCGTGATGCCCTAGTAAATGTCTGGCGCCATCGCGCATTAAATCAACATCAAGCGGAAAACCTACATGCCAAACGCGGTTTTCAAGCAAAACAGTGCGGGCGCGGCGGTTTAATATACGGTAAATATAACCGCGACCAATAGCGGAAAAACGGGCGTGAAAATCAGCGGGAGCCTGCTCAACATTAATTACGGCAACCGGCGCTTGCATATCGCGCAAATTGGCGTTAAAGGCTTCGCGAATCCGGAACAATTCCATATCGGTATTTAAATCAAAATGCGCAACCTGCGCCAAAGCATGCACTCCGGCGTCAGTGCGTCCGGCGGCATAAATTTCAGGTTTTTGATGGGCAAAATTAAACAGCGCGGTTTCAAGATATTCTTGAGCGCTTTTGCCTTCTTGCTGTTTTTGCCAACCGACAAGGTTGGTGCCATCATATTCTATGGTTATTTTGTATCGCATGCCAATATCAATAATATATTTTGCCCGTTATTGCAAGAAAAAAGCCGGAGCAACACTCCGGCTTTACGAATCTGAGTTTAGTTTAAGCAACAAGTTTTAAGCCTGATTCTTGTTTTCCTTTAAAAAAACCGAGTTTACGCTGTACCTCCCAAATAACGCGTAAAGCATTGAGAGCATTTTCACCGGTAATGCGCGGAGTTGCCTCGCCGCGGATGCAAGCCGTAAAGTGGCTGAGTTCGGCGCTTAACGGCTGATTGGTAGGAATAAACAGCTGTTCAACACTGCCCTTTAAGCCGTAATTCATCCAATCAGGAATGCTTTCTTGATTTACATACGGCATACGACCTTGCGAGTGAACGTTAATGCTCTGATTGATAAAGTCCATATCAATGTAGTTGGTGTCAGTGGTGACAGTTAAGGTACGCACGCGGGCTTGAGTGATACGGCTGGCCGTTAAATTGGCGGTGGCGCCGTTTTCAAATTCAAGCAAGGCGGAAATATAATCTTTGCCTTCCGGTTTGTCAGCGGTTTTAACTGAGCAAGCTTGAACATTAACAACCGGAGATTTTACCAAAGACTGAATAACTTCAACATCGTGAATCATTAAGTCCATAGCAACGTCAACATCGGTAATACGACCGCTGGCGGCAGACATACGTTGAGCGGTTAATGAGCGGATTTTAGAAGTATCGGATAAAATTTTGCCCATTTGCTCAACCGCCGGATTAAAGCGTTCAATATGACCGACCAACAAAGTTACGTTGTTCTTTTTAGCGGCGTTGATTAAGCGCATGCACTCATCTTCAGTGGTGGCAAGCGGTTTTTCAATCAAGCAATGAATGCCGTGATTTAAGAAAAATTCGCCAACATCGGCGTGAGTGGTTGAAGTGGTGACCACGCTGACGGCATTTACGCTCTTGGCAACTTCTTCCATTGATGAAAAAGCTTTAATACCGAACATTTCAGCCGCATTTTTAGCCGCTTCCGGAAAAATATCATATACGCCGACAAGCTCAACATTGGGCAGGTTTTTATATGTTTTTAAGTGGTTTTTACCCATAACTCCGGCGCCGATAACGGCAACTTTAATGGTATCAGTCATTTAAAATCCTTATGTAATTTGCGAAAAACTGAGCCTTTTATAGCACATTTTTCGTCAAATTGCTTTTAAAAAGATGTTACATAATGTTACAATTAAAGCAAATGATTTTATTCCATTTCAGCCAAGCGGCGCGCCTGATCTTCAGTGATTAAAGCTTCAATAATTTCGTCTAAGGCTTCGCCGGATACAATCTCATCAAGCTTGTACAGAGTGAGGTTGATGCGATGATCGGTAACGCGTCCCTGCGGATAGTTATAGGTACGGATACGCTCGCTGCGGTCGCCGCTGCCGACTTGAGTTTTGCGCTTTTCGGCATAGTTGGCGTCAATAGTTTCTTTTTGCATATCATACAATTTAGCGCGCAAGTGGTTCATGGCTTTTTCACGGTTTTTGAACTGTGAGCGGTCATCTTGACATTGTACTACAACGCCGGTCGGGATATGGGTGATACGAACTGCGGATTCGGTTTTGTTAACGTGTTGTCCGCCTGCGCCTGATGAACGATAAACATCAACTTTTAAATCAGCCGGATTGATATATAAGTCAACCTCTTCAATTTCAGGCAAAACCGCCACTGTGGCGGCGGAAGTGTGAACGCGTCCTTGTGATTCGGTTACCGGCACACGTTGCACGCGGTGAGCGCCGGATTCAAATTTGAGCTTGGCAAACACATCTTTGCCGGTGATTTTGGCAGATGCTTCTTTATAGCCGCCTAAGCCGTTTTCATTGGCGTCCAGAACCTCAAATTTCCAGCCTTGTTTTTGTGAATAACGCTGATACATTTCAAACAAAACGGCGGCAAACAAAGCGGCTTCATCACCGCCGGTGCCGGCGCGAACTTCTAAAATAGCGTTTTTTTCATCATCTTCAGACTTAGGGAGCAATAAAATTTTAATTTCATGCTCCATTTCAGGGAGTTTTTCTTTTAATTCATAATATTCGCTTTCCGCCATCTCGCGCATTTCTTTATCAAGCGATGAATCTTCCATCATTTGCTTGGCGTCATTTAAATTAGCGGCGGTGTGCTGATATTTTTTGATAGCTTCAACCACCGGCGTTAGCAATGAGAGCTCTTTATTGAGCTTAACCAACTCATCGGAAGATACGGTTCCGGTTAGTAAAGATTCAATTTCTTCATGGCGGCGAACCACGCCGTCAAGTTTTTCTTCAAAATTCATTTTAAATTTCCTTCAGCAAATTAGTGATGGCAACAATTTTTTGTTCGCCGCTGTCTAAATCTTTTATGGTAACATTGCCGCCCGCAAACTCGTCGGAGCCGATAATTACGGCCTTAAATGCGTTGGCTTTATTGGCTTTTATCATGCGTTTTTTGATATTTCCGCTGTATCCGTGCTCAACACGGAATCCGGCTTTGCGTAAATCATAAGCAATTTTTAAGGCTGTTTCCGCCATATCATCACCGACCGGAATTACCGCAATCGGACGGGTAAGTTCAACATCAGATTCAAGCAGCATAGAAAGGCGTTCAACCCCGCAAGCCCAACCGATACCGGCAACATCGCCGCCGCCCATTTGAGCAACTAAACCATCATATCTGCCGCCGGCAAGCACAGTGCCCTGAGCGCCGAGTTTATCGGTAGTGAGTTCAAAAACGGTGTGTGAATAATAGTCTAAGCCGCGAACCAAACGGTTATTAACGCGGTATTTAATATTTAAGAGGTCAAGACCTTTCAGCACCGTATTAAAGAAAGCGGCGGATTCTTCATTTAAGCTGTCAGCATAAAGAGGAGCTCCGGCAACAATCGCTTTGTCGCATTCTTCTTTAGAATCCAAAATACGCAGCGGGTTTTTGGTTAAGCGATTTTTGCTGTCTTCGGATAATTCATCGTAATGCTGCTGTAAATAGCTTACTAATTTTTCACGATAGGCATCGCGGCTTGCGGCATCGCCTAATGAGTTAATTTCAACCGTAACCGCACCGGCAAGCCCGAGCTTTTCAAGGAACTCATAAGCCATGGCAATAACTTCAATATCGGCTTGCGGCGAGGCAACGCCCAACATTTCAACTCCGAATTGAGTAAATTGGCGCTGTCTGCCTTTTTGCGGGCGCTCATAACGGAACATCGGTCCTTGATAGTAAAGCTTAACCGGCAGATTTTGCTGCATGCCTTCAGAAATAAAGGAGCGCACAACTCCGGCAGTGCCTTCAGGGCGCAAGGTCAGGCTTTCGCCGCCGCGGTCTTGAAAACAGTACATTTCTTTGGTAACAATGTCAGACGTATCGCCCAAATTGCGCGAAAAAACTTCGGTAAATTCAAAAATCGGGGTTTCAATTTCTTCAAAACCGTATTTTTCAACCACTTCTGAGGCGGTAGCAATAACTTTTTTAACTTTTCTTTTGGCGGCGCCGTATAAATCATAGGTTCCGCGAACATTTTGTAATTTTGCCATGTTTTTTTCCTAATTTATTTAAACAAAGAAACGGCACAGAAAATCTGAGCCATTTCTTAAAATGAAAGCAGTGCTAATGGTTTAAAAATTTATCAAGCGCAATGCCGGTTTGTTTGCGAGGACCGGCAACTTTGGTTAACTGCCCGTCAATATATACGTCAACATTATAATAACGTCCGATTGATAAGATAAGACCTGTTTTATCGGGCACATTGTATACATAACCTTTGGGTTTAATGCCGGTGTCATAAACTTTTTGATCATCACGCACTTCAAACCATGATTCGCCGTTAAATTTAAGCACTACGCGGCTATCCGTTGCAATTTGCGTATCTTCTTCGGCAGCCGGAGTTTCGGTGTAGCTTTCATCTGATACGGTTATTTGATTATCCTCAGCCGGTGTTTCAGTTGCAGATTCCGGCGGAGTGATAATTTCATTGATGTTTATCTGTTCTTCAGAGGCCGTATCGGAAATTTGCTCTTCATCGGCGGGTTGATATTCATCAATCGGAGTTTCAGCCTTTTTTGGATAACAACTTAACAACAACCATGCCAGATAAATAAGCACCACGGCAATAATACCGATTAATATTTGGCGCTTGTTGGGGATAGTCAGTTTGGTGTGTTTTTCAATTACGTTTTTGCCTTTTTTGTTTTGCTCAGCGCTTTTTTGCGGCATAGCCTCAGATTTATAGCACTGAACAATACGGTCGGCATTAAGACCTAAATATTCGGCATACGAGCGGATAAAGCCGGTACCGTAAGGAACGGGAGGAAGTTCCTTAAAATTGCTTTCTTCAAGGGCTTTAATGTAAATTTTGCGAATACACAAAGCTTTAGATACCGCGTCTAAAGTTTTTTTCTGATTTAAGCGCGTATATTTTAAAAACATACCGACAGTGGTTGCTTCCTCAGCAGCGTTTGGTGTTTTTTCAGGTTGTTTTTCCAATTTTCAGCATCCTTTATATAAATTTTTTTATATTAAATCACATTTTTTATCAGATTGCAATACCATGATCATGCGCATAAGCAGATAATTGCGGACGCAAAGATCGTTTGGGTGATTTTAATAAAGTTTGCACATAATCAGTAATATCCTGAACGCGCAGAGTGCGAATCATCTTTTTAACGTTGCCGAAAGCAGAACCGGTCATGGATAGGCGTCTGAAACCTAAGCCGATAAGCACCATAGCCTCTATCGGAGAACCCGCCATTTCGCCGCATACCGAGCACGGAACACCGGCTTCATCGGCTTTGGTGATTATTTGCTTTAAGGCGCGTAAAAACGGGGCTGATAGAACATCATAGCGGTCAGTAATGCGCGGGTTGCCGCGATCGCATGCAAACATAAATTGAGCTAAATCGTTGGTGCCGATGGAAATAAAATCAGCATATTTTAACACGTCATCAAGCTGGAAAACGACCGATGGAACCTCAATCATTAACCCGACATTGATTTTAGATGGCATCGGCTCGCCTTTTTTGCGCTCTTTTTCAACCTCAATCATTAAAGTTTCTTTGGCGTCTAAAAACTCTTCCAGACTGGAAATCATCGGGAACATAATATTAAGCTCTTTGTCGGCGGTAACTTTCAAGAATGATTTGAGTTGTTGGCGCAAAATGGCGCGGCGGTCAAGCGTTATGCGGATTGAGCGCCAACCGATAGCCGGATTATTTTCTTTCATATCGCCCCAATACGGCAAAAGTTTGTCAGACCCTACGTCAAGGCTGCGGAAAACAACTTTTTTATTACCGGCTTTATCCATTAGTTTTTGATAAAAAGCGGTTTGTTTGGCTACATCGGGCATGGTTTCAGATGACATAAACGGTATTTCGGTACGATACAGACCAATACCGTCGCATTTGGTGGAATCTATGTAATCAAAGTCAAAATCAAGACCGACGTTAAGATTTAAACTGATACGAATACCGTCAAGGGTTTTATTGGAAAAGCGGCGCAGTTTTTTTAACTGTTCAAGCAAAAGCGCCATATTTTTTTGCTGAGATTTGAACTTTTGCACAATATCATCGGGCGGGTTGATGTAAACAAAGCCTTCTTTGCCGTCTATACCAAGCAACTCACCGTCTTTAACGTCCTTAAAAATACCGTTGATTTTGGCGATAACCGGTATGTTTAGTGCTTTGGCGACAATAGAAACGTGCATAGTCGGAGTGCCGTCTTCCAAAATAAGACCGCGGATTTTTTTGTAATCATAATCCATTAAGTCAGCCGGACCCATGGTTTGCGCCACAATGATAATGTCTTTTTCGTTGTTGATTTGGTTTAATTTTTTTTCATCGCCGCTTAAAAACAGCCGCAAACGGTCGGCGACATCACGGAGGTCATGCAAACGTTCTTTTAAGTAAATATCGCTGCTGCCGGAAAGCCGGTTCCACATGTCCTCATAGGCGCGTTCTACCGCGGCTTCAGCGGTTAAGCCGCCGGAGATATTATCAGATATTTTACGATACCAACCTTTATCGCGCGCAAACATGCGGTATGTTTCTAGAATGTCAGTATGTTCGCCGATACCAAGCTGCGCCGCGTTGAATTTTTCATCAAGGCTTTTGTTCATTTTTTCTTTGGCGTCTTCAAGGCGGGCAAGCTCTTTGTTAATATCTTCGGCAAATATTTCAGTAACGGCTTGGCGGCGGCGATGAACAACGGCGTTGCCGATACCGTATCCTTTGTTCAATACCATGCCTTTAAGGTGGTCTTTAAGCTTTAAACCGCGCGATTTTACCAGCTTTTTTTTGTAAGCTATCATTTCTTCCGATGAAAGGGCGGCGGTTAAAAACATGGCGATGGTTTCAAGCGCTTCGGTATCAGCTTGCGAATATGTATGGGGCGATTTGTGAGCAATTACAACAGTGCCGTAAGTGCGGCTCCAACGTAATAGCGGAGCGCCGAGAGCCGATTTAAATATACGCTCGTTTTTGGTATTTTGCGGCTCGTTGTTTTCAGAATAAGATAAAGTTTGCCTACTGGCGGCAATTTCACCTATAAAGCCTTCACCATAACGAATGTTGCGTTTGTATTGATTTTCAGATAAGCCGTAACTGCATAAAACCTCAAGATATGTGTCATCAACCGCGGTATGGCAAACAGCGGCGTCGGCGTTAAAGCCATCAGCCAAAATTTGCATAAATTTTGCTAATCTGTCTGCCGGGTCTTGATTTTCAGGCACGGCTTGAAACAGTTTTAGAATTTCCATTGCGGTGTGTTCGGTGTTGGTTTGCATCTTGCCTCTGATAAAAGAAAAATTATGCTTGTGATTTATTTATATTCTTTATATTCTGTTTCAGCAAGCATAAATCTTAATTTATAAGGAGCAAAAATGGCTAATAATTACAAACGCGGCGATAAAGATACTCGTCCGTGGGGAACGTGGGAAGTTTTGGATTGCGGCGAAACTTTTTGCGTTAAAAAAATTTGCGTTACTCCGCATAACAAACTTTCGTTGCAATTACACCATCATCGCGGCGAACACTGGATTATTGTAAAAGGCGAAGCCAAGGTGACTTTGGGTGAAGATATTTTAGTGCGCAAGCAAGACGAATCGGTTTATATTCCGGTAAATACCAAGCACCGAATCCAGAATGATACCGAATCCGATGTTGAATTTATTGAAGTTCAGACCGGAGATAAGCTTGATGAAAACGATATTGTGCGGTTTGAAGATATTTACGGACGCATTTAATAAGGTTTGGAACCGGAGAATAAAATCTCCGGTTTTTTTATTGTGCATAAGTTTGTTAAAAATTCATTTCATGGTTGCGAATCTGCAAAAGTTAAATAATAGTTAATCTGAAAATTAACTTAATGTTAAGGATTTGAAATGGATTTTGAAACAGATTATGTAACCGCGCAAAGCGATGATATTGTGATTTCAGCTTGTCAGGCTTTTTTGGAAGAAGATGACGAGAATGCCTGCGGTTATTATTTGCGAATTGAGAATAACTCAGATGACAGAATCCAAATTTTGGGTAAAAACTTTAACATTACCGATGACCGAGGAAACAGCTATTATGACAATGCTCCGGGGTTTAAGGGCGAGTTGCCGGAGTTAGAACCGGGAGAATATTTTGAGTTTTCAACCAGTGCTCCGATGTTTGCGGCGCAGGCAGTTCTGTATGGCAGCTTTCAAATTATAAAAGAACATCAAAATCAGATTAAAAGTATTAAAATTCCGCCGGTATCATTAATCGGAAATACCGAAGTTTTAACCACACTTAATTAAAAAAGTTCTTGCTGAACATTGGTGTTCAAAATTTTCATGGCTTCTTTTACAATCGGAACGGATACGGCTCTTTTGCATGAAAGCGAGATAGCGTCAATTTCGGCTACCAGTTTTTGCGCGTAAGAAAATGAGCGCTGCATGTTTTGCACAATGTAATTTAATACTTCCGGCGATATAATGATTTGTCGGTCGTTAAACAGCTTTACGATTAAAGCGGTGAGCATGGCGTCATCAGGTTCGCTGATAGCAACGCTTGGCACAGTGTTTAAGCGTGAGCGTAAATCAGGGAGCTTAAAATACATTCTGGTCGGCGATTGTTCGGCAGTAAATAAGATATAGCCGCCTTCATTTTGATATAAGTTAAACAAGTGAAACAAAGCTTCGTTATCGGCTTTAGGGGTTAAGTTTTCAACCACCAAGCAGGGGTTTTCACGATGGAGCCTTTCCACATTGCGCGCGTTGACGGCAGTTGCCTGAATAATTTGCACCGGAATCGGATGTTCACAGCAAGCGGCAACGTGTTCGGCAAATACATGCGCTAAGTGTGATTTGCCGCAACCTTCGGGACCGTATAAAACAATGGCAAAAAATGGCCAATTCGGCCACATTTCAATCATGCTTAAAGCTTCGCGATTACAATCTGCCACCATAAAATCATCGCGTCCGAAATCGGTACGAGGCTTAAATTTTAACGGAAATTGTTTTATTTTAAAATTTGTTGTGCTCATTTTTTAATCATTTAACAATTCAAAAACTTTTTTGGTTAAGTCACCTAAACTGTAGGGTTTGGCAATAAATTTAAATTCCTCGGAACCATTTAGTTTGCGGCGGGCAATTTCTTCCGAATAGCCTGAGGCTAAAATTATTTTGATGTCAGGCAATATTTGCTTGACTTTTTTAGCCAGATCGGTGCCGTTCATTCCGGGCATAACCATATCGGTAATCATCAAATTAAATTTTTCGCCTTTATTTAATAAATCTAGGGCGGTTTCGGCGCAGTTGCAAGGGGTGACCTCAAAGCCTTTGCGTTTTAAGGCGCGAAAACCGAATGCTCTGACCGAATCCTCATCTTCAACAAATAAGATTTTAATTTTTTGCGGATTAATATTTTGCTCGCGATTATGGTCAAGCGCCGAAACATTAAGCCCGAAAATTATTTTAGGCGCTTGTTTAGTTGATGAAGTTAATACCGGTATTTGATTATCAGATTCCGGCGTCGGTTTTTCAGGCTCGCTGTCAGAGCTTTCAAAGCGCGGCAGATGAATTGAAAAAGTTGTTCCTTGTCCGACCGTGCTTTTAACCTTAATAAAGCCTTCGGTTTGGCGGACAATGCCGTAAACAGTTGCCAGACCTAAGCCGGTTCCGGAGCCGACAATGTTTTCTTTGGTAGAGAAAAACGGTTCAAAAATACGGCTTAAATTTTCAGCCGGAATACCGCAGCCTGTATCTGACACGTCAATAACCACAAAATCACCGGCATCAATGGTGTCGCCGCCAAATAAATAGGGCTCGTTAAGAGTTTCGGTGTGGGTGGAAATTTTTAAGGTGCCTTTGCCCTGCATGGCGTCACGCGCATTAACCGCTAAATTTAAAATTACCTGCTCAAGACGAACTCTGTCAACTTTAACATAACCTAAGTCAGAGCCGTGGTAAAATTCAAGCTTAATATTTTCGCCCAGAGTGCGTTTTAGCAGCGGGCTGAAGTCAGTTAAACTTTCGGTGATGTCGGTTTTTTTAGGAGTTAAAGACTGTTTACGTGAAAAAGCCAAAAGCTGACTGACTAATGCGGCAGCGCGGTTGGCGTTTTGTTTGATTTGGGAAAGGTCGGCAAATGACGGGTCGCCAACGCCGTGGCGTTGCAAAAGCAAGTCGCAGAAGCCTATCATCGCAGTAAGCAAGTTATTAAAATCGTGCGCTATACCACCGGCGAGCTGACCCATAGCCTGCATTTTTTGAGCTTGGGCGAATCGCTGTTCTAAGTTTTTTTGCTCGGTAGTATCGGTAATATATAAAATCAGTCCGTCAATACTTTCTTTTTCGGAAAGCATGCGGCGTTGCGGAGTAATATAAATATGGACGCTCTTGCCGGATTTTAAGGAAGCTTCAGTTTGAATAAGTTCGCGATTTTGCGGGTCTTTGGCAAATCGGGCGTATTCGGTTTGCAATAAAGCGATTGTTTCGGCGGGCAATAAAGAGGCAAGGTTTAGTTGCTCTTTGTTTTCAGGATCGGTTGCCAGAACTTCGTGAGCTTTAGCGTTGGCAATAACAATGTTATTGTTTGGGTCGCTGAACACGATTCCGCAAGGAGCCGAGTTAAACAGCCAGTCGGCTTTATCAGTGATGTAATTAAGCTGTTGACGTAAAGTAGCGTCATTAGGCAGATTTTTTAAGGTGATGCCTCTGATTTTAATTTTATCGTCATCTTTAAAATTGTTCTGCATCACATAAATTTGCGCGGTTTCATCGGTGGCGGTTTTGAACAGCCCGAATCCAACAAAAGACGGTTTGCGGGAGTTTAGAATGCCGGTATCATGCACGAGCAAGTCTTTTAATGATTTTCCGATTAAATTTTCTTTGAATGATAAGAGCTGTGCGGCAAAAGTTTCATTTACATATTCAATATTATGCTCTGAATCGACAATATAAATACCGATGGGCATTTGATTGATAAAAGTATGAAGCTTTTTGCGCTCTTCCTCAAAAGTTTTTTCCATATTTTGGGCGGCGGTAATATCTTTGAGCGACCAGAAAAAGTAGGTTTCTTTTTCAATTTTTTTAATGGAAAACTCTTCTTCAAAAATATCGGTCTTTTTTAAGTATATCGGTTTAACGGTGATATTATACCATTTATCTTTGCTATCGGAGCGCAAAGATAAGATAACGCTTTCAGTTTTAAGGCTTTTAAGCGCGAGTTGCAGACGCTGAAAATTAAGAACATTTTGGCGCTCGTCAACCAGATTGTTTTGCAGTTTTTCCATAATGCCGGAGCCGCTGAAAAACTGTTTGGCGGGAGCGTTTTCAATTATCGGCTCGCCGCCGGAATTATCTATGCGGTTAATTACTTCGCGGCTGCTTAAAATTTCGTTGGCGAATCCGCCGTAAGTAATTGCTTCTTCGCTGGCTTTCATAATTTTGATGGAAATACAAATGCAAATTATGGTAATCAGCAAAATCAGCAAGATGATGTATACGGAATATTGTGGGTAAATAAACAACATCAGCAGGCTGACCGCCAACGAGACAATGGCGTATACTAAAGCGCTCAACGCTTTTTCAAGTTGACGGTCAGGACGGTTAATGTTGCTTTTACTTAACATGTAGTTTTACCAAATAAGCTGGCAACCGAAAATTCGGCTGCCCGATGTAAATTTAATTAAGTTGTAACGTCAGCCTTGGTTTTGCCGGTACGTTTGCTGATTTCGGCAATGTCAGAAGCAATTTGCGCAATCGGCTCTAACATGGCGAGAGGTTCGGCGTTAAGGTTTTTAGTTTCATAAACCTCAAGATAAACGCGCAGCGTTGCGCCGTTAGTGCCGGTTCCGGATAAGCGGTAAACAATGCGCGAACCGTCGGCAAAACGTATAATTAAGCCGTTTTTGGTGGAGCTACCGTCAACGGGGTCGTTGTATATGAATGGCGCGGCATCAGAAACTTTGTAATTGCCGAAAGTTTTGCCGTTCAGGCTTGGCAGTTTGGCTTCTAAATCAGCCATGAGCTTATCGGCAACATTGGTGTCAATGCCTTCATAATCAAAGCGCAAGTAGTAGCTGCGACCGTATTTCTGCCAAAAATCGCGGGTGATTTGTTCAACCGATTTTCCGGTGGCGGCAATAATGTTTAACCAGAACAAAACTGCCCAAATACCGTCCTTTTCACGGATATGGCTGGAGCCGGTGCCAAAGCTTTCCTCACCGCAGAAGGTGATGCGGTTGGAATCCATAAGGTTGCAAAAATACTTCCAACCGGTCGGAACCTCATAGTAGCCGATGTTTAAGGCTTTAGCCACGCGTGATACGGCGGTTGAAGTGGCGGCGGATTTAGCCACGCCGTAAATGCCGTTTTTGTATGCCGGAATATATTTGTAATTGTCGGTTAAAATAGCAAGGCTGTCGCTCGGGGTAACAAAAAATTTGTGTCCCAAAATCATGTTACGGTCGCCGTCGCCGTCATTAGCGGCGCCAAAGTCAGGACCATTGTCAGAATACATAAAGTCAACCAGATTTTTGGCGTAAATCAAGTTCGGGTCAGGGTGCAAGCCGCCAAAATCCGGCTTAGGAATAAAGTTGCGAACGGAGCCTTTCGGCGCGCCTAAAACTTCTTCAAAAATTTTGAGAGCATAAGGACCTGTAACGGCGTTCATGGCGTCAAACACCATGGTAAAGCCGCTTTTGAAAAGTTTTTTAATGGCGTCAAAGTCAAAAATGCTTTCCATCATTTCAGTATAAACGCTAATCGGGTCAATAACTTCAATTTCCATATCGCCGAGTTTTTGCGTGCCTAAATTTTGCAGGTTGACGTCGGGGGCATCAAAAGTTTTAAAAGATGAAATTTCTTTGGTGCGGGCGTAAATCGCATCGCTGATTTTGGAAGAGCATTGTCCGCCGCTTTTGGTGGCGTATTTAATGCCGAAATCGCCGTTTTCACCGCCGGGATTGTGCGAGGCGGAGAGAACCAAACCGCCGTCAGCATGATTTTTTAACAAAACCTTTGATGAGGCAGGGGTTGAAATCATGCCGTTTTGACCGATGATTAATTTTTTCATACCATTAGCGGCGGCAAGTTTGATAATTTTTTGAATGGCAATGTCGTTATAATAACGACCGTCGCCGCCCAAAACAAAAGTTTGTCCTTTTACGCCGCCGATGGCGTCAAATAAGCTTTGAATAAAGTTTTCAAGATAGTTCGGTTGGGAAACGATTTTAGATTTTTTACGAATACCGGCCGTTCCCATTTTTTGGTCGGTATAAGGCGTTGTCGCAATAGTTTTTATCATGTTCCTATTCCTTTTAACGTTAATAATACCCTGATAGAAGATATAATGCCTTAAAAGATTTTACAGGTAAAGCAAAATTTATTTGTTCTGCCATATAAAATCAGTAAGCTTTTTTAAATTGCGGCGGGCGTATAAATCGGGCAGGTCAAACAAGGTTTTAAGCTCCGGTCGGTCTTTGTCGGAAACGGTTACGCCTTGTTGCAAACCTTTGCCGTATTCATCGCGCCAATTTAAGAGCGGCGCTACCGTAAAGCCTGAAAATTTGCCGGCGTTTTTGAGCTGTTGCAGATTTTCGGGCGAATAATTGTCATTGGGGCAAACAATCCAACGGAAAGAATTTTTTCCGGCGGCGGCGCGCTGTTTTTTGGCTTCCCAGATAAGAGTGGCAAACAGGCTGTTTTTAGCGGTTAAGTTTTGCAAAGCTTCCTCACTGCGGAGCATAGTGAGCACAATATCGGCAGATTGAAAATAGTCAGCGTCGGGCGAATCTAAAATTATGGCGTCATATTGGTTGTTAAGTTCAGCCAACACGCCTTTTTTTAAGGAATAATATTGCGGAATCGGCAAATTATAATGCTCGCCCATGTTAAGAGTGTAACGTTTTGCGATAAACATGGCGAGCGGGCTGTTGTTAACATCATCAAGCACGGCGGTTTTATAATCTTTAGCGAGCATAACTGCTAAATGAGCGGCAAACAAGGTTTTGCCGGTTTGGGTGTTGGAGCTGTTAATAACAATAATCTGAGCCATGGTTAATTCTGCGCATAAGCTGAGTTAGGTGTAAAAGTGGTTACCATGCAGGCTTGATTGCCGCGTTTTAAGGCGGCGCAGGCGCGGGAAGCGTCGGCTTTGGCTAAACCGATGAGCTTGGAGCGATAAGCGGTTTTGCCGCCGGTGGTAACTTTTTCAATATGCGAGCCGCGCACGGCAAATTTTCCGGCAAGTTTGTTTTTAATTTTTTGCGCGTGAGCCTGAGCCTTGGCATAAGAGCCGAATGAGCCGATTTGAATTGCCCAGTTGCCGCCTTTTGAGGTTTTGGGGCTGTAAGATTTAGCGTTTGCGGTTTTAACCGGTTTGGCTTGCGGAGCGGCTTTGTCAATTTCAGTGTGCAGGCGGTTATAGTCAATTAAAGATGAAAGTTCCATATTGCCTAAAGCTTTGTCCATCATGGCATAAACTTTTTTGTCGCGGTCGGCGGAAAAATCGTGCCCCATGGTGACGGCGATAACACGATGATTGCCACGGCGGGCTGAGGTTACGATATTATAGCCGGAAGCGGCGGTATAGCCGGTTTTAAGACCGTCGGCGCCGTCAAAATCTTTTAACAGGTCATTGTGTGATTTGTAGGTGCGTCCTTCATATTCAAATTGAGGAATGGAAAACCAAGAGTAATATTGCGGAAAATGATGATACAGCGCCGCCGCTAAAATAGCCATGTCGCGAGCGGTGGTTTTTTGCTGAGAGTTAGGCAGTCCGGAAGCGTTTTTGAAGGTGGTATCCTTCATGCCGAGCTCATGGGCGGTTTCAGTCATTAATATGGCAAAAGATTTTTCGTCTTTGGCAAGGGACTCGCCCAAAACCGTGGCGCAATCATTGGCAGATTTAATAATGGTGGCTAAAATGGCGGTGCGGACGTCAATGGTTTTGCCGGGGGTTAATCCTAAGCGTGAAGGCGAGCGATTGGCGGCGTTGCGAGATATTTTTAAGTTGTCATCAAGACTTAAAGTGCCGTTTTCAAGCGCGTTAAAGGTTATGTATAAAGTCATTAATTTGGTTAAAGAGGCAGGGTAGCGCAGAGCGTCAGCATTATCGGCATATAAAACGCTGCCGCTTTGAGCGTCAATTAAAATAGACGAAGTGGCGGCATGGGTTTTAACGGCGCTGAAGCTTAAAAGAGCCAAAGCAACAAAAAATAACTTTACGCATTTCATAATTTTTTATCTCTTGGTTTAATTGGTTAATTGTTTAGGTGTAAAATAAGGCTAAAAGTCAAACAAAGAGTTAATGATTGCGAAAATTTTGTAATGTTTTGATAAATTTTTGAAAGCGGCGATAATTTTTATTGACTTTTATGGCGAATGTTAGTAAAAGACCAGTTGACGGCGGACGTAGCTCAGTTGGTAGAGCCCCGGTTTGTGGTACCGGTTGTCGTGAGTTCGAGCCTCATCGTCCGCCCCAATAAATAAGCCGCCGCAAGGCGGTTTTTGTGTTTTAAAATTCTGTTATTCTGGTTTGATGTTAATGACGACAAATTCTGATTTGGTGCCGGTTTTGAATTTGATAGCCCAGTCCGAAATGCCGGAAGTAACGATAAAATCGGTTAACAGGCGGCGTTCATAACCATAAGTGCGGTCGTTGGCGCCAATCCATTCGCCAACTTTATTGAGCGGCCATAATTGTCCGCCGTGCGTGTGTCCGGAAAGCACTAAATCAGCGCCGGATTGAGCTTGATTTTGGTAATCAGCCGGTTGATGATCCATAACAATTATAAATTTGCTTTTATCAAGACCTTGGGTTAACTTTTGCATGGAAAGACGAGAGCCGCCGCGCTGCAGTTCGGATAAATCGTTGCGACCGACGATGTAAACGGCGTTGTTAAGAATAATGGTTTCGTCTTGCAAAACTCTGACGCCGTTCTTTTTAAGCTCGTTAATTAAATCAGCGCCGGTAAAGCCGCGAATTGCCGGATTGTGATAACCTTTATCATGGTTGCCGAACGCAAAATATACACCGTATCGGGTTTTAAGGGTGCCAAGCGCTTGGCTGGCGGCAATCATTTCAGCCCGCGAGGTGTCGTCATCAACAAAATCGCCAGTAATCAGCACCACATCAGGGTTTTGTTGCTGCATGGCTTGCAAGTGTTTAACAAAACCTTTGCTGTTAAAGGTGGTGCCGATATGCGAATCGGCAAAATGCACGATTTTTAGGGGCGGAATTTGCTTAGAGGTGGTTAAGGTGTAGTCCGTTTGCCAAACATGATGGTCTAAATACCAACCGCAAAGCAGAGTTGAAACGCTTAATAGAACCGCCAAATATCCGGCGTAATAGCGCTTAAAGGTGAGTTTACCGGTGCGCCTGATAAGGTAAAATAATATATCGGAGATAAACCAAAAGCCCGCAAAATAAATCAGGCAGACAACCGCGTTCATGAGGTTTAAGCACAAAGTCAGCCCGCCAAAGCACAGGGCGATAATTGCAAAACCCAATAGCAGGCGGCGTTTTGACTTAAACGGGGCGATTTTTTCGGCAAAATTAAATTTAACCACGCGCGAGCTTAAATAAAGCAGGCAGGCGGCGGTGCTGATGATTAAAACAACAAAAATTATGTACCACATTAACATAAGCGTTTCCCTTTCAATATTAATGTAATATTTAGAGCGCACTCTAAGTCAAGAGTTTTTTTGCTTGAAAAATGTTAGTTTAAGAATGTAACCATGATGAAAGATAAATTCCCTTATACCGTTTGGTGTGAGGGAATTTTTCGTTTTAAAATAAAAAAAGGGAGGTACCTCACGGCAGCTCCCTAAAAAACAATGGCGATCCTTCTCAAACGAGAGAATCCATTTTACTATGCAAAGATAAAGGAGAAACAAGCGCATTTCACAACGAACTTGTTCCTAAATATCATAAAATTTATGGCAAAACATCTTTGAAGAGGCACGGGTCAATCATGGAAAAAACAGCGTGCGTACAAAGTGTGTTATATTCTAAATTAAAAAAAATTATCATAAAAATCTTAAATTAAGCGGAAGATAAGCCTAAAAAAATATTTTGTCAATATTTTTTGTAAAATTTTTTCTTGAAAGAAGAATTTTAAAGCTTATCTCACGGATATAAGGAGAAATTTTATGGAAAAATGTTTTTTACATGCGCTTGCCATGCGGCGCTCTGTGTATGGTTTAAGTAATAAAATTGCGCTTTCGGATGACGAGTTGCGGCAAAATTTGGCGGAAGTTATTAAAAATGTGCCGAGCGCGTACAATGTGCAATCGGCGCGAGTCGTTCTTTTGCTTGACGAGCAACATCAAAAATTGTGGCAGATTGCGCGGGATAGTTTGTATCCTCTGGTGCCGCCGGAAAAATGGTCGGCGACGGAAAGCAAAATTAAAGAATCGTTTGCGGCGGGGTATGGCACAATTTTATTTTTTGAAGAAACAAAAGCTTTGGAAGATATGCAAAACAAGTTTCCGCTTTATAAAGATAATTTCAGCATTTGGGCGGAACAGGCAAACGGCATGTTGCAATACGCGGTGTGGACGATGTTAGCCACTGCCGGAATTGGGGCGAGTTTGCAGCATTATAATCCGCTGATTGATGAAAAAGTTAAGCAAACCTGGAATTTGCCGGAATTTTGGCAGTTAAAAGCGCAAATGCCGTTTGGGGAGATAAAAACCCCGCCAGCGGATAAAACTTTTGTGCCGATTGCGGAAAGATTTAAGGTTTTTGCCTGAAACAGAGCAGAAAAATTTAAAAACTCCGGCGGTTTTTAATTAAATTTTTACTTCGCAAGGCTAAAAATATATCTGAAGTATAGTATGTTACAAAAATGTGAAGATTTTGCCATAATCGGCGGAATATCTGGATTTTTGGTGCTTTTTGTGCTACGATACAAAATATATTAAGTAGGCGTGCGAGGTAAAACTATGTATTTGTGGGTTGTAATAGCAACGTTTATTACCATCTTACTGTCATATAATTTGTCAGTAAGACCGGATATGGATAGGGCTTATGCGGAAACAAGAGCCAGTGTTGCTATTGCCAAATTCAGAGCATTGCACAACGGGGTCAGAGATTATTTAATTTCAAGAGCGCCGCAACTGACGGGGCTGACCAGAGTTGATTTTTATCCCGGTGACGGCGTTAATATTTCAAAAACCGACGGCGACGGTTCGCAATACAAGGTTTTAACTTATGATCTGATTAAAGATTATCTGCCGATTGGCTATGCGCAGGAAGGAAAAACCTTAGATGACGTTGCCAACATTACCGGCGGCGGCAAAATTGTGAGCAAGGTTTTTTGCTTTGCCGACGCGAATACTGACGCGCAATGCGTTTCAGGCGTTGACGGCAGTTGCTGCCATATTTCCGCTGACGGCGCAACCGGCGCTAAAATATACGTTGTTACATTTACGCAAATGCCTACAAGATGGATTAATAAAGTTTCAAATTTGCCGAATGCCGACATGATGGCGGCAATGGCTCATGTGCATGGTTACGGACGCCTTTTCGGCTACACTGAAACCAGAGGCGGCAAGTTGCTTTTGAGCGGCGGTAAACTTGTGCAAAATTATGATGATTACGGCAACCCGATAGGCGCTGAAAAACTTGAGCGTTTGGAAATTTATAAAGCGATTAAAAACGATGCCGATTTTCAAAAATCAGGTTGTAACAAAGAAAATGTTCACTGCTTGTTTGAAATAGAGCAAATTTACGGTTAGGAGAAAACAGATGAAAACGCAATATAAAAACTTTATCAGTAAAGTTAACCAGACCGGCAGCCTTATGATTGAGGCGATGGCAATGTTGGCGTTAATTTCATTGGTTACGCCAACCCTTTACAAAAAATCGGCGGAAAGAACCACTGAATTGCAGGATATTAACACCGCAACTCATGTGCGCACCATTATGAAGGCGGTTGACAACTATGTTACCGCTAACTACCAGAGTTTGCTTGATACCAAGCTGCGCACTGACGGTTCAGTTTATGAAATTGATTTGAATGATGACAGTTCGGAAGACAGTATTCATGACTTTTTCCCGTATGGTTATAAGTTTGATGACTTAAAGAACTTCGGTATGCCGAAAGTTATGTTGAAAAGACAAGGATTTTCAATTACGTCATTTGTACAGCTGCCTAAAAAGACCGACATCGGCGAGATGCGCGCCGCGCGTATTGCCTCAATGATTGGTAGTAACGGCGGTTATGTTAACAGCGACAAAAACGCGCTTGGCGTTGGTGGCGTGTGGAGCTTGAATCAGGCTGATTTGACCTCATTGGGTTTTGATACCAATAAAGGTTCAGTGGTTGTGGCTTCATCAGACGCTATTAACTCGGCATCAACCGGTGCGCTTGAAAATGATAAATACTTGCAAAGAACTCCGGTAGACAGACCGGATCAGCTGTGGCGCAATACCATGATTACCGACCTTTACATGGGCGGTGTTACCGGTGTTGACGATATGTATAAAATTTTGGGTGTTGACCAGTTGATTATGGGTAGTGCTGAAAAAGCTACCTATCAGGATAGGGAAACCTTGGTTTTGACTGAAGATGCTCAAGGCGGTGGTTCTGCTTGGATGGCGGGCACGTTGTCAGCTTTAAGCGACGCGTTTAAGGTTAATGGCACTTCTGATGAGCCAATTTTGACCTTTGCTGATGCTGATGGCACGATTATGTCAGCGGATTCGCACCTTTTTAATGTATTCCCTACTGCCGATGGCGGTGTTGGACTTGAGATTAATGGGGATAATTCCAGTGTTGTTACCGATTATGCCACCACGATTAATAATGATTTAACGGCAACCGGCGATACCTTAGTGGCAAGCGGAGGAACCGATACCTCATTTAAGGCAGGTCCGGACGGACGTTATATTACAGCTGACGCCTCAAAAGTTTTGTTGCAAAACGGGCAAGTTGAAATTTTGGATGATGACGGCAGCGGCGCGGTAACCAATATTAAGGGCAGAGCTAATATTACCGGCGCGACTACGGTTGGCACCAAAGCTACAGATGCCACGGATGGCGATATGGAGGGCATACATAACAATTATCAGCTTAAAGTTTACGGTACCGGTAATGCTTATGTGGCAAATGACTTGGTTGTCGGCAACACTTTATATACTAAAAAGTTTAATACTGCGGAACTCCATGCCGGCGGCGAATTGTTGGCGAACGATAATGCTCGTTGGTTGCATGCAACCACAAACGGCGTTAAAGTTACTGACCCGACCGATTCTGCTAATGTCAAAACCCGCATGGAAATTACGCAAGATACGACCGCTTTATATAATAGAGAGGGGTCTAATTCTTTAACCGGCGGTGAGATGGTGTTGGGGGCGAGCGGTTCCCGTTTAACCGGTAACGATATGGTTGAACTTTATACCACTGATGATAACGGAGAAGTTCAGTTACAAGATAAAGCTTTGGTTATCAGAGGCAAAACCGAAACAAGCGGCGGCAGAAACGCGATTATCAGCGCAGATGCCGACACGATAGATTTTAACGCTAACTATACCTCAGTTAATGACGGTGTATTTCGGGTTAGACGTGAAGATAATGCTGCCGGTATGCAGGACAGCTTGTATGTGAACCCGAATGAAAATACTAACCAAGGTTTGGTTTTGGCAGAGGCTAACCGCACCACGGTTAGACCGCGAGGCAATGATGGTATTTTTGATGTTCAGGATGAGGATGGTAAACGAGTTTTGAACGTTATGCCGAACGGGCTTAATGGCGAAACAGTGAATGTAGGATATAACTCATATACTCGTCCGATTGGTACGGTTGATGTGGATAAAGAAAGTGTCAGCTTCTCAGATGTAACCGGTGGTTCGGCTTATCGGGTTGTTGAAGTTGATCTTGATAGGTCATTGGCGCAAAAAACAGATGATAGCAATCCGACCAGAGGCAGCGTTTATATTCGTCGCGGCGCGGTTGAATTAGAATCGCCAAGCGGAGCCGGATATGAGGCTGATGCCGGTTATGGCTATATTGAAGCCGGTCGTTTTGTGGCTAACACTAAATATGATGGCACGAAAATTGATAATCCGTCGGATGCTTATCCGAGTGATTATACAAAAGGCTGGAATACATCAGACAGAGTTGCCTATGATCGTTATATGGTTAATCCGGCTTATACCTCAGTTATGCATGATATTAAGCTCACGACCCGCGGCGGCGCGCGTTTAAGCGATATTTTGCCTGACTTTATTAATAAAGGTATTTATGTGGTGAACAATACTTATAAAGATACCGGTTTCAGTCTTGATAGCATTACGGCAACAGTTAATAATGGCGGTCAAATTTCGGTAAGCGCAGGCGCGGGCGCGGATGTTACAGAAGTTCCTGGTGGCTCTTTATCTGGTGCAGATCAATGGGCGTCACCGTTTTTGGGCGTGGTGCCGGCGCCGTTATGTCCTCCGGGGCATGCCCGCGTGATTACGATTACGCCGGCAGGTTTTCAGATGTCACAAGCCGGACAAATGGTTAAAAGAGAGCATTATGTTGGGGCTGGAAAAACTGGCGCTGGTAACCGCTTTGTGGTTGATGAAAGAGCAAACTTGGAGG
The DNA here is from genome assembly GCA_963594125.1 of Lachnospiraceae bacterium. Taxonomy (GTDB): domain Bacteria; phylum Pseudomonadota; class Alphaproteobacteria; order RF32; family CAG-239; genus CAAFZY01. Next base: position 113,340 of record CAVBCV010000001.1, read on the forward strand.
AATTAGGACAAGTTAAAATAAATATGGCTGATGATACGCAAACAATTAGCGGCGCGCAGTATTATCATAATACGATTACGGATTCCGCCAATAACACTCGTGACCTTTATTACTTAGGTCACGCGAATGAGCCTACATTAACTAAGACAAATAATGATCCGTATTCACCGCAGCCGCTTTATTTCCAACAAAGCACCTGGCTGAAGAGTAAAGTACAGCCGCAGGCTAATGGCGCAAAGGGTTCATGTAATAATACTTTGGGCAGTGGCGAAGGTTGTACAAACTTTGTAGGTTGGTCGGCAATTATGGGCTTTATTTATCCGGCAAGTTTGTATGAAAATATTATCAGCGCGGTTGTAGGAAATCCTCCTAAGGATGAAGATGTTTACTGGAACGTCTTTCCGGTTAAAGCCAAAACGTTGGAGGCGTACGCTACGGTTTATTGTTACTTTGATAGGACTAACTTGTATGTTCTGCCAGGTGAAAAAGGTCTACAACCTGAGTATACCGATCAGTATGATCAGTTAAACTCATTCAGAACAGGTCGTACAAAACCGAATAGTACTTATACCGACAGATTGGATGACCCGACCTTGAAATATAAAGAACCGTGGTAATCGGCACACAAAAGCCAAACAGCCTCTGATTAAATCAGAGGCTGTTTTTGAATATATAAATACAAAAAATCAAAAGCATATCGTTAATATAATCTAGATTAGACTAATTTAGATTATATTATGAGAGGAAAATAGAAAATTTTATTGTAGAAGACTATTTGTTATTTAAATAAAAAAACAGGAAACCTTACGAACTATTTACGAGGAACATTCAGAACCCCATCCGCAAGGATTTACTCCTGTTATTTATTATATAGCATATATGTGTTAAAAAAAGCAATAAAATTTAACGCATATAACCAAATTGTTAATGCCTAATATGAGCGGGCGTAAATAACGTCTAAGGCGGCGTCATCGCCGGTTAGCAAGCATTTACCGGTGGTTCCGCTTTGGTCAAACGGAATGCAGCGAATGGTTATTTTCATGGCTTTTAAAATTTCTTCCGTTTCGGGTTTGCCATTCCATTTGCCACGGACAAAAGCAACTTTGCCTTGCTTGCCGTCTTCAATCCACTCATTGCTTTCAGCAAAATAAGCTTTAAACGCTTCCGGCGTGGTAATATCGGTGCGAATATTATCAAGCAAGCGCTGTTTGGCTTTGGCGAACATATTGTGCTGAATGTTTTGCAGGCGCGCGCCGATACCGGCGATAAATTCATCGGCTTTTACCAGTTCTTTGCCTTCAGGAAGCCCAAGTTTTAAGCGTTCGCGAACCATCATGCCGCCGGATTCAACATCGCGCGGACCAATCTCACAAATAACCGGAGCGCCTTTGCGGGTCCATTCCCAAAACTTGTCAACGCTTGATTTGTTGCGTTTGTCGGTTTTAATGCGAATGTTTTTACCAAAGGCGGTTTGTTTGCTTAATTGTTGCGCTAAGTTGTTGATGTAAGCCATAACTTTTTCTTCATCTTCCGGTTTTTTGATTACCGGAACAATAACAACCTGATACGGCGCAATGGCAGGAGGAACAACCATGCCTTCATCATCGGCGTGGGTCATGATAACGCCGCCGATTAAGCGGGTTGAGGAGCCCCATGAAGTGGTATAAGCGTATTCAGGCTTGTTGTCCTTGTTGATAAAGGTAATGTTGGCTGATTTAGCAAAATTCTGCCCTAAAAAGTGCGATGTTCCGGCTTGCAGGGCTTTGCCGTCCTGCATCATTGCCTCAATGCAGTAGGTGTCAATCGCGCCGGGGAATTTTTCATGCTCAGGCTTGCGACCGGCAATTACCGGCATGGCTAAAACATCTTCCGCAACTTTGCGGTAAACTTCAAGCATTTGCTTGGTTTCAGCTTCTGCCTCTTGCGCGGTGGCGTGGGCGGTGTGTCCTTCCTGCCACAAAAATTCACGCGTGCGCAAAAACAGGCGCGGACGCATTTCCCAACGCACTACGTTTGCCCATTGATTAATTAAAACCGGCAAATCGCGGTATGACTTAATCCATTTTGAAAACGAATCGGCAATAATGGTTTCGCTGGTCGGGCGCACGATTAACGGCTCGTCAAGCTCCGAATCGGGGGTTAATTTGCCGTCTTTCATGGTCAGGCGCGAGTGGGTCACAACCGCCATTTCTTTGGCGAATCCCTCAACATGCTCAGCCTCTTTTTGAAAGAATGAGAGCGGAATAAACAGCGGAAAATAAGCGTTTTCATGTCCGGTTGCCTTGAACTCATAGTCAAAAGCCTCGCGGATACAATCCCAAATGCCGTATCCCCACGGTTTGATAACCATACACCCCGGTGAAACGGAGTTTTCCGCCATGTCGGCTTCCGCCACAATAGCTTGATACCATTCAGGATAGTTGGTTTTTCGGTTTACTTTAAGTGCCATAATCTTTTCCTTAATTTCTTAATTCACCGCCGGTTTTTTTGCCGACTTCGTTAATAACTTTGTTCATCAGATTTTCAATGTCTTTATCGGTAAAGGTTTGTTCTTTCGGTTGGAAAGTAACGCTTAAAGCCACCGATTTTTTATTTGCAGGCAGGTTTTCGCCTTCATAAATATCAAAAATCCGCACATCGCTGATATAATTGCGGTCAGCGTTTTTGGCCGCGGCTAAAATGTTGGCGGCAGTAACGTTTTTGTTGACCACAAAAGCTAAATCTTTATCTACCGGCTGGAATTGCGAAAGTTCCAACTTCTTTTTGGCTTTGTCATGTCCGCCGCGCGGCAGCGGAATGTTATCAAGGTAAACTTCAAACGCCATTACTCTGCCTTTTATGCCCAGTTTTTTGGTAACGGCAGGGTGCAATTCGCCAAAGTATGCCAAAACATTTTTGCCCAAGCGCAAAGCGCCGCTGCGTCCGGGGTGGTAATAAGCCGGAGCGTCGGTGGTAATCTGCGGGTTTTCAAACGGGCCTTTGGCGGCGGCGATGGCGGCAATCGCATCGGCTTTAACGTCAAAAACATCAAAAGCGCGTGAAGAACCTGACCAATCTTTTTTGCCGGTTAAGCCAATTCTGATACCGGCGGCAACCGTCATTTGCTCGTTGGGGTGACGACCGAAAAATTCAGGTCCGACCTCAAAAATAGACATATTGGTATAACCGCGGGCAATGTTGTTTTTGGCGCCGAGCAACAAGTTAGGCAGTAACGATGGGCGCATTTCATTTAAATCCGCCGCAATCGGGTTTTGCAACAAAATTTGCTCCGGTTGATTGTTTTTGTGGAAGTGGCGGGCAATTTCCGAATCGGTAAAACTCCATGTAACCGTTTCATACATGCCGCGCGAGGCAAGCTCGTGTTTAACGGTTACAATGTTCATCTGCCGCGGTGTTAAAACCTGTTTGGGGAACTTGTCATGCGGCAGACTTTCTGCCGGAATTTCATCAAGCCCAATCATGCGGACAACTTCTTCAACCAGGTCATGTTCGCCTTCAATATCGCCGCGCCAGGTTGGCGAAACGGCTTTAATTTTATCGCCCTCGTTTGAAGTTTTGAAGCCGAGATGATTTAAAATTTCGGTGATTTTTTCAGCGGAAACATCAAGCCCGATAAAGTTTTTAAGCCGTGACGGGCGGATATAAGCAACCCGTTCTTTAACGTCTTCAGAGCCGCAAACTTCAATTTCAGAAGCTTCGCCGCCGCAAATATCCAAAATCATCTGAGTGGCGTAATTGGAGCCGGAAATGTTTGATTTAGGATCAACCCAGCGTTCATAACGATAGCGCGAATCGGACTCAATGGCAAATTTACGACCGGTGCGGGCAATGCATTCCGGCTTAAATAAAGCGCATTCCAAAAACACGTTGGCGGTTTCAGGCGAGCAGCCTTTTTCAGCGCCGCCCATAATGCCGCCCAAGCACTGAATGCCGGCATCATCGCAAATGCCTAACGACTGATTGTCAAGGGTATATTCTTTTTCTTCCAACGAGGTGAATTTTTCGCCGTCGTGGCACATTCTGACCGTGATGTTGCCGCAGAGTTTGTCTGCGTCAAAAACATGCAGCGGGCGCGCCAAGTCATAGTTGATGTAGTTGGTAATATCAACAAGCGGCGAGATTGAACGCAAGCCGATTGCGGTAAGGCGGTCTTTCATCCATTTAGGAGTTTGCGCCTTGTTGTTGACGCCTTTAATGTAACGTCCGGTATAAGTCGGGCAGGCGTCAGGGCATTCAACCTTAACGGAAACAGGGCTTTTATATGAGCCTTTAACCTCATGGATTTTAAGCGGTTTTAAAGTGCCTAATCCGGCAGCCGCCAAATCACGCGCAATACCGCGAACGCCTAAGCATTCGGCGCGGTTAGGGGTGATTGAAACCTCAATAACCGGATCAATGTTAAGCACTTGCTCGGCAGGCAGTCCTAAAGCGGTGTTTGCCGGAAGCTCAATAATGCCGGTATGGTCTTCGCCAACGCCGAGTTCTTTTTCGGAGCACATCATGCCGAAACTCTCGGTGCCGCGGATTTTGCCGACTTTTAAAACTTCGTTATAGCATGGGATTAAGGTTCCGACCGGCGCAAAAATACCGATTAAACCTTCTTTCATGTTAGGAGCGCCACAAACAACCTGCAATTTTTCAGAGCCGGTGTTGACGGTTAATACATGCAGGTGGTCTGAATCGGGGTGCATGGTAACATTTTCAGCGCGGGCAGTGATAAAGCCGTGCAAATTTGCCGCCGGATTGGTTACTTCTTCAACCTCAAGCCCGATTTTGGTTAAGGTTTCGGCAATGGTGTTGACATCGGCAGCAGTGTCAAGATGCTCTTTAAGCCATGATAAAGTGAATTTCATCGTGTTAATCCTCCGTTATTGCTTAAGCCGCCGGTCATAGATGAAAAGTCAAGCGGGGCAAAGCCATAATTTTTTAACCAGCGAACGTCAGATTCAAAAAACGTGCGTAAATCCGGAATGCCGTATTTGAGCATGGCAAGGCGGTCAATACCAACGCCGAACGCGAATCCTTGATATTCATCAGGATTAATGCCGCCAGCTTTTAATACGTTGGGGTGAACCATGCCGCAGCCTAAAATTTCAAGCCAATCATTACCGGCGCCGATTTTAAGTTCGTTTTTGGTTTTTAAGCAGCCGATGTCAAGCTCGGCGGAAGGCTCGGTAAACGGAAAGTATGACGGGCGGTAACGAACCGGAATCTCATCAAGTTCAAAAAAGGCTTTAACAAAGTCATACAAGCAACCTTTTAAGTTGGCCATGGTGGTGGTTTTATCAATAACCAAGCCTTCTACCTGATGAAACATCGGGGTGTGAGTGGCGTCATAGTCGGAACGATAAGTGCGCCCCGGAGCAATAATGCGAATCGGCGGCTTTTTGTTTTCCATGGTGCGAATCTGCATGCCGGAAGTGTGAGTGCGGATAACATACGATTTATCCATATCAAAAGCCTCGTTGGCATCGTGCGGAAGATAGAAAGTATCCTGCATCTGGCGGGCAGGGTGATTGGCCGGCATATTGAGCGCGTTAAAGTTATGAAACTGGTCTTCAATATCAGGACCTTCGGCTACTTCAAAGCCCATTTGCCCGAAAATGGCGACAACTTCTTCATAAATTTTGGAAACAGGGTGGATACGTCCCTGAACTTCAGGGCGAATCGGCAGCGTAACGTCAATGGTTTCCGCCGCGAGTTTTTGGTTTAATTCGGCTGCTTCCAAAACTTCTTTGCGGGCGGCCAGCGCTTTTTCAACCTCAGTTTTTAAGATGTTTATTTTTTTGCCGAAATCAGCTTTTTCAGCCGGTGACAAGGCGCCTAAGCCTTTTAATTTTTCGGTAATCGTACCTTTTTTGCCCATGGCGGAAACTCTGACTTCATCTAATGATTTGATGTCTTGAGCCTCGCTGATGCTGTGCAAAATTTGTGTTTTCAGACTTTCTAAATCTTCCATTATTTTAACCTTTATACGTAAAAAGAGCCGACTTGGATTGCCAAGAGAGCTCTTTTACTTTTTGTTTTTTTATGATATTACTGTATCTGTGCTTATTTTTTAAGAGCCGCTTTGGCAGAATCTACCAGTTTAGCAAAAGCTTGGGGCTCTTTCAAAGCGATATCAGCGAGAACTTTACGGTCAAGTTCAATGCCGGCTTTAACGAGCCCGCTGATAAATCGGGAATAAGTCATATCATGCAGACGGGTTGCGGCGTTAATACGCTGAATCCACAACGCGCGGAAACTTCTTTTCTTTGCGCGGCGGTCGCGGTAAGCATATTGCAAACCTTTTTCAACTTTTTCAACAGCAACTCTGAATACATTTTTATTACGACCGGTGTAACCTTTAGCCATACCAAGAATTTTCTTGTGGCGAGCATGAGCGGTCATACCTCTTTTAACGCGTGACATATCTTAATCCTCCTTACAAATACGGTAAAAACTTTTTGACAATCTGAACATCAACTTCGTTTAACAAAACGGAGCCGCGAGCCTGTCTTTTCATTTTCTGAGATTTGCAGAAGAGGCAGTGTCTCTTAAATGCATAATTTCTTTTAATTTTGCCGGTTCCGGTAACGCTGAAGCGTTTCTTTGCGGCACTTTTTGATTTTAATTTAGGCATTTCAAAATCCTTTCTAAAAGTGGATTAATATTTAAGCGGTCAGGCATGCCAATCAGCCCGAGCCACTCGTTCAAAGCAAGTTTATACTCTTTTGCGTTTTAAAATGCAAGCAAAATTTTGGCGTTTGCTGCGGCGGGCTGATTTATTTTTTAAACAGCAAATTACTGTTAAAATAATCAATTCCCATGGCGGATTTTACCTCATGCAAAGTACCGGCGGCAACTTCACGCGCGGCAATGCTGCCTTTTTGCAGCATGTTGAAAATTTCGCCGATGTCGGAGGCAAGCTGCTCGCGCTTTTCGCGAATCGGCTTTAATTCGTTTTGCAAAATTTCATTTAAAAAGCGTTTAACCACGCTGTCGCCCAAGCCGCCTTTTTGATAGTGCGCCTTTAATTCTGCCAGATTTTGATAAGCGGGCAGAAAAGCGGCAAAATGTTCGTCTTTGCAAAAGGCGTCAAGGTAAATAAACACCGGATTGTTTTCAGTGTGACCGGGGTCTTCAACCCGCAAATGGGTGGGGTCGGTGAACATGCTCTGCACTTTTTTCTTAATATCGTTTGACGAATCGGAAAGGTAAATACAGTTGCCTAATGATTTGCTCATTTTAGCGGCGCCGTCAAGCCCCGGAAGGCGCGAGCAAATGCTGCTTTCAGGCAAAACAGCGGTCGGCTCAACCAAAACCGGACGGTAAATGGTGTTAAACGAGCGCACAATTTCACGGGTTTGTTCAATCATAGGGAGCTGGTCTTCGCCAACCGGAACAAGATTAGCCTTAAAAGCGGTGATGTCGGCAGCCTGACTAATCGGGTAGGTTAAAAACCCGACCGGAATGCTCTGCTTAAATCCGCGCAGGTGAATTTCGTTTTTAACCGTCGGGTTGCGCTGCAGGCGCGATAAGGTTACCAAGTTCATATAGTAAAATGAAAGCTCGCATAATTCGGGAATCTGCGATTGGATAAAGATGGTTGATTTTTGAGGATTTAACCCGCATGCCAAATAATCAAGCGCAACCTCTGAAATGTTGGTGCGAACTTTGTTGATGTCATCGGCATTGTCGGTTAAAGCCTGAGCGTCGGCAATCATGATATAAATATTGTGATATTTGCCGCTGTTTTGCATTTCAACGCGGCGCTTTAATGAGCCGACATAGTGCCCTAAATGTAATTTTCCGGTGGGTCTGTCACCCGTTAAAATCGTGTCCATAATTAAACTCCTTGTTTTTATTTTCAATTAAACCAAAGGGTGCGCCTTGTCAAGGTTATCTTATGATTGTGAGAATTTCAGTATTGACAGATTTGACAAATAATCTTATAATAATCTTGTTTACTTAAAAATATGTTCATTATTATGTTGAAAATTCGGTTGGTTTTAGGTTGTCAGCTTAAAAACAGTCAGAAAATGCAGCGGAAAGTGAAAATTTTGCGGTGAGCAATCGTTATTGTGGCATATTCTGCCATCTCCCTTTGACGGTTTACTTTAATTTATTTGTTCTATCGGAGAGTAGACGCCATTAAAATTATTTCTTATGGCAAAATTTTTTCAGTTTCTGGGAAGTATCTTAGAGGGACTTCTGATGGTTGTAATTTTTTACAATCCTGTATCTTTCGTGATTTGGAGTTTTGTCGCTCCGAGGAAAGCCGCCGCAATTATGGTCATCAAAGATGATGACTCAAAGTTTATGGACTTTTTGAGCAATCTGCACAAGCCGCTCACTCATCTGTACCCGATGTGTATCAGAAAGCACTTCATGAAGGCTTTGGGGATGTTTAATTATTCCGCAAAGGCTCAGGTAAAAGCTTTCAGAGCCTTGAGCGAAACAGATTCGCCTGAAAAGGCAGTCAAAATCGTTAAGCAAATGAGTGACTTAGGAGCATCCAAACTTTGGGATGACAATATGGTCAGGAACCGGAGTTATAACCACATAATTACATATGCGGTAACTGAATCCGGAAAATCGTTGACAACTCGTCAGCTTAAAGACTTGTTCGCGAGGGAAGATTACGCCAATTTTGCTGTCTATGCCAAGAATCACACTCTGAGCAAAGCCGCTTTGGAATTGCTCATTGAGAGAATGAAGCAGAAGTCAGGAGACAAAGAGTCTTTTGATGAGTTGCAAGGCGTTCTTTTTAGTCAAATTGAAAAGAACGGTCTTCCGGCGAATCTGGTGGAAAAGGCAGTGGAGGCATGCGGTGAGAATCAGCTTGCTATCACAAAAGCTTTTGAAGTATTCCGCCAAAAGACGGTCGTGCTTTCAAGGCAAAAAGAGGCTTTTGTTCCACTTATTAAGTATGAAAAGCTTTATCCTTCGGTGGAGGCGATGCTTAGTGAGGAGCAATACAAGCTCTATTTAGAAACGGGTAGGCGCTTGAGCGATGAGGCTATTCGTGAGTTTATCGCTCGCGAGAACATTGGCATGTGCAAGCTTATCTTTAAAAATGAAAAGCTTTCACCAATAGCGTTGTTGATGGCCAAGGCGAATCCTAAATTCGCCGTGATGATGTACGTCTAACTATAAAAACTGACAAACATGACAGATTTTCAAATTATGCTGGGCGGGCTTTCGTTAGTCTTGTTCGGCGGAGCTTTCACTTTACTGTTGTGGGGTGATTGGAAAAAGGCAAAAGCTTTTAAGGCTATTCTGATTGTGGTTGTGGCTATCAGCGCAGTTGGCGCTTTTTACGCCATATACAGCCAGATTAAGCTTACTGAGCAAACAACTGAAAAGTATGTGCTTGTCTCTTTTGAGAACCAGTATTCAACAGTTAATGAAACTGATGTAATCGGGCTTGATGGAGATTCATACACTATCCTTCCTACCGGCAACAAGCTTCTTAAAAAGACCTTGTACGGGAATTTGGAGTGGCGGGATACTTCGGTTGTTCAGCAAATTGATTCAGCAGGCAACAGCGAGCCAATACGCATTGTTACGCTAAAAGCCAAAACGCTCAGAATCGGCAGCGCAGAAGCAACCAGGCCTAACCAATCCGGCGCCGAGATTAAAGTAAAATGCCGGTATAACATTGGGGATACGGTAAAGGTCCGCGGCGACCGCATCGTTCCTTAACGATTATTTCTTAAAAAACTCCTCAGTTGAGGAGTTTTTTTAATGCCCTCTTGATTTATTTTAAAGTTCTCGTTATAAGGTAATCAGAAACCAAATTTTTATGATATATGTATGAGATTTTAAGAGTTGTGATGATTGTTTGCGAAATCGCGATGATCATCGGTTTTGTGTTCTTTGTTATCTTCCAAGCTTATTTTTGGAGCGACAAAGATCATTCTAAAACCTTTTTCATGTTTGCGCTGTATTCATTGCTTGGCGTGAGTATTTGCGGATGGTTTATTCATGGCTGCGCGCTGAATACGGGCGCTATTGTGCCTGCGGTTGCGGTATTGCTGATTATGGCTCAATTTTGCTTTTTTAAGGAGCGGTGGCAAAACTTTCATGTTAAGGAGCGCTCGCTTTTTAAGAAGCTCAAAAAAGCGCATATCTTTGCAATTTTGGCACTGATACTGTGTTTTTCAGGCGGTTACGGCTATTGCAAAAAGCAAAGAGCGGATTATCAACGCGCGCATGCAGATATGTATGTGGTTGTCGGGTTTAATGTGAAGGCGGCAAATTATGGTCTGGTCTCAGTATATGATACGGATGATGACCATTTGTTTGTGGCACTCAGACCTGTAAATCGCTTTAAAGCAAATCCGAAAGTGTTAATGACCAGAAAATATCATCTTGGGGATACGGTATTGATATTTCACAATAAACCACTTTCATGATGTATGCAGCAGCGCTTGCAGGCATGATTATTTGCGGAACGTTTCTGTTGCTCGCTTTCATATTTTATGTACGCGCGCAATGGGTGTTTTGGTTCTATTACGGGGAAGAGCTGTATTGTCCGATAGGTTTTATTATGGTGCTTTTGTTTAGTGCCTCTTATGCGGACATGCTGCTTCCGCTTAACGGAGCCAATTTGTTAAGTTCCGCTTTAATTTTTATGTTTGCGTCCGCCGCACAATATGTGTGCGGTCAGGTACGGTTGGCTGAAATGCACAATACACCCCCGTGGTGTTGGGAGCATTATGCCAAAAAATTTATGCCGGTGTTTATTGTCGCCGTTGTTGCTTTGCGCTTTGCTTTTGCAGGGTGCTTGGAATATCGGGAAAATTACCGTTGGAACAATGCCGAATCGGTTGAAGGAAATTCGGAAGTGAGAGTTTTTAACGGTAAGCAAATTAAACGGCCGGTTTCGGAACTAATGCTTGAGCAACAAAAAATAGGCTCGGCAGTTGCCAAAGAAAGACAACGCGCCGCCAAAGCCAAGCGAAAGTCAAGCAAATGAAAAAAGGCGCTGTTAAGCGCCTTTTGTTTTATTCGGCATAGGGGTTGTCAGATTTGCGCACGGTAACGCGTACCGGCACCCCGCCTAAATTGAAAGTATCGCGCAGGCTGTTAACCAAATAGCGTAAATACGAATCGGGCAAACCCTCCGGATTGCTTGAAAAAATGTAAAATGAAGGCGGGCGGGTTTTAGCCTGAGTGATGTATTTTAACTTAATCCGGCGTTTGTTTTTACCCAAAGGCGGAGTGTTTTGTTCCTGCACGTCAGAAAACCACTTGTTTAGCGGTGCGGTCGGGATACGAGTGTTCCAGCGGTCATAAACCTTAAACACCGCGCTCATTAATTTATCTAATCCCTCATTTTTAAGTGCGGAAATTGTAACAGTCGGCACGCCGGTTATTTGGGTTAAGGAGGTTTGCAGTTTATCATTTAATTTTTGCAAAGCCTCAGAGCGTTTGGCAATATCCCATTTATTAACCGCTATTACCAATGCGCGCCCTTCATCAATTACCTGACGCGCAATGGTTAAATCTTGCTTGTCTAAAACGGCATCGGCATCAAGCACTAAAACCACAACTTGAGCCATAAAGGCAGCATGTTTGGTGCTTGCGGCGGACATTTTTTCAAGCGAATCGGTAATTTTAGACTGACGGCGCAATCCGGCGGTGTCAACTAAGTTGATTTTGCGACCTTTCCACTGCCATTCGGAAGTGATGGCATCGCGGGTAATGCCTGCTTCAGGACCGGTCAGCATACGCTCGTCATGGAGCAAGGCGTTTACTAACGTTGATTTACCGACATTCGGGCGTCCGACAATAGCGAGCTGTATAGGTCTTTCTTCAGAAGATTCTTCCGGCTGTTCTTCAGGTTCAGGGCTGATTTTGGCGTTAATTTCAGCTAAAGACGAATATAAATCTTCAAGCCCTAAGCCGTGTTCGGCTGAAAAAGGAATCGGTTGTCCAAGCCCTAATTTATAAGCCTCAAAGATGTTGTCTTCTTGGGCTTTGCCCTCGCATTTATTGGCAAGTAAAATAACCGGCTTATGGCTTTGACGTACTAACGCGGCAAAAGTTTCATCATAAGGGTGCAGACCGGCGCGGGCGTCAAACATAAATAAGCAAACATCAGCTTCGTTGATGGCGCGCTTGGTTTGAGCAAGCATGCGTTGTTCAATGCTGTTTTCTTTGGCGTCTTCAAATCCGGCGGTATCTGTTAAACACAAGTCAAGATTTTTGAAACGAACAATCGCTTCTTTGCGGTCACGCGTAACCCCCGGCTTATCATGCACAATAGCGAGTTTTCTACCGGCTAAGCGGTTAAACAGCGTTGATTTTCCTACGTTTGGTCTGCCGATTACTGCCACTTTTAACATTTTTGAATTTCCTATTTATATGCAACCAGTTCAGCGTCATCGGTGACAAACACAACAGTTTGCTCAGCGGCAACCGGAGCTGCCGGAATCGGTGAGTTTAAGCTGATTTTATTTAATATTTTTCCGTTTTGCGGCGAAACGGTGTAAACGGTTCCGTCAGATGAGGTAATCAGCAACTGATTATTTGCCATTACCGGACCGCTTAAATAAATATCGGAGCGGTCTTTTAAATCATAGTCTTCAAGCAAGGCCGCTGACCATAAAATTTGCCCGTTTTGTTTGTTAAGCGCCATGAGTTCGTGGCTGTTGGTTAAAACAAACAAATAATTTCCGCTAATCCACGGCATATTGGTTCCGCCGAATTTTTGCTTCCAGATAATTTCACCGGTGCGGTAGTTTATGGCTGCAAGCAGGTCATTGTGACCAACTGCGTATATGGTGTTATCGTTAATTACCGGCGCGGCTTTAATGGAATTAATAGCGGTTGAAAAGTTAGACTGAGCAGAATCTATTAAAGCAACTGTCCACGCCGGATAGCCGATGTCGGCATTAAAGGCTTGAATATCGCCATTAGAAAACCCGGCAACCGCAAAGTTTTTTTCAGGCGCGCATGCCGGAGCGGAAGAGCCTGCTAAAACCGTATCCTCAGCGGAAATGTTGTATTTCCAAATTTCATCGCCGGTTTTAGTGCTTAAAGCTAACAAGCGGTTATCTAAGGTTTGCACCAAAAGTTTGTCATTGCAAACAGTGGGAGCTGTTCTTAACGGTGTGTCTAAGTCTTTACGCCATAAAATAGCGCCGGATTCATTATCAAGAGCAAAAATACTGCCAAAACCGGCGGCGGCGTAAATTCCGTTGGCGTCGGCGGCAAGTCCGGCTCCGTTTAAGCCGTTTTCATTTTCAAACTTGCTGTCAGGTTTGAGTTTTTGTTTCCAAATTTTACGACCGTCAGATAATGAAAAGGCGCTAACGGTTCCGTTAACATCTTGCGCGAATACGGTTTGTTTATAAATTATCGGAGACGCGAGCAGCAAATTGCGCTTAGAGCTTCCTTTGCCGAAATTTTGTTTCCAAATTTTTTGCATGTTGTCATGAGCGGCAATATTGCCCATATTATGCGAGGCATTGCCGCCGGTTTGGCTCCATGAGCGATTATTTATGCCCTCTGGGATTTCTGCCGCCGGAATTGAGGTGGTGGCAAAATCAACCGCGGCGCTTGCCGAAAGTGCGGAAATTCTGGTTCCGGTCGGGAGTTTTTTATCGCTTGAAAAAATTCCGCAGGCAGATAAAAGGCTGATAAGCAAAACAGCGCCTAATAAATTGGTTTTGGTATACAATTTTTATCTCCGAACAATAAGGCTTATAAACCGTTTAAGGTTGAAAGCATATCTTGAATACGGCTTTTGAAGTTGTCAGAAATGTTGCCGCTTTCTAACAATGAGTTGTATAAAGAGCGGGCGGTTTCAGTATCGCCGTCACGAATAGCGGCCATTGCCAATAAATCAGTTGCTAAAGGCGACCATGAATTATCAGCGTCAATAACCGGTTTTAATAAAGCCTCAATTTCAGCGCGTGGGGCGGTGTCTATTTTATAGGTGGCAAGTTTTAACGCCGCTAAATTACGAATGCGCGGGTTAAGCTCATCATTATCGGCAATGGTTTGCAACATAAGTTCTGCCTCGGAGTTTTTGCCTTGCTCAAACAAAACGGTGGCAATTTGAATGCGAGCTAAATCGCTGTAGATGCCTTGATTGGCCGCGGCGATTTTTTCAAGCGCTTTTAAGCTGTTTTCATAATTTTCAGATGCTTGCAGCGCAGATAAATAGTTTTCGGTTTGCTGCTGATATTTAGCGTCGCGCCAGCCTTTAATGGTTTCAAAGCTGACGGCGGCAGTAACGGCAATTACCACAAACAAAATGATAAACAATCCGTATTTGTTCCATAAAACTTTAAGGTTGTCATTTTTAACGTCTTCATTGACTTCCTGAATAAAGGCGTCAGTAACATTGTCATCAACCTGATAAGATGAGCGTCTGCTAACAGAGGGCTCTTTGTTTTCTAAAGCTTTTTTGGTGGTGTTTTTTTTCATGATTTTAATTCCTCGCTAAAAAATAAGTTGCCTTTAGTATAATGTAAAATATTTGTATATCAATCGGTTTGTTAACAAAATTACCAATTATTTTATAAGTTTTGGGTGATTTCGTTAATTAAAACCCCACGAACCCATCTTAACCCTTCAACCGGAAGCTTGTTGCCGAATATTACGGTGCCTTTGTCGGAAACAATGGCTAAAAAGTAACTTTCGGAAGTGGGGGTAAAGTTGATGTCAATACCTTTTAATTCGCTGAATTTTACTACACCGTCACGCACCCGTAAAAAGCCGATTTTGCGGAAGATATAAATTTTATCTTTGCTGATAATGATAATATCTTTGCTGATAAGGCTCAAAAAGGCGTAAATGATAACCGCCAGTAAAAACGCGTAAAAGATAATTACGGCGTCATAGGGCAGCTGCTGAATAATAATGTCATGATTTATACCGGCGTAAATAAGCAATCCGCCGAACGCGGCAATCGTAAACATGCTTAAAAAACTGTATGCGTCAAAAAACAGCTTGCGGATTTTTATCATTTTTTCACCGCTTTTGCGGCTTTTGAAACTGATATATGAAGGTTTTTCCTGCCGGTAAGCAAAATCTTTGGGCAGGTGCCATTTGGCAACGACTTCAGGGTATGAGCGGTTGAGGTCGTTAAAGTTGTGCGAAACCATGCCGCGCTCTGAAATAGTAAGCGCCGGCATGCGCAATATTTGGGCATATTCTTTCCAGATTTTGCGAATATGGTGTTTGCTTGTGCTGATATAAAGCGGAATGGTTTTGGCAGGGTCTTTGTGATAAAGCTCTATAATGAACTTGTTTTTATTAAAAAGTCCGTACTGATAAAATTTTACCCTAAGGCGCACGCCCGAATAATTGTAAAGATGCTCGGTAAAGCCGTAACTTTTGCTGAACAGCGGTTGATTTTTGACCATAATTGTATCGCCGTCAAAAAAGATAATCTTGTAACGCAGCATGCGGATAAAGGCGTTTAAAATAAGTCCGAAACCCAACACAAGCAGCAATGAGTTAAAAACTATCGGCGGCACAAAGGTGTGAATTTTGATATGGGTACGGGGTAGATTGCTCTCTAAATCGGCAATGCCGTCAAGCGAAAAATGAAAAATCTGGTAAAACCCGATGAGGCATAACAATGCGCCCAAAAGCGCCGAAACTATTAAAACCAACCGTGAAAACCTATCAACTCCGCGGGTCGGAAGTTTGCTGATGTCAAGCTTAAAGCTGTGACTGTAATGGTCGGGATATTGCTGCATGTTAAATTCCTTCAGAGTTAACGACATATGCCTATATTACACCAATTAAATAAATAATCATCAAAATTTTTCAGTTTATGTGAAAGTTTTGTTTGAGTTTTTTGTTTTTGTTTATATAGTAAGTATATTATCAGAGGTTTAAGAGTGGTTAATATGTTGTTTGTTGATGTTTTGAGCAATGTTGCAAATTGGCCTTATGCGGGGTTTTCCTTTGTTTTTTTAGGCATTGCAGTTTTTTATGCCCGCAGTCTTAAAATTAAAAAAGGCATAGTAATTTTGTATGCCGGTTTGTTTTTGCTGCTTTTGGCTTCGGCTTTGCATTGCGGAGCGGGCTTTTTTTATGAACAGGGTGTATCTGCCAAAATTTTGGTTTTAAGTGAAATGCTGCTTGTTTTAGCGGCTTCGTCGCTGTTGCTTATGGCGTCATCGCATATTTTATTGGGAGAGCCGCTTAATCAAAATGTGCTGTTTTTGTTTGTTACAATCAGTTTGCTATTGGTTCTATACGCTGTTTTTGTGGCAGATGACGTCAATATTACCAATAATTTGCAGCAAATTTTGCCGATTGTCGGCATGAGTTATGTTTTTTTGAGTTTTGTTTCAAGACCAAAGTTGTGGAAGTCTGCCGGACGTATTATCGCAGGCGCTGCCACGCTCGGGTTTACCGTGTTGTTACTGTTGCCGCTGATTGCAAAAGTTTCGTATCCGTGGCATTTGCCGCTTGATTTGTTGGTGTTGCTGGCTTTTTCATACTTTTTGCTGATGGATGAAAGCTTAAAAGAAAAGGTTTCGCAAGCGCAGGAAATGTATCGGAAGGTTAATCAGAACATCGGCACAATTATTAAATCATCACCGTTTCCGATAATTATTTCGCGCTTGGGCGATGATTCTTTGCTGCTCGTTAATAAAAATGCCGCTAATTTGTTCGGGATAGACGAGAGCGAGTTGCCGCGTTACCATTTTAAAGACTTTTTTGTTGACGCGGAGAATCGTAAATTATTGCAAGAACGGCTTGAAAAAACGCGAGAAGTGCATGATTTTGAAATTTTGGTAAAAACCGCGTTCGGCAATACGCCGTTTTGGTTGTTAACGTCAGTTAATGTTATTGATTATAACAATGATGTGGTGCTGTATTCGGCTTTTCAGGATATTACCTCGCGCAAACGCCGCGAATCAATGTTGCAATCGCAGGCAGACCGCGACCCGCTTACGGCAGTTTATAATCGCCGGTATTTTGAAACCGTGGTTGCGGGAAAAATTAAGGCGGCGCATACTAAAAAAGAGCCGTTTGCGGTGTTAATGATTGACGCTGATAACTTTAAACGAGTTAATGATACTTATGGGCATAAAACCGGCGATAAGGTTTTGATGGAATTGGCGGCAAGTTGTGAGCGCTCGTTGCGACCTGATGATGTGGTGGCTCGTTATGGCGGCGAAGAGTTTGTGATTTTTTTAGCCAACGTAAATTCAGAAATTGCCGTGATGGTTGCCGATAGGCTGAAAGATGAAATTGCCAAGGCGGTAGTTTATTCTGATGATAATCGTCCGGTCAGCTTTACGGTCAGTATCGGGGTTGCGCCTTCGGGCATTTCAGATGATGTCGGACTGATGATAAAAATGGCGGATGACGCCATGTATGCGGCTAAGCAAAACGGGCGTAATAGGGTTGAATTGTTTAATGCGGATATGTCGGCGCGGATTAATCAGGATAAAGAAGATGACGCTTTAAGGCTTATGCATCCGGCATTTTCAACAGAAGAAAATGAAGAGATTTCATTGCTTGACGGTATTGAGACCTCGCACATGTCGGAGGATTAAAATGGGGTGCGTATATCAACAAAATTGCGGCGGCTGTTGTTTTAGGGATAAAACGCAACAAGAATATCAGAGCTTAAAAGAGCAAAAAGTAAAGGGGATTTTAAGCGCGGGATTAAAGGATCAGAATTATAAATGGAATGAGCCGGTGTTTCTGCCGGATGGAACCCGCCGCCGCGCGGCTTTGGCTTTTATGCGTACTAAAAACGGATTTGCGCTCGGGTTTAATGAAAATAAAAGCAATCTTATTGTTGATTGCTCGCAGTGTTTGATGTTAACGCCGAAAATTAATGCTGTTTTGCCTTCTTTGCGTAAATTTTTGGAAGAATTTTGCTTGGTTAAAGTTACTCGTAAACTTAAAGGTAAAAAAGTGCTGACAACCTCGCTGAATAAAGGCGATGTGCTGATTTTGGAAGCTGATAACGGGCTTGATATTGTGTTAGAGGCTGATTGCGAGTTGACGCTTGATTATAGAATGGCGATATTTGATTATGTAAATAATGAGCCTGATATTATTCGGTTTTCATTCCGCCGTAAAACGGAAGAACAAGCTGAGCCGGTGGTTGAAAAATTAAAACCGACGGTTAAAATCGGCGGGTTTGATATTTATGTGGCGGCAGGAACCTTTTTGCAGGCTTCGGCAGGCGGACAAGACGTTTTGACTTCATTGGTGATGAAATATATTGGTAATAACGGCGGCAAAATCGCTGATTTGTTTTGCGGAATCGGCACATTCTCATATCCGCTTGCGGCAAATAAAGAAAATAAAATTACGGCGGCTGATTTAAGCGAGCCGCTCTTAAACGGGTTTAAAGCCTCATTAAACGCGCATATCTTAAATAATGTTGAAATTGTAAAGCGCAACTTATTTAAATATCCGTTTACAGCAAGCGAGCTTAAAGGCTTTAATGCAGTAGTGTTTGATCCTCCGCGGGCAGGCGCCGCCGCCCAGGTTGCGGAGCTTGCTAAAATGGAGCAGGCGGATAAGCCTTCAATAGTGGTGGCGGTTTCATGCAATCCGCATAGTTTTGTAAATGACGCCAATGTGCTTGTTTCCGGCGGGTTTGAGTTAAAAGAAGTAACGATGGTGGATCAGTTTGTGTATTCTAATCATACGGAATTAGTGGCGTTGTTTACAAAAAAATAAGTATTGCGGGTTATACTCTTAAAAAACAAAGGAGAAAATATGAAAAAAGTTTGGTTAAGCCTGGCGGCGCTTACAATTTTGGGAGCTTGCTCGTTCGGAAACGATGATGAAAATCATTTTGTGGTGGTTTCAGGTGAAGATGACACTTCATATTTAAAAGATATTGACGCTTGTCCGAAAGTACATATCAGGCAGAATGATACTAAAATTGTGCAAATTGACGAGTATCATGAGCAGTTTACGATTGAGGCGGTCGGGTATGAAGGGCACTGCTATTTTAATAAAAAGCTCGGTAAAGATAAAGCGGTGGTTAAGCCCAAGTTTAAAATTACCCGCGTGGAAGAAAGCGATGTTACCGATGTGCACTTTTCATATTACCTTGAAACGGTTGAGGGACCGGCTAACTATTTAGGCAAGAAGACATATTTTGCCAAGGCGCATATTCCGCTCGGGGCGGAAGTTTTGGATTATACCGCGGAAGGCGGCGAACTTACAATTCCGGTTCCGGGGACTTATAATATGGATATTTATTTAGGGCTTAAAGCCAAAGCTCAAGATTTGGAATATAAAACAAAATAAGGAGAAACATTATGCAATATAACTATAAAGATATGGCAAATGCCATCAGATTTTTGAGCGCGGACGCCATTGATAAGGCTAACTCCGGTCACCCCGGAATGCCGCTCGGTATGGCAGATGTTGCTGCTGTTTTGTTTGGTAAATTTATAAAACTTAATCCGACGGAGCCGCGTTGGTTTGACCGCGATAGATTTGTGCTTTCAGCCGGGCACGGTTCAATGTTGCTGTATTCATTGCTGTTTTTGTTAGGGTATGATGACATTAACATTGAAGATATTAAAAAATTTCGGCAACTTGGCTCTAAAACCGCAGGTCACCCTGAATATGGGCATTTAGCCGGAATAGATATGACTACCGGTCCTTTAGGACAGGGGATTTCATCAGCGGTAGGCATGGCGTTGGCTGAGCGGATTATTAACGCTAAATTCGGCGATAAGTTATGCAATCACCGCACATACGTTATTTGCGGCGATGGCTGCTTAATGGAAGGAATTTCAGAAGAAGCCGCTTCATTGGCAGGTCACTTAAAGTTAAACAAACTTATTGTGCTGTGGGATAATAACAACATTACGATTGACGGCAATGTTTCAGCCGCAAGTTCTACCAATCAACCGGAGCGCTTTAAGGCTATGGGCTGGAATGTTATGGAAATTAACGGTCATGATTATACTGAAATTGAAAAAGCTTTAACCGCGGCGCAAGAATCGGATAAGCCGGTGTTTATTGCCTGCAAAACCACTATCGGTTTTGGTGCGCCGATGAAATGCGGAACCTCAAAATGTCACGGCTCTCCGCTTGGCGAGGCAGAAACCGCGGCAATGCGCCATGAACTTGCTTGGCCGTATCCGCCGTTTGAATTGCCGGGTGAGGTTTTAAATGCATGGCGAATCGCCGGAAATAAAAGTAAAGCAGATTATCAGGCATGGAAAAAACGCGCTCAGACCGTCGGTAAAGAATTTAGTGATTATGTAAATGATGTTTTGCCGGAAAATTGGCAGCATGATTTAAACGCTGTTAAAGAAAAAGCTATTGCCGAAAAAACAAAGGTTGCCACTCGTAAAGCCTCGCAGATGTGCTTGGAAGCCATTGTGCCGAATATTCCGCAAATTGTTGGCGGGTCGGCAGATTTGGCGGCTTCAAACTTAACCTTTGTTAATGGTATGAAGACCGTTACGGCGGCAGATTATAACGGCAATAACATTATGTACGGAATCCGCGAGCATGCTATGGCGGCAATTATGAATGGCATGAGCCTGCATGGCGGAGTTATTCCATACGGCGGAACATTTTTTGTGTTCTCAGATTATATGCGCCCGTCAATGCGTTTGGCGGCGTTAATGGGAATCAGAGTTATTTATGTTTTGACGCATGATTCTATCGGCGTGGGTGAAGATGGTCCGACGCACCAACCGATAGAACAATTGGCGTCATATCGGGCAATGCCGAATATTTATACTTTCCGCCCATGCGATGTGGTTGAAACGGCAGAAGCATGGGAAGTTGCCTTAACGGCTGAAAAAACGCCGAGTATATTAGCGCTTTCACGCCAAGGTTTGCCCTTGCTGCGTAAGTCAGCTGCTGAAAACTTAACTGCTAAAGGCGGTTATGTTATCTCAGACGTACAAAAGGGCAAAAAGCGCAAAGCTACTATCATAGCCACCGGTTCAGAAGTATCTTTAGCCGTAGAGGCGCAAAAGCTCCTGTGTGAAAAAGGAGTTGAAGTTGCCGTGGTTTCAATGCCGTGTACAGAATTATTTGATAAGCAATCAGCAGAATATAAAGAAAAAGTTTTGGGCGATTGCCCGCGAATCGCCGTTGAGGCGGCCGCTAAATTCGGTTGGGAAAAATACACCGGCATAAACGGCGCAATTATCGGTATGGACGGCTTTGGCGCTTCCGGTCCGGCAAGCGAATTATATGCTCATTTCGGCATTACGGCAGAAAAGGTAGTAGAGGCGGTTATGGCTTGCGTCTAGCGGGCATCTACTTGTAACTTTTTTCTTATGTAGCGGTTTTGTACACCGCGAAAAACTTGCGGCGCATTAGCCACATTCTTCGCAGGTGTGGCTCGTGTTTTTGCAATATTTATAATATATATGTTATAGGCGGGATTATTCCGCTGCGCTCCATTCACTGCGCTCATCGGCTGTCGCCGACCGGCGTTCTTCCGCCCGCCTTTCGCTTGTAGTCTGTCTGGCTCATAAGCTCTGCCCTATGGGCAATCGCTAACTCGCTGCGGTCACTTGTTTTGTAAGCTTGCCGCGGTTGCTGTCGCTTTCCTAGCTCGCGAACAAAACTACGCTTTCGGCGATAAAAAAGCAGATAACAGCTTTTTTATCTTGAAACTCACTTCTCTGTCAGTTCGTATCCACAGAATGTGCCAATTAAAAAAGGTCTCCTTGAAAGGTTTTAATGGCGGTCTTGCTCCGTAAGGCTCGCTTTTTTTCAAAAAGCTTGCCAACTACCGGTTCTCCATCAGAGTAAGGGGCAAAAGCAGTATCCAAGATTATAAAAAAGGAATATAATCAGTTCGC
>CAVBCV010000002.1:0-124839 GCA_963594125.1 Lachnospiraceae bacterium
TATCGTCTTGTATTGTTTTGTATCGTTTTTTGCTCCAATATCCTGTTTTAACATCGTTTTATTTTATGAGCATCTTGTGATTTTTTTTGATTTTTTAGCAAAAATTACGCCTAATGAGAGTATTTTATCACAAAATACATCATATTTAAACCACCCCGCCTTCGGCACCCCTCCATAGAGGGGAATTTTAAAATGGTCGGCTTCCTGACTTGAGAGGGGAATTTTAAGGTGCGGATTTAAATACAACTTATACACAGCACGGACTCGTAAATATTGCAAAAAAAAAAACGCGAGCTAAAATCTTCTCAAATTAATCATTTTGAGAGGATTTTAGCTCATGAAAATACAATCTGGTCGGTCTATGGTGGAGATGCTTGGCGTGCTGGCGATTATCGGAGTACTGAGCGTTGGGGCGATAAGCGGCTATTCCAAGGCAATGATGAAGTATAAGCTTAATAAGCAGTCTGAGCAGTTAACGCAGGTTTTAAACACCATCACCCGCCTTGCCCACAGTTTTAATAATATGACAGAAGCTACGCAGTTATTTCCATATCTTATAAAGATGAATGAAATTCCGCAAGAAATGATAAAGAATAGCTCTTATGCAATTTATGATGTTTTTAACAACGAATTATATGCGCGTATTCAGCCGCAATCTGCAACCGGCGATATGGTAAAAGACGTTATAGTATTATCTATACATTTACCACTTACCGCCCAAAGCAATCAAAATATTGCGGTATGCCAAAACATTTATAATAACACTAAAGAAAACAGCGCTAATATTTACTATATGTATTCTTCAAGCGGTTATGGCTCCGATGATGACAGACAAAGTATATTATGGGGAGATAAAGACTGTAACTCCGGCAGAAATTGTCTTAAAGACATCAGTGTTGAAAAAACTTATCAAGAGTGCGCTCAACATATTGGCAATGCGAACGGCGACAGCCATATCATGGTTTTGTGGAAAATGTAAATTACAACCCTTTTAAGCGGTTGCGGATATCTTCAGGGATTTTGACCGGACGCTTTTTAGCAAGGCTGACATACACCACTTTAACAGTTATTACCGCCAAAACCTCATCGCCGCGGCAAATTTCCTGATACATAACCGCGGAGGCGCCACCCTCTTCAGTAACTGTACATGAAATGGTAAGCGCATCGTCTAAACGGGCGGAAGCGCGGTAATCAATTTCGGCATGCCGAACCACAAAACCGCACATATCTTCTTGTAACGCGTTTTGCTGTTTGTCCGCACCGATATAACGCAAAAATTCCGTCCGCGCCCGTTCGGCAAATTTTAGATAATTGGCGTAATAAACAATCCCGCCGGCATCAGTATCTTCATAATAAACCCTGACCGGAAAGACAAAAGTTTTATCAAACATTTTGCCGTTTGGCGCCGGAATATCATAAGTCATTTTCAACCCTTTCAATGTTGCTTAACAAGTCAAACTGATTGTCATCACGCTTAAATTTAGAACGGGAAATGCCCATATATTGGCAGCCCAATTCTGAAATTATACGTCCGCGCGGAGTGCGCTGAATAAAGCCCAATTTTAACAAAAACGGCTCAACCACTTCCTCAATGGTATCGCGCTCTTCCGATAACGCCGCCGCCAAAGTATCTGCTCCGACCGGTCCGCCGCCATAGTTTACGGCAATACACTTTAAATAGCGGCGGTCAAAAGCATCAAGCCCGTAATTATCAACGTCAAGATTACGGAGCGCCGTGTCGGCAATTTTGTTATCAATTTCAGTACCGCCACTAACCGCGCCAAAATCACGCACGCGGCGCAACAAACGCCCAGCCACACGCGGAGTTCCGCGCGAGCGTTTGGCAATTTCAAGCGCGCCGGCTTCCGAAATCGGCATACCGAGCAATCCGGCGCCGCGCAGCACAATTTTTTTAAGCTCGTCATGAGTATAAAAATCTAACCGGAGCGGAATGCCGAATCGTTCGCGCAGAGGGGTTGAAAGCAAACCTGAACGAGTGGTGGCACCAACCAAAGTAAAAGGCTGCAGGTCTATACGAACAGAGCGGGCGGAAGGACCTTCGCCGATAATTAAATCAAGCTGAAAATCTTCCATCGCCGAATACAAAACTTCTTCAATTGCCGGATTAAGGCGGTGAATTTCATCAATAAACAGCACGTCATTCGGTTCAAGATTAGTTAAAATTGCCGCTAAATCGCCCGATTTGGTAATCATCGGGGCGGAAGTGGCTCTGAACCCAACGCCTAACTCTTTGGCAATAATTGAAGCCAAAGTGGTTTTGCCAAGCCCCGGAGGTCCAAAGAGCAAAACGTGGTCAAGCGCTTCATGGCGCTGCTTGGCCGCCTCAATAAAAACTTTTAAGTTGTTGCAAACCGCCGTTTGCCCGACAAAATCAGACAAGTGCTCCGGACGAGTATTGACAGGAGCGTTAATATTGCTCTTTTCATCTTCCGGCTGCGGTTTGGGACTGACTAATCTTTCTTTTTCCATGGCTTAAAAATCCTTTCGGGCAAATTCTTTTAACGCTAATCTGATGAGCTCGGAAACCGGCTTATCGGCGTTGTCGGCATAAATTTTAGAAACGACTTTATAAGCCTCTAAACGCTGATAGCCCAAGTTAATTAAAGCCGAAATAACATCTTCCGCCGTGTCATCAGCCGGAGCGGCAATTGGCGCAGGCGCAACCTCTTCTCCGCTGACATCAACCAAAGTTACATCGCCTGCCGGAACAGTAACAATTTTATCTTTAAGCTCGGTAACAAGCCGCGCCGCCAATTTAGGACCAACGCCGGAAGCACGCAAAAATGAGCTTTTATCTTGCGCCGATACCGCTTGCGCTAACTGCGCCGGCGATAATGCCGATAAAATGCTTAAACATACTTTAGCGCCGACTCCTTGCACTTTGGTTAAGGTATTAAACCACTCTTTTTCCCACGCGTCATAAAAACCGAACAATGAAATGCTGTCTTCGCGCACAATCGTTTCAATCAGCAGCGATACTTCAGCGCCTTTAGTTAAGCGCGCTAAAGTTTTAGACGACGCCGACACCAAATAACCAACGCCGTTTACATCAATAATGCAGCTGTCTTCATAAATACTGTCGGCAATGCCGCGTAATTTTGCAATCATATTTTTAAATCCTTTATCAGCCTGTTTATTTGCACCATATACGATAATCGGCGCACCCGCAAGATTTTTTATTTAGCTTTGCAATATTTTGAGCGCCTCTTTTTTTTAGCGTAACAAAGATTATATCGTTGGCATATTTAATTTTATGCAAAGGATACACTCATGAAAAAAACAGCAATACTCGCCTTAACCGCGGCTTTGTTCTGCGCGGAAGCCAACGCCAAAAGCCTTAACTCGGATTACTCGTTATTTAAGTATTGGCTCAATAAAAACTACGGAATAGACTACGGGGTTGATATTTCGGTTATGGGGCAGCGCGGGGCGCCAAGCGGAAAGTATAATTCCGTTCAGGCGTATATTTACCCGTATTTAACTTGGACTAACTTTAAAAACGAATACGGTACCGGCTCGCTCAATATGGCGTATAACATTGTGCGTTACGGCAACCATAATGCTGAAGACGTTGGCAGCCGCATGGGCGTGGTCAACGCCATTAATGATTATGACGATGACGACAACGAGTTTACGGAATTTTATTATTCGTGGCAGCTTGGCGGCAAAATGGACTGGCTGACCTTAAACGCCGGTCAATTTCCGATTTCAAATTTTGACGGCTCGCCATACAACTCCAACCAACAGATAAACTTTATAAACTATGCCTTGTCACAAAACGCATCGTCAACTTATTCTACCGCCGGGGTCGGCGTGTTTGCGCAAATTGCCCCGAAAGGCGATTGGAGTTTTGCCATCGGCGCGCAAGACGCCTCTAACCCGAATGCGGTGAGCGTGCGCTTTAACAAAATTCACGACAAGCACTTTGCCACTTTTGCGCAAGCGCAATATGCCCCGACCAATAAGCTCGGCGACGCGGAATTTTCAGTTTTGCTTTATAATCAACCGGCAGTTAAATTGCAGCCGCAAACCACTAACGGCTGGTCAATCAACTTATCGCAAAATATTGGTGAAAAATGGAATGTGTTCGCCCGCGTCAACGGCGTTTCCGGACATATTGACACCATTGAGCAATCATGGGCGGCGGGCGTGGTTTGGCTTAACCCGCTTAACCGGAACAGCTTAGACCAAATAGGGCTTGGTTACGCTTATAACAAAATTAATGAAACCGCAGTCGGCGAGCCTTTAGCACACGATGCGGAACAAGTTTTTGAGGCATATTGGGCATGGGGATTTGCCAACCGGCTCACCATTACGCCTGATGTGCAATTTTACGTAAATCCGGCGCTAAACCAAAAATCAGATTACGCCACCGCCGTCGGTTTGCGCTTTACATTAATGCTGTAACAAAAAAATCCCCTTGAGTGTTACCCAAGGGGATTTTCAAGATAAAAAGCAACGTTTATCCGTTGCGGCTTTTGGCTTGTTGCATTTGCTGAGCCATTGCCAAATTTAAATGCGTAGGAGTGCTGACACGGGCAGTGTCTTTAACTGCTTGCGCCCCTTCAATCTCAGTGAGCTTAATGGTTGCTCCTCCCCTAATACCCTGCTCGGCATAACGATCAATGTTATTCTCAAGCTTTTGGGTTAAAACCTCACGGTATTGCTTCATGATACAAGCGGCGCCGCGAATCCGGCTGACCGGAACCTCGTAATCACTTTCACCGTTGAGGCTTTTAACACTGATTTTGTCGTCTTCAACCTTACCGGCGCAGGTAACGCAATGTTCACCGGTAGAAGTGTTTTGTGACGACGATATGGTGATAATATCACCGGCTTCCAAGTTGTTCAATACATCTTTGAAGTTTTTATCATTCTTTTCGGCATAATTTTCACCTAAGGTCTGCTTAAAATAACTGCGCATGTACGGGCAGGAAACACTCGGGTGACTGCTGAAACCATACTCTTTAGCCGTTTTGTCGGCATCCGGCAAAATTCCGGTTAAAATTTCATCGTTGCAACGCTGGTGGGCATACATAGCTCCGGCAACGCAGTAGTTAAAATCACCGCTTAAACCGCCTTTAGGATATACCGCGTCAAAAATGGATTTAACTTTTTGATAGCGCTTGCCGGTACGCTTGGCGGTAATAACCTCTTGTTGCAAATTATCAACGCTTTGCATAATTTCTTGCTGAACTTCTTGCGTTTTTTGGCTGACCATACCTTCAATGCTTTTTTGACGCAAAACCTTAGCCATATCAGCCGATTGATTAGGATTTGCCGCCAAAGTTGTGGGTTGAAGAGGAGTGGCTACCGCCGTTAATGAAACACCTGCAACCGCGCTTATTTTAAGGGAACGCATCAAGCTTTGCAAACCGCTCCTCATTTTATCGGAAACAGGCTTGCGTTTGGCTTTACGAACAGTGCGATTTTTTTCAGCCGCTTGCTTTTGCATCTTTTTGATACGCTCTAACAACGATTTGCGTTCAGTTGCGTCTGCCATTTTAACCTCCATTTTTATGACAGAATCCCTTATTTAGACATAATATAACATTTTTCCGCTAAAAAAGCAATCATTTTTACGTTCAGTTTAAGCTAAAATTAAATATTTTTTGCTTTACAAATGATTGTAAATGCGCTTAAAACGAATATGAATTTCAGATAACGGGACTTGTAGATGAAAACTTTAATAAAAATTGCCGGCGTTCTGCTTATTTTAGCCGGCTGCCAAAATGCCAACAAACCGGCGATTGTACCGGCGATTGTACCAAATGCTCAAAAAACAACCGAGGTAAAAAAAATGCCCTTAAACATTATCGGCGCAGTGGAACCGATTTATCTTTTGCCGATGAAATCAGCCTTTGATGCCAGAATTGACACCGGCGCCACCACTTCATCGCTTGATGTTGACGAGATGAATGAATTTGAACGCGATGGTGAAAAATGGGTTTCGTTTACGGTAAAAAATCGCCGCTCGGGCGAAGTTTACACCTTTGAAAAGCCGGTGATTAAAAGTATTAAAATCAAGCGCATTGATGACAAAGAAGTCCGCTTAAAAGTTTTGATGCCGGTCAGTTTCGGCGGCGAAAAATTCGTAAGCGAATTTACGCTTGCCAAGCGCGAAAAATTTGAATATCAGGTTTTAATCGGACGCAATATTTTAAGCGGTCGCGCTATTGTTGATACCTCGCTTTCTCACACCTTAAAATAACTAACAAGGGTTTTATTATGACCAAATTGTTTACCGTTCGCAAAGTTTTAACCTTTTTGCTGGTGCTGTCAGTGGTATTTACGGCATTCAGCGCTTACTACAAAATTATATACTGGGGATTTGACCTGCAACCGAATCGGACTGCCAGTGTTTGGAACATTGATGCGCATATTTCATTTAAGCCGACCGGCGCGCCGATTAAAGTTTCGCTTGCCGTGCCTGACGCCGCTAAAGAATTTAAAATTTTGAACGAAGACGCCGCCGCCAAAGGTTACGAAATTAATAAAAATACAAAAACAAACCGTATGGAATTTACCTCAGCGCCCAAAACCAAAAAGCAGAATTTGTATTATCGGCTGACCGTATATGATAACGAAGCCGGTCGGGGTAAAATTACGGAAGACAAAGTGCCTGCTCCGGTTAAGCCGCTTTATGACGAGCAACAGGCGCAAATGGCCGATGATATTTTGCATGAGGCGGAAAAGATTGAAGGTTCATGGCCGCAAAAAATTATTACTATTTTTAATGAAGAACCCTTAAACCCGACCGTCAGCGCGTTTTTGCCGGTAAAAGTTACTAAAAAACAGCGCGCGGAAATGATAATAGATTTGCTGGCGCTGAAAGATGTTTCAGCGCGGCTTGCCGCAGGCGTTAAGCTTGAAGAAGGCAAGCAGGCGTCGTCCGCTGATTTAATTTTGGAAGCTTATGACGGACAAAAATGGCGTTTATACGACTTAACCACCGCCAAAGCCGGGCTGCCGAAAAACTTTATTATTTTTCAGCGCGGCGGAACCTCATTGCTTGACGTCAGCGGCGGTGAAAGTTCAAAAGTGCGGTTTTCAGTGTTAAAATCGGTTACCTCGTCATTTAACTTAGCCGGACATCGGGCTAAGCTCAGCAAATATACCAAAATGTTTGACCTATCTATATACAGTCTGCCGCTTTTAGAGCAAAACGCTTTAAAATGGCTGATGGTTTTTCCGCTCGGTATTTTAATTGTGGTATTAATGCGCAATGTGGTCGGCATTAAAACAATGGGAACCTTTACCCCGATGCTGATTGCTATGTCATTGGTTAAAACCGGATTTTGGGCGGGGTTGGTTTGCTTTTCAATCATTATTGTTATCGGATTGCTGTTGCGCGCGCTGTTATCAAAGCTCAATTTGCTGTTAGTGCCGCGTATTTCATCAGTGGTGATTTTTGTGATTTTAATTATGCAGTTTATGACCATTACCGGTTATCGCTTAAATTGGGATATTGCCTCATCGGCAGTGTTCTTCCCGATAATTATTACCGCGTGGATTATTGAACGAGTTTCCATTACATGGGAAGAAGAAGGAGCCGGCAACGCCATTTCTGAAATTGTATACAGTATGATTACCGCCGTGGTTACTTATGCGGTTATCAGCAACGAATATATCCGCCACATCACATTTGCTTTTGATGAAATTAATTTGGTGATTTTATTTACCGTAATGCTGCTCGGCACTTACACCGGATACCGCCTAACCGAGCTCAAACGTTTTTCACCTTTGGTTAAGAGGCAATAAATGCTGCAGTGGTTAAAAAGATTCTGCCTGCCCTCAGAGCTTAAAGCCAACGGAGTTTTAGGCATGAACGCGCGCAATTACAAAATTATTGCGCAAAACAACAATCGCCGCCTTTATCCGCTGGTTGATGACAAAGTGCAAACCAAAAAATTGGCGGCTGAAGCCGGAATTAATACTCCGAAGTTAATCGGAGTGTTAGAGTATCAGCATCAGGTCAAAGATTTTGTAAACATAATTGCCGGACACCCGCAATTTGTGATTAAACCGGCGCACGGCAGCGGTGGCAAAGGCGTTTTGGTGATTAAGCAATGGAGCGACGGCAAATTTATTACCACTTCCGGCAAAGTTTTAACTTTTCAAGACGTTTATAAGCACATTTCCAACACGTTAAGCGGATTGTTCAGCTTGGGCGGACAATATGACGTGGCTTTAATTGAAGAGATGGTGCACTTTAGCAATATGTTTAAAAACTTTAGCTATCAGGGCGTGCCCGATGTGCGGATTATTGTTTACAAAGGGTATCCGGCAATGTCTATGATGAGGCTTGCCACCGCCGAATCGGGCGGAAGAGCCAATTTGCATCAGGGCGCGGTCGGCGTGGGGCTGGATATTAAAACCGGCAAAACCTTAAACGCGGTTATGCACAATGTGCCGATTACCACTCACCCCGATACCGGAGCAGACTTAAAAACTCTGGTGGTGCCAAACTGGCGCGAGCATTTGCTTATTGGAGCAAAATCATACGAGATGACAGGCTTGGGATATTTAGGCGCCGATATTGTTATGGATGAAAACAGCGGTCCGATGATGTTAGAGCTGAACGCGCGTCCGGGACTTGCGATTCAAATTGCCAACGGCAACGGCTTAATCAACGCCATTAAAAAAATTGATAAAACTTATCCGCAAAACCTAACCGCGGAAGAAAGAGTTGACTTTATCTTGAATCAGGCAAAATAAAAACCTACATAAAAAACAGAAAAATTTATATTGAAAGGATTTTATGATGGCAGAATTACTTAAAAAATCTGAAACTAAAAATTTGGGCAAGTCTGAAACCAAAAATTTAGCGGCGGAAGAAAAAAAGCAGCTTGGCGTCAGCGCAACCCGCTCTAAAAAAATTAAACATTCGTATCAGGTCAAAGACGCTGAAAACGCTTTGGTTTTAAAGCTTAAAAACGGCGATGTAGTTATTGAAATGTATCCGGACGAGGCTCCGAACCATGTTAAGCGCATTAAAGAGCTTGTGCGCAAAGGCTTTTACAACGGCTTAAAATTCCACCGCGTTATTGACGGCTTTATGGCGCAAACCGGCTGCCCGCTCGGCACCGGAACCGGCGGCAGCGGTCAAAAACTGAAAGCCGAATTTAACCGCAAACCGCACAAACGCGGAACCGTTTCAATGGCAAGAGCAATGAATCCGGATTCAGCCGACAGCCAATTTTTTATTTGCTTTGCCGACTGCCCGTGGCTTAACGGTCAATACACCGTTTGGGGCGAAGTTACTTCCGGCATGGAATATGTTGACGCCATTAAACGCGGCGAAGGTATGAACGGCATGGTGATAAACCCTGATGAAATTATCAGCATGGCGGTTATTGCCGACTTATAAAATTTGCCTACTGCTATTTAAGGCTCACGGCGCCTGCCGCGAGCCTTTTTTATGCGCTTTACCAACCTTAAAAAACTTGTTTTTCTTTGACATTGCGATTATTTGTTTTATTATGCTTTAGATATATGAGGGAAAGATGGAAGCAACGCTTAATTTTAACATAAACAATCACAGCCTGAACATTTCAGCGTCAGGCGATTTTGTTGAGTTTAAGGATAATCAGCAACTGTTAAGCCTTGCCGAATCGGCTGAAATTAACGCCATTAACCTAACCTCAGAAAAGCTCGGCAAATGGGATTCATCGCTGCTTGTGATTTTGTTTGAGCTAAAACAAATTGCCGCCAAGCGCAAAATTAAATTTACTGCGGCTAATATTCCGGACGGGCTTAACCGCATGTTGGAGCTTGCCTTAGCGGTGGCGCCGAATCATGACAGCCAAACCACTATCCAAGAAAGTTTTTTAGAACGTTTCGGCGGCAGATGTATAAATTTATACCGTATATTTAACAAAGGTCTAAAATTCACTTTAGAAAACTTAGCCGCCTTACGAAAATTTATTACCGGCAAAACCGTTACCCGCTATGTTGATTTTTTGTTTGCGCTGGAAGACTGCGGACCCAAAGCGCTGAGCATTGTTACGCTTATCAGCTTTATGGTTGGGCTGATTTTGGCATTTGTCGGCGCGCTGCAATTAAAAACCTTTGGCGCGCAGGTGTATGTGGCAAGTTTGGTTACCATCGGCATGATACGCATCATGGGCGCGATTATGGTCGGAATCATCATGGCCGGGCGCACCGGAGCTTCATTTGCGGCAACGTTAGGCACCATGCAGGTCAATGAGGAAATTGACGCCTTAAAAACCATGGGTATTCCGATTACGGAATTTTTAGTTTTGCCGCGGCTTGCCGCTCTGGTATTGGTTATGCCGCTGCTTACCATGCTAGCTGATTTTGCCGGCATGCTCGGCGGCGCCTCGGTCGGAGTGTTGCTGCTCGGGATTCCGGCAAGCGAATATTGGAAATACTCCTGGATGGCATGGAACATGACCAACTTCGGGGTGGGAATTTTTCATGGCTTTGTGTTTGGCTTTATTATCGCTTTATGCGGCTGTTATTACGGAATTAACAGCGGACGCAATGCCGACGGAGTGGGTGTTGCAACAACTAAAGCCGTGGTATCGTCTATTGTGTGGATGATTATCGCCACCGGCATTATCACCTTTATTTTTGAAAGGCTCGGCGTATGAGCAACGATAAAATCATCGCTAAAAACTTAAAAGTTGCCTACGGTGAAAAAGTGATTATCGGGCAAGCCAGCTTTACCGTGAAAGAAAACGATATTTTTATCATCATGGGCGGTTCGGGCTGCGGCAAAAGCAGTTTGCTCAGGGTTTTAACCGGATTAATGCCGCCTGCCGGAGGAACATTTTTGGTAAACGGCGTAAACTACCCTGAAGCCGATGAGGCGGAACAGCTTAAAATTATGAAAAAAATCGGCATTTTATATCAAAGCGGCGGGCTGTTCTCATCAATGACGCTGGCTGAAAACATTGCTCTGCCCTTGCAAAAATACAGCGATTATCCGCCTGACGTGATAGACGAGTTGGTTAATTTGAAATTAGCTTTAGTCGGGCTTGCCGGTTATAATGATTATTATCCGGCGGAAATCAGCGGCGGTATGAAAAAGCGCGCCGGTTTGGCAAGAGCCTTGGCGCTTGACCCTGAAATTGTGTATTTTGACGAGCCTTCCGCCGGTTTAGACCCCGTAAGTTCTGCCCGCCTTGATAATTTAATGAAAGATATTAACCAAAATTTGGGCACAACCTTAGTGGTGGTTACGCACGAGCTTGACTCTATCTTTGCCATCGGCACCAACTCTATTTTTATTGACGCGGCAAGCAAAAGCATTACCGCGCACGGCAACCCGCATGAGCTGCTTAAAAACCCGCCGAACCAAACTGTTTTAAACTTTTTAACCAGAGGTAACAACGATGAAAAAAGAACCAAATAAAAAACGAATCGCCATTTTTGTAATTTTAGGCTTTGCGATTATGGCGTTAATCGTCTTAAAAAATGTGGCGGATAAAATTGTTACCGACCGGCGCAATTTGGCAATTATGTATTTTTCCGAATCCATTAAAGGCTTAACCGTCGGCTCGCCGGTGGTATATGAGGGGGTGCAAGTCGGCAAAGTGGTTAATATTGAAATTATTACCGACCCTAAAACTTTGGAGTTCAGCATTCCGGTATATGTACGCTTTTCAGAAGACGGCGATATCGGCTCCATGGGAGCGCGGCGCAAAATGAGCAGGCGCGACGTTTTGCATGTGCTGATACAAAAAGGTTTGCGCGCACGTTTAACTACGCAAAACCTGCTCACCGGACAGTTGATGATTGAGCTTTTAATGATGCCGGACACGCCGATTACTTTACGGCAAGAGCCTGACGGAGAGCATATTTTTGAAATTCCGACCACGCTTTCAGCGTTAGGCGGGCTTTCAAAAGATTTGCAGGATTTGCCGTTAAAGCAAATTGTGGCGCGCTCCGATAACATTTTGTCAGAGATGGAAACGCAGCTGCCGATTATTCTGCCGCAGTTTGCCGAATTAGGTAAAAAGTTAAATAATTTTACCGATAATTCGTTGCCGCAAACCGAACAGACGCTTAATCAGCTTGACCGCACCTTGAAAGATGTGAGCGCGGCGGCTAAATCAATTAAAAACCTGAGCGATTATTTGGAGCGCCACCCTGACGCAATTCTAAAAGGCAAAAAGGAGTAAAATATGAAAAAAATTTTTGCGCTTATCGGCATGCTGCCGCTTTTTACCGGTTGTTTTTTCGCAACTCCCGACAGCCGCTTTTATATGTTAGAAAACGCCAAAAATCCGACGGTAGTTTCAGATAAAAAGATTAATATTGCGGTGCAAGACATAAACTTTCCGCAATATCTTGATCGTCCGCAAATTGTGCTGCAACAACCGGATAATCCGGAAATTAAAATAGCGGAGTTTGACCGTTGGGCGGCTGATTTTGGAACCATGTTACAAAACCGCCTGATTGACAACCTGCAAAGCGCTTTGCCGAACGCTGATATTAAACCGCTTGCCTTTGGCAACAAGCCTAAATTTATTGTTAAGCTGACGATTGAAAAATTTGGCGGTTGGCTTAATGAAAACGCTTATTTGCAAGGCAGTTGGCAGATTGTGAATACAAGAGGCAAACTGCTAACGGAGCAAAACTTTAGCTTAACTGATAAGGTCGGCAAAAATTACGGATCTTATGTTCAGGCGCAAAGCCGGTTGTTGGCGCAGGTTGCCGACGATATTGCCAACAGAATCGGAAAATTACACTAAAATAAATTTATACAGGACTTGAACTATGACTACTTTGCAAATTTTTATCGGTTTACTCATTATGGCTTCAATGATTATCCGTCCGTTTTTATACAAACCGGCGGCAAAGCTGTTTCCGGCGGAAATGTCAGCCGCATTCACCAGCACATGGCTGGTACTCGGGCTGATAATAACCTTTCCGATATTCGGGCACTTGCTGACCGGCAGTTTTGAGCAAACAATCACCTCGCCTTATTTGCTGCTCAGCGTGGTTAAGGGCTTGCTGTTGTGGTGGCTGATTAAATTACAACAGATTGTAAACAAAGAAAGCACTTCATCATCGGTGTTTTTCGGGTTTATCGCTTTGGCTTTGGGCTCGCTTGCCAACAATATGTTTTTTCAAGAAGGACTAAAAATCTTTCAGCTCGTTTGCATTTGCGGCTTTGGCGTGTTGGGTATTTTGTTTATGCTCAAAGGCGATGCCCGCCGCTTGTCAGTTAAGGGGCAGATTTCATTTTGGCTGATAGTTTTGTTTGCCGCAACATTCAGCGTTACCGACCACTTGGCCATTCCGCGAATCGGTTGGTATCCGCATTTGCTGTTTTCATCGGTGGTAATGTTCGGCGCCGCGCTTTTGCACGGAATTTCAAAGCAAGATTTTAAAAATATTTTCCGCGATAAAAATTTGGCGGTTGCCGGTGTGTTTTATGTGGTTTCAGAATTTTTGATTATATATTCATCAATTAATCTGCTGCCGGTTTCATTTGTGGCAGTGTTTATGCGGCTTGCCGCGCCGACGGTTATGGTTATTTCAGCCATAAAATACAAAGAGCAGAGCTGGCTCAATCAGCTTGTATTCGGGTTAACCGCATTGGCGTTAGCGCTGCCGCTGATTTTTATTAAAGGATAAAACATGAGCATTTTAACCAGACCGGTTTTGAAAATAAATTTAGATAATTTATTAAAAAATTATCAGACTTTACAAAAAATTGCCGCGCCGGCGGTTTGCGCCGCCGTGGTTAAAGACGACGCGTACGGCTTGGGCGCGGAAAAGATTGTTCCGCTGTTATATAAAAAAGTAAACTGCCGCATTTTTTTTGTGGCGCACGCGGTTGAGGGAGCAAAAATCGCTCCATTGGCACCGCAAGCAAATATTTATGTTTTGCAGGGAATCGGGGAAGACAGCTTGGCGGAATTTAGAAAATATCCGCAGTTAATACCGGTTATCAGCGCGCCGGAGATGTTTAAGTTTTGGCAGCAAAACCGCCCTGATACGCGCAAAGCGGTTATTCAGGTTGAAACCGGCTTAAACCGCCTCGGCTTTAGAGAAGCGGATTTAGAAAAGCTAAGCGAGCAAGATAAATCTGAATTTAATATGGTGATGTCGCACCTTGCCTGCGGCGATGAAAAAGACCATTTTATGAACGCTTATCAACTGGCGCATTTTAAGCGGATTAAAGAAAAATACTTTCCGCAGCTGCCCGCCTCATTATCAGCCTCAGACGGAGTGTTTTTAGGCGGCGAATTTAAGCAAAACATGGTGCGTTTGGGCGCGGCGATGTATGGCATTAACACTGCTCCGTACCGTGAGAACCAAATGCAAAACGTGGTGACAGTCACCGCGCCGGTTTTGCAAATTACGGAGCTTCCGGCGGGGCAGTTTGTGGGCTATTCCGCCACTTACCGCGCCAGTACCAAGCGCAAAATCGCGATTGTTTCAATCGGGTACGGCGACGGGCTGCCGCGCTCGCTTTCAAATGTGGGCAAAGTGTTTTTTAAGAACGGCAAAAACTTAAACGAAGCCCGCATTATCGGGCGGGTTTCAATGGATAATGTTATTTGCGACGTTACCAATGTTAAAAATTTGCAGGTTGGCGACAGCGCTTATCTTATCGGCGAGTTTTACACCGCGGACGATATGGGGCGCGACGGAGGCACCATAGCTTATGAAATTATTTCCGCTTTAGGCAAAAACACCCGCTTTAAACGCGAGTATATTTTAGAGGCTGATAATAAAAACTGATGCAATCTGTTTATTTTCAGTTGCAAATATAAAAAAAATAAGGTAAACTTAAAAAATAAGGATAGTTGGAGGAGATTGTGCATGTTTATGTCAGTGATTTTAGTCCTTTTTGCCATGTTGTTGCCTGTGGCTGACGCGCAGGCGGCATGCGGAATGTCATGTACGGATCCTTTTACTTGCGCCGCTTTAGGGTATAAAAAAGATATTGTATGCAACGAGGGGGCAATTATATGCCCGTTTGACAGCTCATATAAGTGGTGCAAACAATACACTTGTGCAGATGGTCGTTATGAAGAAAATCCATCAGATGGTTATACCTGTGATGAGGTTAAATATCACGGGCTGAAGTGTTTTGACTGTAAAGATTGTGGTCCGGGGCAATACAATCCAAACACCTGTTGGAAGGGGCAGTTATGGCGGCTTGTAACCGATGAAAACGATTGTTCACTCCTCGGGTATACTGACAGTAAAGGTGATTGTAGCAACTATCTGGCTTGTCCGGCTAATCATGATAAGATTAAATGTATTCCAGAAGGTTAAAATAAAGTTTATTAAACAGGAGTAAAGATTATGCGTTTTACCAAAATATTTTTAGGCACCCTATTTTTAATGGCAACCTTAGGCATTCATAATGCTTTGGCGGTTGACTGCCAAAATATTCCGAGTTGTGCTGAGTTAGGCTATTCAAATAATATTCAAAGCTGTAACGGCAGTTGGCTTTACTGCCCGTTTAACAGCGCTTATAAAAAATGTGTGCCGAGCGGCAGTTCATGCGAGGGCTTTACTGATACTGATAAAATTGAATGGTGCAATGCCATTGTCCCCTGCGATAACGATGAAAGTTTAACCCTCTGCGCCTCAAGCTTTAGATGTGAAACCGGCTATTTACATGGCTTGACTTCTGCTAAAAACTGCGGTAATGGAACTATCGGTACTAAAGGTTGGAAGCTTGCGTCCTCAAAAGTTACGGCAACTGACGGCTCTTCTGTTACTTGTAATAAATGTGAAGAGAAAACTTGCCCCGAAGGATCTTCAACCACAATCACCTCAGCAAAAGATTGTGACAAAATATATGGCGTTGGCCGACATGCTGGTTATGGTGGTTCTGCGGGTTATTCCGGTGACATAGTCTGCGGTCAATGCAGAGGTTTCCGAGACTGTCAAGCTGCTGGTCTTGTAGAATATAAAGATTCCGGTCCGAGCTGTGACATAATTCCTGTTTATGGTGACAATAATCAGATAATGGATTGTTTTGATTGTTCAGACGATAGCGGTGGCGGTAGCGGTAGCGGTGGCGGTAGCGGAAGCGATGATCCACTTGGCGATTGCATTGAAGTATGTAAAGATAAATGCAAAATGTATGATAATGAAGAGGATTGTATGGGTTATGATGAATGTGTTAAAGATTGCCAACGAAGATATGGTTAATCACTAACTTTACACAATTGCGAGCCATAAATAATTTTATGGCTCGTTTTCTTATATGCGTTATAAAAAATTCCCATCCTGAGGAGGGGTGGCGGCGTTAGCCGACGGGCTGGTGAAAATACGAGGAAGAAAATTAGACTTGTATGTTGTTTGTGTTACTGATTTCATAACAAAAACAAACGTTTATTATGTTGTTAAATAGGTTTGTGACCACCCCGCCTTCGGCACCCCTCCATAGAGGGGAATTTTAAAATGCGGATTTAAATACAACTTATGCACAGCACGGACTCGTAAATATTGCAAAAAAAAAACAGCTTTTTTGTTAGACGAATTAATTTTTTAAGTGTAATTAACCGGCGAGGTAGGTTTTGACGGCTTTGTCTTGGTCAAATAAATAGAGCAATATTCTGAGAGCCTGTCCGCGGGGAGAGGTTAAATTAACATCGTTTTGTAAAACCAGAGCGGCGTCTTTGTGCGCGGTGTAAAGCAGGTCTTTATCAGCGCTCATATCAGCAAGCTTAAACTCATTAAAGCCGGATTGGCGGGTGCCTAAAACCTCGCCGCCGCCGCGCAGCTCTAAATCTTTTTCGGCAATTAAAAAACCGTCTTCGCTCTGCTTCATGATATTTAAGCGCTCGCGCGAAGTTTCGCTTAACGGATAGCCGTACATCAAAATACAGGTTGAGGCTTCAAAACCGCGCTTAATGCGCCCGCGCAATTGGTGCAGCTGCGCCAAGCCGAATCGTTCCGCCTGCTCTATTATCATGAGCGTGGCTTCCGGCACATTAACCCCAACCTCAATTACGGTGGTAGCAACCAGCAAACTGATTTTACCGGTTTTGAACTGCTCCATAACCGCGTCTTTTTCCTTTTCTTTCATTTTGCCGTGCACTAAGCCAACCTTATCGCCAAATATTTTTTGCAAAGAGGCAAAGCGCTCTTCAGCGGCGGCTAAATCAGTTTTTTCAGATTCTTCCACCAGCGGGCAAACCCAATAAGCCCGACATCCGGCGGCAATTTTGCGCTGCAATCCGGCGGTAACATCGGCAATTTTGCTTAGCGGCACCACGCGGGTGTCAACCGGTTTGCGTCCTTTGGGAGCCTCGTCTATTTTAGAATATTCCATATCGCCGTATTGCGTTAAAACCAACGTGCGGGGAATCGGGGTGGCAGTCATAACCAAAACATCAGGGCGATACCCCTTGGCGGAAAGACTTAAACGCTGATTTACGCCAAAACGGTGTTGCTCGTCCACCACCACGCAGGCTAAATCTTTAAAAGTTACATCTTCAGTAAACAGCGCGTGGGTGCCGATTAAAATATTTATATTGCCGGAGGCTAAGTCCGCTAATATTGCCTGCCGTTTTTTTCCGGTTATTTTGCCGGTTAATAATTCCGCGCGAATCCCCACAATCTCAGCCCACCGCGCCATAGTTTCAAGGTGCTGTTTGGCCAAAATTTCAGTCGGCGCCATAATCGCCGCCTGCATGCCGCATTCCACCGCGTTAAGCATAGTCATAAACGCCACCACGGTTTTGCCGCTGCCGACATCGCCCTGAAGCAAGCGCAGCATTTGATAAGGCGCGGCCTGATCGGCGTTAATTTCAGCAATAACGCGGGCTTGCGCGCCGGTTAATTCAAAACCCAAATTTTGCAATAGCTTTTGCCGCAACAAGCCATTGCCTTGAACCGCGCGTCCGGCTTGTTTTTTAACCCGCTCACGCGCAATCGCCAAAGTCAGCTGATTGGCTAAAAGCTCGTCATACGCAAGGCGGCGCCGCGGGGGCGCGGAGTTTTCCAGGTCAGAGAGCTTTTGCGGGTGATGAGCGGCAAGCAAAGCGGTTTTAAAATCCGCAAAATTTTCACGCGCCAAAAAATTGGCGTCTTGCCATTCCGGCAGCACAGGTACGCGCTGCAAAACCTCCGCGGCAAGCTTTAACATCATTTTATTGCTAACGCCCGCGCATAACGGATAAACCGGCTCAATCCCTTGCAATCTATCAAGCGAATCGGGTGGCAGAATATAATCGGGGTGGTTCATCTGTAAATGCCCGTTAAAAAAGTCAAGCTTTCCGCTGATGGCTTTTTCAGCCCCAACCGGCAGACTTTTTTGCAGCGAATCGGGATAATATTTGAAAAAATTGAGCATTAAATCGGCCGTGCCGTCAGTTACCAAAATTTTATAGGGTTGCTTTTTAGTGGGCGGGACGGAATGCTCCAAAACCTTTACTTTTCCGGTCCAAATTTTGCCGCTTTGCGCATATTTAAGCGGCGCGGCATAGGTGCGGTCAATTAAACTTGCCGGCAAATGCCACAACAAATCAACCACCCGCGAACCGCCGCATAAACCTGTAATCAGCTTAAAATAACGCGCGCCGACTCCTTTAAGGTTTTCGGTTGAGGCAAACAGCGGATTTAAAATTTCCGGACGCATAAATTTCTCCTTGCTTTTATAATATCAGCAAGATGTTTTATTGCAAAACCCCGCCTGCAACTTATGCACAGTGCCGACTCGTAAATAATAGGCTTAAAGCTATTCGGTAATTTTTCTTGATTATTCGGTAAATATTCGGTAATATTTAGGTAAGTTTATTTAGAAAGGATAAAATATGCCTAATATGAGTGATATTATCATTACCCCAGATATGCTGAGAAATATATCAGAAATTGATACCTTTAAAGGGTCTTGGAACAGCGGCGGCATTAAAATTGCGCCCGAGCAATTAAAAACCATGAAAAGAATCGCCACCATTGAATCCATAGGCTCCTCAAATCGTATTGAAGGCAATAAATTAAATGATACCGATGTTGAAACAGTATTTAATAATATCAGCAAAAAATCATTCAAAACACGTGATGAGCAGGAAGTTGCCGGTTATGCTGATTTATTAGCCACAATATTTGATAATTATCAAAATATTCCATTATCAGAAAACTATATCAGACAGCTTCATAAAATTTTATTAAATTATTCTGATAAAGATGAGCGTCACAGAGGAGAATATAAAAAAGATTCAAACAGAGTTGCGGCATTTGACGCAAACGGTAATGAAATAGGCACTATTTTTGAAACGGCCACCCCATTTGACACACCACGATTGATGCAAGAATTGATTGATTGGACCAATAGAAATTTTAGCGATGGATATTTTCATCCAATAATAACAATCGGTGTATTTATTGTTCACTTTTTATCAATACACCCGTTTACTGATGGCAACGGTCGTATGTCCAGAGCATTAACAACTATGTTATTGCTTCAAAACGGCTATAATTACATGCCCTATGCTTCTATGGAATCAGTTATTGAAGCAAGCAAAGACTCATATTATAGGGCTTTAAGGGCAACACAAAAAACTATTTGGACCAATAAAGTAAATTATGAGCCTTGGTTGACTTTTTTTGTAACCTCGCTGCAAAAACAAAAACGTCATTTGGAAGATAAAATAAAAAAATCATCAGATACAATAAGATACAATAAAACAGAACAAAGCATAATTGATTTATTTGACACCAAATCAAATTGGTCTGTTTTAGAATTATCCGGCATGTTAAATAAAAACAATGAAACTATCAAAAAAAATGTTCAGAACCTTGTAAAGAAAAATATTTTAGAAAAACAAGGATCAACCAAAGGAACATATTATATTTTGAAGAAATAAAAGATAATATTCAGATTTATTGCAAACCCCGCCTGCAACTTATACACAGCGGGGACTCGTAAATATTGCAAAAAAAAACGCGAGCTAAAATCTTCTCAAAATGTTAATTTTGAGAGGATTTTAGCTCATGTATACACAATCTGGAAGAAGTATGGTGGAAATGCTTGGGGTGCTTGCGATTATCGGGGTGCTGAGCGTCGGGGCGATTGCCGGATATTCCAAGGCAATGATGAAGTACAAGCTTAACAAGCAGACTGAACAATTGAATTCCGTATTCAGCGGTATGTATCAACTCTGGAATAATGATGATTTACCGCCCACTAATAATGTCTACACATACTATCAAAACATTTTAACCAAACTTAATATTATTCCGCCGGAAATGATTAAGGATTCAAAAATTATTGACGCAATGGCAAACGAATGGGAAATCGGCAGCGAAAAATGTACAGACTGCCTTCCTCATTCGGCTTTTTTCAAAATAATGATAACTGACATCAAAAGCAGTGAAAGTTGTGTCAACATACTAAACTTTAGCAAAGAAATGAAATCCGCAATATGGCAAACCCACTTTATTGCATCTAAAGGCGATGGAAATAGTTACACATCAAGGGTTTACGGCGATTCTGACTGCACCGCAAATCACGACTGCTTAAAAGATTTAACGGTTGCCAAAATGGGGCGGCTTTGCGATACCTGCAATGATACCGACGCCTGCGCCATGCGGATTTTATGGTGGCGGTAAATTCTATTTTCCGCTGTTTTCCGTGCAAATTTATGTTGCGTTAGGCAGGGAGTTTGGTTATATAATGCCCTTATGGAAAAACAAAATTTAGAAAATTGGCGCGGAAAAACGCTTTCATCAGCAGTTGCCGGATATGACGCATTTTTGCTGGCTGAAGCCGCAGCCACCGCCAAAAATGACATTTTATACATTGTCAGCAACGGGGTTGAACTTGAGCAAACCGCCGAAATTTTGCGGTATGTTAATCCTAACTTGCCAATTTTGACTTTTCCGGCATGGGATACCGTTCCGTATGACCGCGTTTCGCCAAATGTCAGCATTTTGTCGGCGCGTTTAGAAACCCTTTCTGAAATTGCGCAAAACCCTAACCCTAAACAAGCGCGAATCATCATCACCAGCATTGGCGCCGCTATTCAAAAGCTTCCGCCCAAAAAGATTTTTTTGAACTCGCGGCGGGTTTTAAAAGTCGGCGGCAAACTGATTTTTAATGACTTTATGCATTATGCCGCCATTAATGGATACACCAAAGTTGAGCAGGTTATGGAAGCGGGCGAATTTGCCGTGCGCGGCGATATTATTGATATTTTTCCGACCGGCGCCGAACAGCCGCTGCGTATTGACTTGTTTGATGAAGATATTGAAAAAA
Source organism: Lachnospiraceae bacterium (assembly GCA_963594125.1). GTDB lineage: Bacteria > Pseudomonadota > Alphaproteobacteria > RF32 > CAG-239 > CAAFZY01. Next base: position 21,227 of record CAVBCV010000002.1, read on the forward strand.
TCCGCACTTTTAATCCGCTTAACCAGCGCACCACCGGCACTTTAGACAAATACGCTTTCGGGGTGGCAAACGAGGTTATTTTAGACGCCAACACCATTAAAAATTTTCGCTCCGCTTATCGCGAGGCGTTTGGAACCGACAGCTTAAAAGACGAAATTTACGAATCCATTTCTGCAGGGCGCAAATATTTGGGTATGGAAAACTGGCTGCCGTATTTTTATGACGAACCGCTGCCGACTTTGTTTGATTATCTGCCCGCGGCAAGCATTGTTTTAGGGCGCAATTATGAAGACGCGCTGCAAGCCAAAGAAGAAAGCATTGTTGACTATTACGCCGCGCGGCTTGAAGCCTTAAAAATTAAAAACTCCGCGGAAGAAACTATTTACCGCCCGATTAAGCCGGAATCGTTATACTTAAATACAGATGCGTTTGCCGCTCTGATAGCCAAAAAAAATCCGGTAAAGTTGACGGCGATGCCGATGCCGGAGAGCGAATCGGTAATTAATTTGCAAACCGTGCCGGCGCGTGATTTTGCACACAATAAAAACGTAAACACCGCCGCCGTTTATCAGGATTTAAAAGATTATTTAACCGAAAACGGCCGCTTAAAGCGCATTATATTTTGCAACTCGGAAGGTTCGCGCGAACGACTTTACACCTTAATGAACGAATACGGCATTAAAGATTTAACTTTTGCCGAAAATTTTAATGACGCCTATGCCAAAGCAAGCCACAAAAAAATCGCGCTCGCGGTTTTAGAGCTGGAACACGGCTTTAAAAACAGCGAATTTTGCATAATCAGCGAGGCGGATATTTTGGGCGAGCGCAAAAACCGCAAAGCCAAAAAGAAAGTTACGGCGGAAGATTTTATCGCCGACGTTTCATCGCTTGCAGTCGGCGAACTGGTGGTGCACATTGAGCACGGCATCGGGCGTTTTATGGGGCTTGAAAATATTACCGCCGGCGGCGCTCCGCATGACTGCATTAAAATTTTGTACGCCCATGACGACAAACTTTTTGTTCCGGTTGAAAATATTGACGTTATCTCACGTTACGGCTCCGATGATGAAAATATCACGCTTGATACCTTAGGCGGTTTGGCATGGCAGGCTAAAAAAGCCCGCGTTAAAGAAAAGATTAAAGACATTGCCGAAAAACTGATTAAAATTGCCGCCGAACGACAGCTTAAAACCGCCGATGTGTTTGCCCCGCCCTCCGGCGTTTATGAAGACTTTTGCGCGCGGTTTCCGTATAACGAAACCGATGATCAACACCGCGCCATTACCGATGTGCTAAAAGATTTAAGCGCAGGTATGCCGATGGACAGATTAGTGTGCGGCGATGTGGGGTTTGGCAAAACCGAGGTAGCATTGCGAGCGGCGTTTACGGTAGCAATGTCGGGCGCTCAGGTGGCGCTGATTGTGCCGACCACTTTGCTGGCGCGCCAACATTATTTAAACTTTAAGCAGCGCTTGGCGGGTTTTCCGGTTAAGGTAAAAATGCTTTCACGTTTGGTTACGCCCAAAGAAACCCGCGAAACTTTGGACGGGCTGAAAAACGGCTCGGTGGAAATTGTTATCGGCACGCACGCCCTGCTCTCGCAAAATGTTAAATTCTGTAATTTGGGTCTGCTGATTATTGATGAGGAGCAGCATTTCGGCGTGGCGCACAAAGAAAAATTAAAAGCCTTAAAATCTGACGTGCATGTGCTGACTTTGAGCGCGACTCCGATACCGCGCACTTTGCAGCTTTCATTAACCGGCGTTAAGCAGCTCAGCATTATTGCGACTCCGCCGATTGACCGCTTGGCTGCGCGCACCTTTGTTATGCCGTTTGATTCGGTGATGATTAAAGAGGCTATTTACCGCGAAAAATTCAGAGGCGGGCAAACCTTTTTTGTCTGCCCGCGCGTTTCAGATATTGCGGAAATGGAACGCACTTTGCATGAACTGGTGCCGGATATAAAAATTGCCGTGGCGCACGGACAAATGCCGGTTAAAGAGCTTGAAGACGTGATGAACGACTTTGCCGCCGGAAAATACGATCTTCTGCTTTCCACCACAATTATAGAATCGGGCATTGATATGCCGACCGTAAACACCATGATTATCCACCGCGCCGATATGTTCGGCTTGGCGCAACTTTACCAACTACGCGGACGAATCGGGCGTTCAAAAGTGCGCGGATATTGCTATTTTACCGTTCCGGCACAGAAAAAACTTAAACCGGTGGCGGAAAAGCGGTTAATGATTTTATCGGCGCTTGACACCTTAGGCGCCGGATTTTCGCTTGCTAGCCATGATATGGATATAAGGGGCTCGGGCAACGTGCTCGGAACTGAGCAATCAGGGCATATTAAAGACGTGGGAATCGCGCTTTATCACCATATGCTTGAAGAAGAAATCATGCGCCAAAAAGCCGCCGCCAATGACAATCCGGCAAGTTCGCAATTTGCCGCCGATGACTGGGCGCCGCAAATTGTTACCGGTATTCCGATTATGATTCCGGAAAATTATGTTAAAGATTTGGGCGTGCGCTTGGGTTTATATAAGCGAATCGGCGCGCTTAAAACCAATGACGACATTTTAGATATGAAAGAAGAGCTGATTGACCGCTTCGGTCCCATTCCGCAAGAGGTTGAAAACCTACTCACCACCATTGAAATTAAGCAGATGTGCTATGCCGCCAACATCGGGAAAATTGACGCCGGAGCCAAAGGCATTTTAATTTCATTCCATAACGACTCGTTTAAGGCCGTTGATAAATTGGTTGATTTGGTTAATCGCTCATTCGGGGTAATTAAAATCAGACCCGACCAAAAACTGTTTATTGAAGGTAAACTTGACGACTACAAAAAACGTATTGAGTTGATTAAAAAATACGTCAAAACTTTGAGCGAAATGTAAAATTATTTGCCGCTCAGTTTGCCGGAAAGCTCTTTATAGGCAACCGCAATACGCTTAAACTTCTCTTCACAGGTTTTATCTCCTGAGTTAACATCAGGGTGATATTTTTTTACCAGTTTTTTATATTGCTTTTTAAGCGACTCCAAAGTTATCTCGTCTAAATCAAGCTCCATGGTTTCAGCATATTCGCGGTCTTTGGCATTAAAATAAATTTTATTTTTCCATGACGAATCGGCAAAGTCGGCGTCTATGCCAAGCTCATCAATAAAATCATACCCGAACTGATATTTAATCTTTGAACCGAATCCGCCAAAGTGCATACGGCGTTTGAGTTTTTCTTCCTCTTCACCGTTATCATCGGCGTAATAATTCCAACGCGCGTTATATTCTTGCACATGTTTTAGGCAAAACCAGTAATACTCCTTAAGATTTTTATCTTTAGGAGCGCGGTATTCGCCTTTTTCAGTACACCCCGGAAAATCGCACTTATGCTCTTTTCCTTCGTTTTGCGGCGCAAAGTATTTTCTGGTTCTTAATTTTGTGTAACGCATAAAGTTCTTAATACCCCTGTTTATAAATATACGCAACATTAATTAAGCATTGCGAAATAATTTTCGCGGGGATATGATATAAAAAATTAAAATTTAAGGAGCTTTTATGCCTGAATTACCTGAAGTTGAAACCGTAAAAAACGCCGTAAGCAAAGCGGTTGGCGGCGCAAACATTATCGCCGCCGCTGTATTATGCGATAAATTCCGTGAAAAAATTCCGGCGGACTTTGCCGCTAAAATCACCGGCGCAACCATTATGGATTGCAGGCGAATCGCCAAATATATTATAATTGAATTAAGCAACGGGCTTAGCTTGGTTTGGCATCTCGGCATGAGCGGAAAAATAAAAATTCTGCCGCAAAAGCCGACGACTCTTGAGAAGCACGACCATGTGGTTATTGAAACCGATAAAGGCTGCCTGATTTTTAACGATCCGCGGCGTTTCGGGCTTTTAACATATTGCGAATCGGCGCGGCTTAATGAGTGTTCCGCCTTAAAAAATATCGGTCCCGACCCGTTTGATAAAAACCTGACCGCGCAATATTTGTATAATCAGCTGCAAGCGCATTCTACCCCGATTAAAGTTGCAATATTAGAGCAAAAAATTATTTGCGGAATCGGCAATATTTACGCATCGGAAGCCTTATTTAAGGCAAAAATTTTACCTTTGCGAAAGGCTAAGTCATTAAATCTTAACGAGTGCGAAAACTTGCTTAAATCTGTGCGCGAGGTTTTAAGCAAAGCGATTAAGGCCGGAGGCTCCACTTTGCGCGATTACCGCAAGCCCGACGGTTCATCCGGCGAATTTCAAAACCAACATTGCGTATATAACAAAACCGGTCAGCGCTGCCCGGAGTGCGTTTGCGATATCAGCAAAACCGGCGGCATTAAAAAAGTTGTTTTGGGCGGGCGCTCAACCTTTTATTGTGAAACCTTGCAAAAATAAGGATTAATACCATGAAAAAGCTTTTTATTTTTACCATCGTCTGCAACCTGTTATTTTGCGTTAACGCCAATGCGCTGTCATCCTTTATTGAGGGCATGGAAGATGTGCCGATTCCTGATAAAATGGTGCAAATTCAGGCCGATAACTTTTCATTCGGGAATGAGGAAACTCGCTTGGTGGAGGCTTATCTGCAATCAAATTTCGGTAAATTTTCATTTGTGGCCGGTTTTTATGAAAGCACCTTGCCGCAGCTTGGCTGGGAGCTTAAACAAAGCGACTCCGAATCACTTACCTTTACTCGCGGCAATGAAGAACTGAGCATTGCTTTAACTTCAAAACTGCCGCTTATTGTGCGAGTAACATTAACCGGTCGTCCTTAAAGCCCGCAAAATTACGGTTTTTTTACTCTTTTTTAAAAATTGTTGTTGACTTTGCAGTAAAGTAGCGGCTATAAAGCATACCAGAGTATTTTTTGTATTTAACTTTTTAAAACAGGAATAAAATTATGGCCAATCATAAATCGGCAAAAACGAGAATTAGAAGAAACGATAAACGCAGCATGATTAACGGCATGAGAAGAAGCCGCGTTAGAACTTTTGTTAAAAAAGTTGACGCATTAATTGCTGCCGGCAATAAAGACGAAGCTTCATCAGCTTTGAGAATCGCTGAAAGCGAAATGATGCGCGCCGCTCAAAAAGGCGTATTTCATAAAAACACCGCTTCTCGCACTATTTCACGTTTAGCTCAAAAAATTAAAGCTCTGTAATCAGAGTTTTTATCGCTTTACAAAAGACATCAAACCAGCCTTTAGTTAGGCTTACGGTTTGGTGTCTTTTTGCGTTAAAACGAGAGATTCCGCCCGACTCTGCAGAATCCCGTTGTCAAGTAAATTAATTGCAATGTTCGTAAAATGTTCTATTGTTTTTATTGTTTTTTCGTGTTTAGTATTTTTCATCGCTTGAGAGATTGCTTGAGGGAAGGTTAAGACTTAAATTCATCGCTTGAGAGATTGCTTGTTCATCGCTTGAGGGAAGGTTAAGACTTAAAAGAGCCTTTTCAGCGATTGAAAAGATTTAGAGATAAAAACTTCAACTCTCTTAGGCGAAAGATATTAAAGATAAAATATTATTGTTTGACTACAAAATTAATAAAGCGCACAACTGTTTCAGCAGATAAGTTTATGTTGCGAGTGTTATAAGCAAGAGCTTAAGGTATGAAGATTATAAGCATGTGGCTTATGTTGCAAGGATTGTAAACATGGGGCTTATGTCGCAAACTAAGGCGAAAATTTTACCACTCTGCAAACGGTTTGAAAAGAAGACTGAGTGATACTTTTTAAGAAGACTGAAGAACGCTGTTAAAATAAAAGAACTCAGTTCTGAAGCGCAAATGCTGTAGCTTAATTTTACTGGTTAGTTATTATAAAGATAAATAACAAATTTGGATTAACTTTAAAGATTGGGAAGATAGCAATGGCTGAAGAAGCAATTAATAACAATGAATTTTCTGTTCAAGATCAATGGGGACAGATTTGCACCCAACTCAAATCAGAATTTGGTGAAACCAATTACGACAGTTGGCTCAGACCGTTAAGTATAGGTTCATTTAACGATGGCGTTATGAACATCTGCGTGCCGACTACTTTCATGAAAAACTGGGTTATTACCCATTATTCTGACCGAATCCACAAAATGTGGGAACAAAAGAATCCGGAAATTAAGCAAGTTAATTTTGTTGTTCAGACTTCAAATACCGATCGTTTTCATAACAGCGACTCCTCACTGTTAAAAAAGATTTCAACCAACCCTACCCCGCAAAATTTGTATGCTTCAAATTACAATCCCGCCGGTAATGTGGTTAACTTCAATAGTTATGCTCGTAATGACAGCTGGTCGCAGCTTTCGGCGCCGTTAAATCCGGCTTACACCTTTGACTCTTTTGTAGTCGGCAAAACCAATGAATTTGCTTATGCCGCCGCGCGCAAAGTTGCCGAATCCAGAAACGTTTCATTCAACCCGTTGTTTTTGTACTCGGGTGTTGGCTTGGGTAAAACTCACTTAATGCACGCTATTGCCTGGCATATTCGTCAACAAGACCCAACTCGCAACGTAATTTATTTGTCGGCGGAGCAGTTTTTGTATAAGTTTGTTAAGGCTCTTCGTTATAAAGATACTGACGCTTTTAAGGAACAATTCCGCTCGGTTGACGTGCTGATGGTTGACGATGTGCAATTTATCGGCAACAAAGGCGCCACTCAGGAAGAATTTTTCCACACCTTTAATTCATTGATTGAAGAAGGACGTCAGATTATTCTGTCCGCCGATAAAATGCCCTCAGATTTAGACGGCATTGAGGCAAGCTTAAAGTCACGCTTAAGCAGCGGATTGGTGGCAGATATTCACCCGACCGATTTTGATTTAAGACTCGGCATTTTGCGCCACAAAGCCAAACAGATGGGTGTTACCCTTCCTGACAGAGTGGCTGAATTTTTGGCACAAAAGATTACCGCAAACATTCGCGAACTTGAGGGTTCATTACACCGAATCGCCGCTCACTCACAGTTATTTTCAGACAGGGAGATTACTTTAGACATGACTCAAGATGTATTAAAAGATATGCTGCGCTCTATTGACCGCAAAACCACCATTGATGAAATTCAGAAAAAAGTGGCGGAATATTTTAATATCTCAGTTAAAGAACTGCAATCATCGCGTCGGGCGCGCACAGTGGCTCGTCCGCGGCAGATTGCCATGTATTTAGCAAAGCTTTTGACATCGCGCTCATTGCCTGAAATCGGACGCAAATTTGACCGCGACCACACCACGGTTATGCATGCTGTCCGCAAAGTTGAGGAGCTGATTGTGGAAGACACCTCACTGGCTGAAAACATTGACACTTTGCGCCGCGCTTTAGAGCGTTAAGCATTGCAAACATAGCTTTTAGAGCCCGCTTGTATATTTTACAGGCGGGTCTTTTTTATAAACTAAAAAAAGCTGTAAACAACTTTGCTTTTTGGCTTTTGCTTTACTCAGATTATGCTATCATTTGCATTAGTTAAACAATTTTATATGGTCTAAAACAATGAAATTTACGATTGAAAGAGCTACTTTGTTAAAAACTCTCAGCCATGTTCAGAGCATTGTTGAGAAAAGAAACACCATTCCGGTTTTATCCAATGTCAGAATTGAGGCTTTGGGCGACGGCATCAGCTTTAAGGCTACCGATATGGATACCGAAATTACTGAAATTACCGATGCTAAAATCAGCGAACAGGGCGCGACCACTGCTCCGGCGCACATGCTTTATGACATTGTCCGCAAGTTAAGCGACGGCTCAGAAGTTGAGCTGACCTTTCCTGATGAAAAAGGACAATTAAGTATTGCTTCAGGTCGCTCTAAGTTTTCACTTTCAACCATTGCCGTTGAAGATTTTCCGGTTATTTCCGGCGACAGTCTGCCGACCAATTTTGCGATGGGCAAAGAAGACTTAAAAGATGTTATTGACCGCACGCAGTTTGCCGCTTCAACCGAAGAGACTCGCTATTATTTGAACGGTTTATACATTCATGCCAAAGACGAAGGCGAAACCAAAGTGCTCAGAATTGTTGCAACTGACGGTCACCGTTTGGCTTGTGTAGAATCGCCTCTGCCGGCGGGAGCTGAAAAAATGGCGGGCGTGATTGTTCCGCGTAAAACCGTAGCGGAAATCAGAAAGTTGTTGGACGATACCGAATCGGAAACCGTTAATGTTTCGCTCTCAGATAACAAAATCAGATTTACCTTAGAAGACGTTACCTTAACTTCAAAGCTGATTGACGGCACATATCCTGATTATGAGCGCGTTATTCCGACCGATAATGATAAAATTTTGGAATTGGACGTTAAAGAACTTTCTTCCGCGGTTGACCGTGTGTCAGTGGTAGCGGAAAGGACTCGCGCTATTAAGCTCATTACCGGCAAGAATCACGTTGTTCTTACCACTTCAAGCCCAGATTTAGGCAGTGCTTTGGAAGAGCTGGAGGCAAAATATGACAGCGACGCTTTGGAAGTTGGTTATAACTTCCGCTACCTGTTGGATATTTTGGCGGAAGTTAAAGGCGAAACCGTAAAAATCAGTTTTTCAGACGCCTCCTCACCGTCAGTTATTCATGATACCTCTGACGCTAGCGCGATTTACGTTTTAATGCCGATGCGGGTATAAGGCTTTACTCTTTGTTAAGAGCAAAATTTTATACTATAAGCAAATATGTTGCTTTTCAGGAGATAAGGTTTTGAGCAATCCGGCATTAAAAATTTCGGAAGTTGTAAAAGAAAAGTCAGGCGTTTTGCGCCTGACTTTAACCGACTTTAGGAACTATGCTTATTTGCGCCTGAATGTTGATTCAGGACCGATTGTTTTGACCGGTGAAAACGGCAGCGGTAAAACCAACATCTTGGAAGCTATATCTTTTTTAACCCCCGGAAGAGGCTTACGCGGAGCAAGGCTTGCTGATATTAAGCGCTTAACTCCGGCATTGGTGACGCCTGATTATGTGGCGCCGGTTGCAGGCGGTCCGAGTTGGGCAGTTTCAGCCGTGGTGCAAAAAAACGGCGAAGAATTTACCTTAGGCACGGCGGCGCAAAAAAACAATAAAGAATCGGAAGATGAAATAAAATCTTTTGAGCGGCGAATCGTGCAAATAGAAGGGCAAAAAGTTTCATCACAAGCGGAGCTCGGCAAATATTTATCCGCCATTTGGGTAACTCCGCAAATGGATAGGTTGTTTTTGGGCGGAACACAGCCGCGGCGCAGTTTTTTAGACCGAATCGTGTATGCGTTTGATATTGAGCACGCCAAGCGCACCGCTAATTTTGAGCATTTATACAAACAATGGTATCAGCTGTTAAAAAACGGCTGCCGCGACAATGGCTGGCTGTTGTCATTAGAAGAAGAAATGGCGGCTTTAGGCGTGGCAATTGCCGCGGCGCGGCGCGAGTTGGTGGCGCGCTTAAACACGTTTATTGAGCATGAACCGGACGATGTTTTTCCGAATATTTCATTAGAGCTTGACGGCACGATTGAAAAAATGCTTAACAAAATGGCGGCGATAGATGTTGAAGATTATTATCGCAACAGCTTATTTTCACAGCGGCACAGCGTTATTTGCAATGATTATGTTGACGGAGTTAACCGCACCGATTTTAAGGTTTATTACAAAAAAAAGAATATGCCGGCAGAACTTTGTTCAACCGGCGAGCAAAAATCGCTACTGGTCAGCATTATATTAGCGCAAACCAAATGCCAAATTTTAGATAAAGGCTTTGCGCCGGTATTGCTGTTAGACGAGGTTACTACTCACCTTGACGACCTTAAACGCGACGCCCTGCTCTGCAAAATTAAAGACCTTAATTTGCAAGCGTGGATTACGTCAACCGAGCCGCAAATTTTTGACGCGCTTAAAAATGACGCGCAGTTTTTAACGGTTAAGAACAATACTGTTACTTCATTGTAAAATCAGTTTTTTATTAAAATTTGCCGCATAATGCACATTATGTATACGAAAATTGTACGGCGTGCGGTGAAACAACACGGATTACATCAGCTTGGAAATGCGATGCCGGATTTATTGAAAGCGGCGGTGACTGCGTATGCCCAAGCGGCTCATATGAGACAAACAGCGAATGCGAAACCGCAAACGCAAACAGTAACTGCACTAAAGACGGTGCATGCTACAAGCCGACCTCTTGCAAAACCGGATACTCTAAAATCTTAAGCGGATGCGGCAACACTGCCGGTTTTACTTTAGGAGCAACCGACGCTTACGGCTGCGCGGAGTGCCAAAAGAAAGAATGCGGTTACACCTGGGTATACAAACCTGATTACTCAAGCGGCAGCGAGAGCAGCGGCTCAGAATATGTTGAATCAAGCACCGACAGCAGTGTTGAAGTATGCGGCAACGCCGGATCTACCGGTTGGACGCGCGTTAAAACCGACAGCTATTCAGGTACACAAGCTTGCTACGCATGTATGCGCAACAGCTGCCCAAGCGGCTACATAACCGGTCGCAGCAGCGTGGCTGATTGCGGCTCCGGCTCTTGGACATTTGACATCGCTTCTATTAAATCTGGTGAACAAATCTGCAGCAAATGTACGTATAATAAGCCATCTTGCCCGAGCGGCACTTATGATAGTCTATCTGCTTGTGAAAAGGCTAATCCAAATGGCGTTTGTTCAAGTGTCAATAAATGTTACAAGCTGGTATCTTGCAACTTAGGATATGCCCTTAATGCAACCGGAGCCGCATGTATTGCAAATACATGTCCGATTGTAGAATTTGAGGTTAATACTTCAAGCAGCACCAGCGTAACTGTAAAAGTTCAGTCAACCACTTCTCAAGATATAACCAGATGCGGTTCAACAGAAGAAAAAGGGTGGGAGCTTTATGCTACTAACACCTACTCCGGTAACTCTCTGTGTTATGCCTGCAAACCCAAATCTTGTCCTGACGGTTATACCACTGAGATAACCTCCCAAAATGACTGCACCGGATCACATGAACAATTTATAGCTGCGAGCACTTCATTTGGCGATGATGTTTGTGGAAAATGTCAAACAGTATCAAGCATTACAACCTGCGGACATCATGGATATCAAGACAGTGCGCCCAGCATAGGTTATTTATGCAAAAGTGTACAGGTTGATCTTGGATACTCATCATTAAGTACCTGTTATGACTGTATTGCATGTGAAAATGCAAATACAGTTGCCAGTAATAACATACCAACCAGCAGAAGAGACTGTAGTCTATTATGCAGAGTGGCCGGTTACTCATCTTCAGCAATGGTTTATAGTGGCGGAACGACCAGAGGCCTTTATGATTCTGAAGGTCGGACAGGTTCTTGCTATACATGGTATGGCTCATCTTGTTCTTATGGTGCAAGCGGCGATTGCTACTGCCAATACGGACAAGCTATAAATTCTTGTAACGGCTATTAAGGTAAGAACCGTAAGGTTTCGGCTATCTTACACAATTTATAAAAATAAATTAAGCAAAAGGCTTGGAATTAACCCATCCAAGCCTTTTGTTTTTTAGAGATTTAATAATCTCCCCAGTTATGACAGTAATACCAGTTATTCGGGGCAGCTATACTACCAACCGGAGTACCGCAGTTAGAGCAGAAATCATAGTTGGTATTACCTGTTGAAAAACGAGCATTCACTACAGCTATACATTTGGTTAAATCATCACCTGGATTTAATTTACAATCTGAAATGCTAGGATTTTCACCGCAATATTCAAAGATGTCACTGGCGTCACTTTCATCGTAGCCATATCCGAACCAATAACCATATCCGCCACCAGCATCGGATTTGCATTCCGCTAGTAAACTATTTTTATAGTCTGTACACCACATCTGTTTATTGAGGGAGAAGGTTCCGCATCGCGTATTACCGCTATAATAGCCGTTTGAAGTAAAGCTAAAGTAGTCATCGTAAGCGCGCAGGTTAACCCCATCTACTAAGGTACCGCTAGGATTAGCACTGACATTTTCAAGTAATCCAGAAGTACAATCTTTTTCAACGCATTTGCCGCATGAACCAGATTTTATAACATTCCAACCTTTAGCGCCTGATGAGCCGCAGTCAGATGGGTGTGTAATAGCAGCATAATATCCATCAGGGCAATTTGGCTTGTTATACGTACACTTGCTGCAGATTTGTTCACCAGATTTAATAGAAGCGATGTCAAATGTCCAAGAGCCGGAGCCGCAATCAGCCACGCTGCTGCGACCGGTTATGTAGCCGCTTGGGCAGCTGTTGCGCATACATGCGTAGCAAGCTTGTGTACCTGAATAGCTGTCGGTTTTAACGCGCGTCCAACCGGTAGATCCGGCGTTGCCGCATACTTCAACACTGCTGTCGGTGCTTGATTCAACATATTCTGAGCCGCTGCTCTCGCTGCCGCTTGAGTAATCAGGTTTGTATACCCAGGTGTAACCGCATTCTTTCTTTTGGCACTCCGCGCAGCCGTAAGCGTCGGTTGCTCCTAAAGTAAAACCGGCAGTGTTGCCGCATCCGCTTAAGGTTTTAGAGTATCCGGTTTTGCAAGAGGTCGGCTTGTAGCATGCGCCGTCTTTAGTGCAGTTACTGTTTGCGTTTGCGGTTTCGCATTCGCTATTTGTCTCGTATGAGCCGCTCGGGCATACGCAGTCACCGCCGCTTTCAATAAATCCGGCATTGCATTCCCAATCTGATTTTATCTGTGTGGTTTCACCGCACGCCGTACAATTTTCGTATACATAATGTGCATTATGCGGCAAAGTGGTAACTTTATCAGTACAGGTTTTGGCGCATTCGCACGGGTCGCCGGTGTAGCCGCTTTCGCATACGCAATTTTTGTAACAGGTTTCAGGGTTGCCATTGGTTAAGTAAATGCCAACCGTATCGCAAATAGCATGCTTTTTAGGCGAGCTAAGGTAACCTGCATCCTCACAGCTTGCATAAGCGGGTTCACAGATTGAACCGACTTTAACGTAACCGGTATCACATTTCCAATCAGTTTTAATCTTGGTGGTTGTGCCACAAGCGGTACAATCGGTTTCAACATAAGTTGAGTGTGCCGGTTTGTTGCTGATTAAGTCAGTACAAGTGGTTGCGCAATGGCAATCTGAACCGGTATAGCCATTGTAACAAGTAAAGCCGGTTTTAATAGTGGTGCTGACGCCACAAGCAGTACATGTTTCAGTATCCCAATATGAATGAGTCGGCTTGGTGGTTATCCGGTCGGTACAGGTGGTTGCACATACGCAAGTACCTGATTGCTTTATATAGCCGGCATCACATGTCCAACCTGTTTTAATGGTGGTAGTTTCATCGCAGGCGGTACAATCTTCTTCATCATAAGTTGAGTGTGCCGGTTTAGATGTTACCCTATCGGTACAGGTGGTTGCGCAGTGGCAATCCGTGCCGGTATAGCCATCATGACAGGTATAGCTGGTTTTGATATAAGATATATCACCGCAGGCATTACATCTGGTAGTTTTAAAGTCTGAGTGGGTCGGCTTGGTGGTTATTTGATCAATACAAGTGGTTGCGCAGTGGCAATCATCACCTTCATAGCCGTCATGGCACTCATAGTCAGTGATAATAGAGTATTTTATACCGCATGCATAACAATCTTCCTCAACGTAATCAGCATGGGTTGGCTTGGTACCGGTAAAGGTATCGTTACATGTATCATCACATACGCAGGTGTTGCCGCTCTTATGGTAACCGTTCTTACATTTCCAATTGGTGATAATCGTGGTGCTGACACCGCAAGCCGAACATGGCTCTGTCACCCATTCCGCATGATCAGGTAATGAGCCTGTATAGGTATCTTTACAAGTGGTTCGGCATTTACAAATGTCTCCATCTGGTTCATATGCACTATCACATTCCCAACCATCTATGATAGAGGAGTAAACACCGCAGGCATAACATGATGAATAAGTATAATGAGCATTGGCAGGCAATGAGCCGGTATATTTATCTTCACAAGTGGTTGAACATACACAGCCGGTTTTACTGGTATTCTTTTCATAACCGGTGTTACAATCCCAACCGGTGATGATGGTGCTTTTTACGCCGCAGGCGGTACAGTTTTCATCATATTCGTAATGAGCATTAGAAGGTAATGAGCCGGTAAAGGTATCTTTACAAGTGGTTGAACATACACAGCCGGTTTCACTGGTGTTCTTTTCATAACCGTTATCGCAATCCCAACCAATTTTAATGGTGCTTTTTACACCGCAGGCGGTACAGTTAGTATCATATTTATAATGCGCATTAGAAGGCAAAGTGCCGGTGTAGGTATCTTCGCAAGTGGTGCGGCATACGCAAGCAGTTTCTGCGCTATTCTTTTTATATTCATCATTGCATTCCCAACCGGTTTTAATGTCGCTCTTATCGCCGCAGGCATCGCATTCTGTATAGGTATAGTACGAGTTTGCCGGTTTGCTGCTTATTTTATCGTTACAAGTGATGCCGCAGACACAAACTCCGCCGCTTAAAGTGTAATCGGTATCGCAATCTTCAAAACGATAAGTGGTGTCGCCATCGTTATTAGTACAATCACTGCAAACCGCATGGCTCGGACATGAAGTTAAGGTGTGGGACGAGCAGTCAATAATCTTTTCACAAATTTCACCTTTTTTCATATAACCATTATCACATTTCCAATCAGTTTTAATTTTGGTAGTTGTGCCGCAAGCCGTACAATCGGTTTCAACATAAGTTGAATTTGCCGGTTTACTGCTGATTAAATCTTCACAAGTCTTTTTGCATTGACAGCCGGTTTTGCTGCTGTTTTCAGTATAGTCATCTTCACATTTCCAACCGGTTTTGATGGTGGTGCTGACGCCGCAAGCGGTACAATCGCTTGTTGTCCATTTGGCATGGGCAGGCAATGAGCCGGTGTAGGTATCAGAGCAAACTTTGGAGCATACGCATTCGCCGTTTTGTTTGGTGTAGCTGCCTTCGCAGGTAAAGCCGGTGACAATATTTGTGGTTACGCCGCAAGCCACACAAGGCTCAGTTGTAGCAACACCATGTTCAGGAATAGTGCCGGTAAAGGTATCTGCGCAAACTTTGGAGCATACGCATTTATCGTCTTCTTTGGTGTAGCTGCCCTCGCAAGTCCAGTTAGTAACAATTTCAGTGGTAACACCGCAGGCTTCGCAAGGCTGAGTTACGGCAACGCCGTGTTCAGGAATGGCGCCGGTAAAGGTATCTTCGCAGACCTTAGAGCATACGCAGCTATCGCCGCTCTTGGTATAGCCGGTGTTACAGGTAAAGTCGGTAACAATTTCAGAAGTTTCGCCGCAAGCCGTGCAGGTTTCAGTTTTGGCATTGGCGTTTTCAGGAATCCGACCGGTAAAGGTATCTTCACAAACTTTTTCGCATACGCAGGAATCGCCTTTTTTAGCGTATTCATTATCGCAGGCAAAATCAGTTACAATATCGGTAGTTACGCCGCAAGCGGTGCACTGCTCGGTTTTGGCTTTACCATGAGCCGGAATCGGCTTGGTGTAGGTGTCTTTACATACGGTTGAGCATACGCAAGAGCCGTTGCTATCGCTATAACCGTTGTTGCAGGTGTAGCCGGTTTTGATGGTGGTGCTGACGCCGCAAGCGGTACAGGTTTCAGTTTTAAGGGTGGCGTTTTCAGGAACCGTGCCGGTGAAGAGGTCTTCACAAACTTTTTCGCAAACGCAGATGTCGCCGCTCTTGGTATAGCCGGTGTTACAATTATCAAAGCGGTATGAGGTGTTGCCATCATTATCGGTACACTTAGCGCAAGTTGCGTTATCAGGGCATGAGCTTAACGGATAAGACGAGCAATCAACTTCCGGAATGCAGTTGCCGTCTTTTTTGACATAGCCGCCATCGCAGGCAAAGTCAGTAACAATATCGGTAGTCACGCCGCAAGCGGTACATGATTCTTTAACGGCGAAACCGTTGGCAGGAATAGTGCCGGTGAAGGTATCGGAGCAAACTTTTTCGCATACGCAAATGCCGGATTGTTCTTTGTAGCCGTCATCGCATTTTTCAAATTTATGGGAGGTGTTGCCGTCATTATCGGTACAAGCTGAACAGATTGCGTTGTCAGGACAGGTTTTTAAGGTATAATCAGAGCAGTCAATAAACTCAACGCATTCGCCGTCTTTTTTAACATAGCCGTCATTGCAGGCGCAGTCAGTGTAACATCTTAACGCGCTGCCATCAGAGGTATATACAATTTTTTCATCGCAAGCAGCGTTGGCAAGTTTGTCAGATAAATATCCGGCATCCTCGCATCCGCTATAAGCTTTTTTGCACTCGCCGCTGATTTCAACGTATCCGGTGCTGCATGCCCATCCGGTAATAATATCTGAAACGGCGCCGCAAGCGTTACAGCTTTGTTTAATCGGTCCGGCGTTAAGCGGAATATCTTTTTGAGATATGCGGTCTTGGCAGGTGGTGGCGCATACGCAGGTGTCGCCTTTTTGGGTGTAGCCGGTGTTGCAGGTGCTGATTTTGTATGTGCCGCAGGGTTCGCATTTGGCGTGGGGCGGGCATGAAGCGAGGGTGTAGCCGCTGCATTTTCCGCTAACATCATCAATAGCAACGCATTTTTTATATGATTTATCAAACGGGCAATGAATATAGCTTACGCAATCGGTAACGCTTTCAGTGCTGTAACCGAGAAGCTGACAGCTCGGTTGCGCCACGCATTGCAAATCAGCGTTAGCGGCGTTGATGCCGGTTACAAAAACAGCAACCAAACACATCAGGATTTTATAGCAGATTCTATTCATTTTAACACCCTTGAATAATTTACCACAAATGCACCAAAACGGCGGATTTTATACCTTTTAAGCCGCACGTGTTGTTTTAAGCACTGCAAAATGCAATACTTAATGTTAATATTATAACGATTTTTATTAAAAAAACAATAAAAAAAAGCCGCTTCCGGCAAGAAACGGCTTATTTTTTCATAAAGAATTTTATTCAATTATCATGGCGGTAAATTCGGCCTCAGAAACGACATGACCGTCTACCATGCTCTGCCCTTTAAACACAAAGACATTGCGGCGTTCTTTAATTTTTTCAACGTGCATGCGGAGCTGGTCGCCCGGTTTAACCGGCTTGCGGAACTTAACCCCGTCTATTGACATAAACAAAACGCTGCGTTTAGTGGTTTCGTAATCGTCTTCTTTGGCAATGACCACCGCGCCTGCAGTTTGCGCCATCGCCTCAATTTGCAAAACCCCCGGCATAACCGGATTGCCCGGAAAGTGCCCCTGAAAAAATTCTTCATTCATGGTAACGTTTTTAATTCCGACGCCTTTTTCACCCGGAACTTCAACCTCAAGCCTATCCACCAACAAAAACGGATAGCGATGAGGCAACATCTTCATAATTTCTTCAACAGGATATACTTTTACATCTGACATTGTTATTTCCTTAAAATTTTAAAACTTTTGCAACAAAGCACAAATTTAGCGCCTTGACAAGTTATTTTTTGCTGTTGCGTTGCAAAAACGCCACTTGACGCATAAAATCTTTGAACGGAACAGTCGGCGAGCCCATTACCACCGCGCCCGGCTCAATATCACGCATAACGCCGGATTGCGCCGCAATTTGCGCGCCGGTACCAACCATTAAATGATCGGCAAATCCGGTTTGTCCGCCGCAAACTACATAATCGCCAAAGGTGCAGCTTCCAGCTACTCCGGTTTGAGCAACAAGCACGCAGCCGCGACCTAATTTGTCATTATGGGCAACCTGCACTAAATTATCTATGCGGCAGCCGTCGCCGATGACAGTATCGTCAAGCGCGCCGCGGTCAATACATGCGCATGCGCCGACTTCAACATCGTTGCCGATAATAACTCTGCCAAGCTGCGGTATGCGAACATGCTTGCCGGCAATGGTATTAAATCCAAAGCCGTCAGAGCCGATGCGGGCACCGTTGTAAATATAACAATCATTGCCCATAATACAATATGAAACATAAGCGCCAACCCCGATACGGCAGTTGCTGCCGATTTGGCAGCCGCGGCAAATAACCGCATTAGCCTCAACCCGGCAGTTATCGCCAAGCGAAACATTTTCTTCAATAACGGCATGCGGACCGACATAGCAGTTTTTGCCGATTTTAGCAGTGGCATGAATAACGGCGCTGGCGTCAATGCCGATTTCAGGCTCATATTCAGCGTAAAAAGCCTGATTGAGCTTTAAAAACGCCAACTTAGGATCTGCGGAAATAAGCACAATAACATCATGCGGAATCCAGCTTTGCAGATCTTCATTGGTGATGCAGGCTTTGGCCTTAATATTAACCGCTTTTTCTTTGGCTTTGCGGTCGTAAAAAAAGCAAATTTCATTAGCGCCCGCCTTTTCCATGGTTGCAATATCGCCTATGGTTTCTGCGCCTTTAGCCACGTTAACCAGCGCAGCTCCGGTAATTTCGGCAATTTGCGCCAAAGTAAAGGGACCGTTGTTTTTATAAAAGCTTTTATCTACCATATTTTACTCCTTATGTTTATAAACTGGTACCAAAATTTAAGCGGAATACTTCGGTTTTATCATAGTTTTCCTTCATGACCGGGAAACCGAAGTCAACATCAATTTTACCCATCGGCGAAAGCCACTCAAAGCCGAAGCCGACTGACGCACGCGGCTTGGAAGAATAATCAACCAACGCGGTGTTAATATCATCAGGTTTGCCAATCATACCAATATCAAAGAAGGTACGACCGCGAATACCCACTTCATCAAGACCAATCGGGAAAGCAAGCTCTGTTCCGCCATAGGCAACCCAGTTACCGCCAAGTGAATCGTCAGTTGCTTTATCACGCGCGCCAACGCCGCCAAATTCAAAGCCGCGCAGGCTGTTGCCGCCAAGGTAATAACGTTCTGAGAGGCGAACTTCCTCCCCGCCGTAACCGACTACATAACCGCCGCTTGCATAAAACTTAAATGTCCAGTAGTCAGCTAAGGTTAAAAACTTGTACGCTTTAACATCAAACTTAAAGTATTTTTCATCGCCGCCAAGACCGGAAACATCATTGCCGAATGACAAATAATAACCGTTTTTGGTGCTGACGGAGCTGTCACGCTTGTCATAAATCAAGGTTTGACCAAGCTCGGAAGAAGTGCTGGTGCCTTTTTCTTTTTTGATGTAATATGAGGCGTAATCTTTGACATTTTTAACTTCATTCTGGCGCAAGGTATAACGAACAACCTGATATAAATCATCAGTATAATTCCAGCCTAACCGACCGCGTCCGCCAATGCTTGAGTTGGTGTAGGAGCTCTCATCCTGATAACTGGAATCATTGTAAAACACATCGGCACCGGCGCTCAAACGACGCCCCAAGAAATAAGGCTCGGTAAAGCTTAACGAATAATCGCGCGAACGCTCAGACACACTGGCGTCAAGACTTAAACGCTGTCCTTTGCCCTGAAAGTTGTTTTCAGTTACGCCGGCTTGTACCAAAGCGCCGTCAACGGTGGAATAACCAACACCGATATTAAAGTATCCGGTTGATTTTTCCTCAACATTAACGTCAATATCCGCTTTGCTGTTATTAACCGGAACGGACTGAATATCCACTTTGCTGAAATAATTTAAGTTTTCAATATTGCGGCGCGAATCCTTGATTTTAGAAACATTA
Organism: Lachnospiraceae bacterium; assembly: GCA_963594125.1. Taxonomy (GTDB): domain Bacteria; phylum Pseudomonadota; class Alphaproteobacteria; order RF32; family CAG-239; genus CAAFZY01. The sequence continues at coordinate 40,812 of CAVBCV010000002.1, forward strand.
AACGCATCGCCTTCATCTAAGCGGAACTCGCGGCGGATAACCTCGTCTAAAGTGCGGGTGTTGCCGGAAATATTAATGCGGTTTACAAAAATTCGCTCGCCCTCTTTAATTTTGAAAGTAACGGCAATGGTTGAATTTTCAGCATCGCGGCTCAATACAGGCTCAACTTCAACAAACACAAAGCCCTTTTTGCCAAGCTCATCGGTAATTGCGGAAACTGATTTTTCAATTTGCGCTGAATTATACCAATCGCCGGGCTTAAAAGTAATTTCTTTTTTGAGCGCATCAAGAGGAAGCTCCGCGATGGCGGATTCAATATCAGTTTGGCTGATTTTGTAACGCGGTCCCTCGTCTAAGGTAAAGTTCAAGATAAATGACTTTTTGTTAGGAGCTAATTCCGCAATCGCCGAAACGACTCTGAAATCGGCATAGCCGCGCTGATTGTAAAATTGACGCAAAAGCTCTTTGTCGTAATTCATTTTTTCAGCATCATAATTTTCAGAGCTTGAAAAAATGCGATACCAACGGCTTTCTTTGCTCATCAGCACTTCCTGCAAATCAGGCGAGGAATAATGCGTATTGCCGAAAAAGTTAATTTTAGCGATTTTAGCCTCAGGTCCTTCATCAATTTCAAAAATTAAGTCAACGCGGTTTTCATCACGTTTAATAATCTTCGGGTCAACCTCAACCGCATAACGCCCTGCTCTTTTGTAAACGTCTAAAATGCGTTGCACATCCTGCTGAACTTTGGCTTGGCTGTAAATGCTGTTCGGAGCGCTCTGAACCTCAGATTCCAAAATTTTATCGTCAAGCTTTTTGTTGCCGTCAAAAGCGCGCTGACCGACAATCGGGTTTTCTTCAACCTTAATGATAAGCAAACCATCGTCATTGGTTTCCATTTTTATATCTGAAAACAAACCGGTCGCATACAAATTTTTGAATGCGGCGTCTAACGCGTCTTGCGATACATTGGCACCTTGCTTAATGCTCAAATACGAGAGCACGGTTTCTTTTTCAACCCGCTGCAAGCCGTCAACTTTAACGTCTCGCAAATAAAAATCGGCGGCTTTCGCCTTAAAACTTAAAGCGCAAAGCGTCAGCAAAGTTATTAGCAGTATTTTTTTCATTTACTTTTCCTTGTTTTTAATTAAACCAGCGGTTTATCAAATGAACAATATCATTCCAGGTGGCAAAAATCATTAAGCCTAGCAGCAAGGCAAGACCAAGCCTGAACAAATATTCTTTTACTTTTTCATTTACTTCGCGACCGGTAATAATCTCAGTTAAAAAGAACACAACGTGCCCACCGTCAAGCACCGGAATCGGGAAGAGGTTAATCAGCCCCAAATTAACCGACAGCAGCGCCATAAACACGATAAACTCAACAAAGCTATGAGTTTTGCTGATGTCGCCAGTCATCTCGGCAATACGGATAACGCCGCCGATGTCTTCACCACCGCGCTTGCCGGTAATCATTTGCCCAACGCCGCGCAAGGTGGTAACGGTAACATCCCAAACCTCTTCAGCGCCCATAGCCAAAGCTTGAGGCAACGAAACTTTTTCATGCGACATTTCAATAGCCGAAACAGATTTAACGCCAAGCATAAACTGTTTGTTTTTAGCGCCGGTATCGTCATCAGTCTCAAGCTCGGTGAGCGAAAAAGCAAAATTTAATATTTCATCGCCGCGTTTAACTTCCAATTTAACCTCATGGTCAGCCGCCATGGCAACTTCACGCGAAATATCGGCGAATGAATTTATCTGTTCGCCATTAATGGTAACAATACGATCACCGGCAATAATACCCGCCTGCTCAGCCGCTCCTGAAGGCATAACCTCGCCCACAATCGGCGGAATCGTAATTTTGCCGAACGTAAAAAATAATCCGGCATAAAGCAACACGGCAAAAAGATAGTTAAACCCCGGTCCGGCAATAACGATTGCTAATTTTTTGAACGGATTTTGGAAAGGAAAAGCTTTCTTTTTTTCTTCATCGCTTAATTCATGAACCGCGCCATCCGCTGTGCTTGAAGAAGCATCGGCATCGCCCAAGAACTGGCAGTAGCCGCCAAGCGGAATCGCGGAAATTTTCCAGTAAGTGCCTTTTTTATCTTTGCGCCCCCATAGTTCTTTACCAAAACCGATTGAAAACGCGCTAACCTGCACGCCAACCATGCGGGCAACTAAAAAATGTCCGAACTCATGCACAAAAACCAAAATACCGAGTAAAATTAAAAACGGCACAATGTAGTAAATTGTATTAAGCAACCATTCCATAATCAATCACCACTCAAATTAATAAGGCAACACACAGGCAAACAACAAATAAACAAACGGAGCAACAAAGATTAAGCCATCAACACGGTCAAACACACCGCCGTGCCCCGGAATAAGATTGCTGGAATCTTTTAAGCCTAAGTGGCGCTTAATAGCAGATTCAATCAAATCGCCGATTTGAGAAACACCGGCAATTAAACCGCCAAGACCGGCATAAAATTTGTATTCAGAACTTGCCACATCAATAGGCAATATGTAAAGATACAGCATACTTACCGCCATTGCCAACACTATGCCGCCAACCAGCCCCGACCATGTTTTATTAGGACTGATTTTAGGAGCAAGTTTGGGACCTTTGAGATTACTGCCGACGATATAGCCGCCGATATCCATTGACCAAACCATTAAGAAAAACCACAAAGTCATATAAAAATTATACGGGCGCTCGCTAAAGATATTACTGTATATCCAAATTAACGAGCCCACGCCGATAGAAATATACGGCACGCCCAAAGTCAGCAAATAGCGATGCTCTTCTTTACGAGCCTTAAACCAAACATATAAGGAGGCAAGCAAGATAGTCGCCGCAGTTACCGCCTCATTATAAATCAGCAACGATACCGCAACCGAGATAGCATAAGCGCTTAAATATGCGTCGGAAGTACGGTTAGGAACCATATTAGCCCATTCCCATGAAAGCAAAACGCCAACCATTAAAGCCAAAACATCAACATAAGGATAGCCTTGCCATAAAGCGCCGATAACCACCGGCAGCATCACTAACGCCGTTATGGTTCGTTTTACAAACGAGCCAAGTTTTTTAGGCTCCTTTGATGTTGATTTTTTAAGCTTTACCATATCTTCTCTCCCTCGTCTGGTAATTTTCAATTATACTTTCAAGCTCTTCTTTGGTAAAATCAGGCCACAGCGTTTTAGTAAAAAACAGTTCGCTGTACGCAATTTGCCACAATAAATAATTACTGATACGCTGCTCGCCGCTGGTGCGAATCAGCAAATCAGGATCCGGCACACCGGCGGTGTAGAGCATATCAGAAAAAGCCTGCTCATCAATATCTTTTAACAGCATATCACCATTTTTTACGCGCTCCGCCACTCTTTTGACAGCGCTGACAATTTCCTGACGAGAGCCGTAGCTTAAAGCAATTTGCAAAATAAGACTTTGATTTTCAGCTGTGTTTTGCTCAAGCTTTTCCATTTTGGCAACAATATCAGGCGCAAGCATGTATCTTTCGCCGATAAAGCGGATTTTAACATCATTTTGCTCAAGCTCTTTGAAGTTTTTATCAAGATATTGCCTCAGCAACTGCATTAAAGCGCCGACCTCTTCAGGACTGCGCTTCCAGTTTTCAGTAGAAAAAGCATAAAGAGTAAGGCATTTAACGCCCAACTCTTTGACCGCTTTGGCAATATCAACAACAACTTCCGCACCTTTTTTATGTCCGGCGGCACGCGGTAATCCGCGCCCTGTTGCCCAACGTCCGTTACCGTCCATAATGATGGCGATATGATTTAACTGATTACGCGTCACTGCCCATTCCTACACCTGCATGATGTCTTTTTCTTTGGCGGCAAGCATTTCATCAATCTTGCGAACCGATTCATCGGTCAGTTTCTGCACTTCATTTTCAAATCTTTTTTCTTCATCTTCAGAAATCAGATTATCTTTTTTGAGCTTTTTAATTTCATCTAAAGTATCGCGGCGGATATTACGGATAGCAACTTTATTTTGCTCGCTGTATTTTCCGGCAATGCGACTCAACTCTTTGCGACGCTCTTCGCTGAGCGGCGGAATCGGAATACGGATTAAAGTTCCATCTGAAACCGGATTTAAACCCAAGTCAGATTCACGCAAAGCTTTTTCAACGCTTTTAGCCAAGCTTTTATCCCAAACGCTAACCGACAACGTGCGCGGATCAGGCACATTAACCGTACCAACCTGAGAAATCGGGGTTAAGCTGCCATAAGCCTCAACCATAATGCCGTCAAGCAGGCTGGCATGAGCGCGTCCGGCACGCAAACCCGCAAAATCGGCGCGTAAAGATTCCAGAGTTTTATCCATTCTGGCCTTTGTATCATTTTTAATTGTGTTAAAATCAGACATATTTTCCTCTGTTTTCTATTTGATTATTGTAAACTTTCCTTGAGCGCACACCGCTTTCAGCAGGGCGCCGTCTTCATGTTGATTGAATATAATTATCGGCACTTTATTTTCTTTAGCAAGCACAACCGCTGAAATATCCATAACTTTCAGCTCTTTTTTAATAACCTCATCATAAGTCAAGCTGTCAAAACGCTTAGCATTCGGATTATCCCGCGGATCAGAATCATAAACGCCGTCAACTTGCGTGGACTTTAACAGCGCGTCGCAACCCATTTCAGATGCGCGCAAAGCCGCGCCGGTATCAGTGGTAAAATACGGACTGCCGGTACCGGAGGCAAAAATCACCACCTCACGATTTTGCAAATACGACATCGCCTTGCGATAAGAATAATCTTCACAAACCTGAGGCATACGCAAGCCTGAAACAACTTTAGTCGGCACACCGACCTTGATTAAGGCGTCTTGCAAAAAAAGCGAGTTCATAACCGTGGCGAGCATGCCGATTTGGTCAGCCACGCTTCTATCCATGCCTTTAGCCGCCTCTTTGGCGCCGCGGAAAATGTTGCCGCCGCCGATAACAATACAAACATCAGTACCAAGCTTATGAATTTGTTTTATTTGTTCTGCCAAACGCGATACAACCTCCGGCGAAACTCCGAACTCTTTATCGCCCATAAGCCCTTCGCCTGACAGTTTGAGCAAAACTCGTTTATATTGAGGCTTCATGAAACGTACCTTTCTTTATAAATTTGTTTTATATTGACCTAATTTAACGCATTTGTCACCACATTTTTGCAAGAGGTTAACAATTTATAGTAAAATTGATAAAATGATTGAAATTAAACTGATATTGTGTTTATAGTGACGATAATACTAAAAGCATAAGGAGAAAAACATGAGTTTTACCGTAATTTTTATTTTATGCGCCGTGGGCGGATATTTACTCGGCTCAATTCCGTTCGGTTTAGTTTTAACCCGCTTGGCCGGATACGGCGATATTCGCAAAATCGGTTCAGGCAACATCGGCGCCACCAATGTTTTGCGCACCGGCAATAAAACTCTGGCTCTTCTTACCGTTATTTTAGACGCATTTAAAGCCGGTTTCGCCGCATATTTGGCGGAAAAGTTGGTTCCGAATGAATTTTGCTTTATATTCGGCATGCCTGCTTCAACGGCTGTTTTAGCCGCCATGCTTGCCGGTTTGTGCGGAATTATCGGGCACATGTTTCCGGTCTGGCTCAAATTTAAGGGCGGCAAAGGCGTTTCATCTGCATTTGGCTTGCTGTTCATAATACATTGGCAACTTGCTTTATCCGCGTTAGGCATTTGGCTTGCTATGGCGATTATATTCCGTTATTCCTCGCTTTCAGCTTTAACCGCCGCGGTTGCCGTTCCGTTTATTGCCTTTTTCACTCTGCCGCAAATTTATACCGTATTTTGCATTGTTATTGTGGTAATGGTAATTTTGAAGCATCATGCCAACATTGTTCGTTTGCTTAAAGGCGAAGAAAGCAAAATTTCATTTAAAAAAGCAAAGAAGTAACGCGTCGTGAAACAGCAAGAGCTTATTGATTGGATTCAACTTATAAATTCTGACGGCATCGGACCGGTCAGTTTTTATAAGCTCTTGAACAAGCACGGTTCGGCTGCTGACGCCTTAAAATATTTGTCGGCAAAACAAGCATTATTTTCTCGCAAAGACGCGGACTATGTGCTTAAAAAAGCCGAACAGCTCAAAATTGCGATTATCGCCCGCACTGATGAGCTTTATCCGCAAAATATCGCCGAACTGAATGACGCACCGCCGATATTATTTGTTAAAGGGCGCACGGATATTTTGAATTATCCTGCTATGATTTCAATCGTCGGCTCACGCAACGCTACGGTAAACGGGCGCAAAATTGCCTCTAAAATTGCCTATGATTTAACTGAAAATGACGTGATTGTGGTATCCGGCATGGCGCGCGGTATTGACGCGGCAGCGCATAAAGGCGCGCTTTACGCCAAAGAGCAGCAAGGCGTAACCATCGCGGTTTTAGGCACCGGCGTTGACGTTCCGTATCCGGCTGAAAATAAAGGCTTATATGAACAAATTTGCGAACAAGGCACCATAATTTCAGAGTTTGTGCTCGGCACCACCCCGCAAGCCGCTAATTTTCCGCGCCGGAATCGTTTGGTATCTGCCCTAGGGATAGGGACTTTGGTAGTTGAAGCATCATTAAATTCAGGCTCATTAATCACCGCCCGCACCGCGCTTGAACAGGGCAAAGATATTTTTGCCGTTCCCGGTTCGCCGCTTGACGGACGCTCCGCCGGAGCCAACAAACTTATTCGCGAGGGCGCGCTGTTAACCGAATCAGCCGATGATATTTTGCAAACTTTGCGCTTTACCCAAAATCAGCAGATTAAAACTTATTCTTTGCGCAAAGCAAAGGCAAACCCTCTTGACAAACCGCAAAAAAATGACAATATTTGCGCTCAAACCAACACGGCGGTTGTAACGAGCGACACAACATCATTAACCGCGCTTATTCCGCCGGAAGGAATCGGCATTGACGAGCTTATCCGCACAGGCGGCGGCAACGCCGAACAAACCATGATGATGATTACCGAACTGGAACTTGAGGGTGTGATTGAACGCATAAACGGCAGCACCTTAGTTTTGAAAAACAAAAGAAACAGGAAAAACTGATGAAATTAGTTATTGTAGAATCTCCGGCAAAAGCCAAAACCATTAACAAATATTTGGGTTCAGACTACAAAGTTCTGGCCAGTTTCGGTCATATTCGCGACCTGCCGAGCAAAGACGGCTCGGTTAATCCCGAGCATGATTTTGATATGACATGGGAATTAAGCCCCGGCGGTAAAAAACGACTTAATGATATTATTGCGGCATTAAAAGACTGCGACACCGTTATTCTCGCATCCGACCCGGATAGAGAAGGAGAAGCGATTGCATGGCATATTTTGGAAGAACTCACTGCCCGCAAAAAAATTGCCGGTAAAAAAATTGAGCGCGTGGTTTTTCATGAAATTACCAAATCTGCCGTAACGGAAGCAATTAAAAATCCGCGTTCCATTGACGATAACTTGGTTTCAGCTTATATGGCGCGGCGCGCGCTTGATTATTTGGTGGGCTTTACTTTGTCGCCGGTGTTGTGGCGCAAGCTTCCGGGGTCAAAATCGGCAGGAAGAGTGCAGTCAGTGGCGCTGCGTTTAATCTGCGACCGCGAAAATGAAATTGAAAAATTTAAGCCGGAAGAATATTGGACGGTTGACGTTGATTTACAAACGTCTGAGAAAGCTTTAATCCCTTCACACCTGATTAATCTTGACGGCAAAAAGCTTGAAAAATTTGACTTAAACACGGAAGAAAAAGCCCTTGCCGCCAAAGCCAAAATTGAAGCGCAAAACTTTACGGTTAGCAATGTTGAACGCAAAAAAGCCAATCGGTATCCGGCGCCGCCGTTTACCACCTCAACCCTGCAACAGGAAGCAGCGCGCAAGTTGCGTTTTTCAGCTAAAAAAACCATGCAGGTGGCGCAAAAACTTTATGAAGACGGTTTTATCACTTATATGCGTACTGACGCGGTCAACCTTTCAAAAGAGGCTATTGCCGCCTGCCGCAACGCTATTTTAAAATATTTCGGCGACGCTTATTTGCCTAAAGTTGCCAAAGAATATAAAACCAAGTCAAAGAATGCGCAAGAAGCGCACGAGGCAATCCGTCCGTCTGATGTGATGAACACTCCGAAAAAGATGGAAATTAAATTAGACGCTGACGCGCACAAATTGTATGAGCTGATTTGGAAACGCACAGTCGCCTGCCAAATGAATCCGGCAGTGCTTGACCGCGTTACCATTGATTCAGAATCGGCTGACAAGCAAATTTTGCTCCGCGCCAACGGACAAGTTATTGCTTTTGACGGATTTTTGAAATTGTACCAAGAAAGCAAAGATGATTCTGATGACGATGATGACAATCAACTGCTGCCGAATGTTGAAAGCGGGCAAGCCGTTGACAAAGGCGAGATTAAGCCGGAACAGCACTTTACAACGCCGCCGCCGCGCTTTACTGAAGCGAGCTTAGTTAAAAAGCTTGAAGAACTTGGAATCGGGCGTCCATCAACTTACGCCACGATTATTGCGGTTTTGCAAGAGCGCAAATATGTTCGGGTTGAAAAATTGCGTTTTATACCGGAAGACCGCGGGCGAATCGTTACCGTATTTTTGGAAAACTACTTCAAAAAATATGTTGAATACGACTTTACCGCGCAATTGGAAGAATTTTTAGATGACGTTTCCGCCGGCGAAATGGATTGGAAAAAGCTGCTTGCCGGTTTTTGGGCAAAATTTATTAAAAACGTTGACGCCGTGCAGCCTTTGCAGGTTAAAGACGTTATTAATAAAATTGACGAGGTTTTGGCTTATCACCTGTTTCCGGCTAAAGCCGACGGCTCTGATCCGCGTTTATGTCCGGAATGCGGCAAAGGTCATTTAAGCGTAAAACTCGGCAAATTCGGCGCCTTTTTAGGTTGTTCAAATTATCCGGAATGCAAGTATACCAAGCCTTTGACCGATATTAAAGATGAAGAAGCTCAATCAGCGGAAGCACCAAAGCCGGAAAGACCGGAAGACAAGCTTTTAGGCGAATATAAAACCCTGAATGTTTATCTTAAAAAAGGCCCGTACGGTTGGTATGTACAATGGGGCGAAGACGCCACCGCAACTACCGAAAAACCCAAACGCGCCTCGTTGCCGAAAAATATTAAACCGGAAGAGCTGACTTTTGAACAAGCGGTAACCTTAATCAGCCTGCCGAAAGATTTGGGCAACGGCATTGAAGTCAACATCGGTAAATTTGGTCCTTATATTAAGCAGGGAACAAAATCGCGCTCATTAACCGGCAATGATAACATTTTTAACATTACCGCCGAACGCGCCGCCGCTATTTTGCAGGGCGTTGCCGCCAAACCGGAAGCCAAAGTTTTAGGCAAAAATAAAGACGGTAACGACATTTTGCTCGCAAACGGCAGGTACGGACCGTATATTAAGTGCGGCAAAACCAATTACGCCTTGCCGAAAGAATTGCACGGCAAAGAAATTTCATTGGAAGATGCGCTCAAAATTATGGCGGCTAAAAAATAAATGTTACAATCCCTGTTTTAAGCAGGGATTGTTTGTAAGTGAGGAAAAAATGGAAAAAGAACATTTAACAGAAACACAACGCTTAGCAAAAATGGACACAGCTATTGAAATTATGGCGGCGAGAATCGGCATTTGCATGCAGCGTATATTTGCAGAAGAAGAAAAGCCGGAAGCCGAGCAAAATCAAGAACTGCTCTCACGCCTTAACAAAGAAATGGTTATTTTATACGCCGAAAGAGATCGTATGTACGGCGGCGATAAAGATATACAAGAAAAAATTTACGAACAATATGCCCCTGAAGTAAAAGAATATTATTTGGGGAAGAAAAAGAATGTACGATAAATATAAACTGAGCGATGAACAACATAATGCTGTCTTAAATAAAATTTGCCGCAATTTGTTTTATGGCAAAACTCCGGCAGCGAATCCGCAAATATTTATTTTAGGCGGACAACCCGGCGCCGGAAAAAGCATTTTGACAGAAAGAAGTTATCATAAATTAGGTAATAGCAACTTTGTTGTTATTAACAGCGATGAATTTCGTACTCAACACCCTAACGCGCAAGAAATTTTTGATAACCATGATAAAGACTTTGCCGCTTATACCGACCCTGATGTCAGGGTATGGGGCTCTGAAGTTTTTGACGCCGCCATCAAAGGGCGCTATAATATTATTTTTGAGGGCACCATGCGTACCACGCAAATTTGCGAAACCATTAAACGCCTGCAAGCTGAAAAATACACGGTTAATATTTTGGCAATGGCAGTGCCTGAAATTAAAAGCCGTATTTCAATTTATGCCCGCTATCAAGAGCAACTTGAAAATTATCCGATTGCTCGCTTTACCAGTCGTTTTTCACACGATGCCGCCTATCATGGCATGCTTGACACTTTGCAAAAAATTGAAAATGAAAAACTTTATGACACCATTACAATTTGTAACCGTAACGGAGATGTATTATTTAAAACCGGTGATAAAAATGTTGTAAATGCGATAAAAAAAGAACGTGAAAAACCGTTATCAGCATCTGATGCTTCTGATTTATTGCAAGATTGCAATGTGTTGCTTAAAAAAATGACAGAGCGCGGCGAATCCTCTGAATATATTGAAGACCTGCAATCTTTACGGCAACAAGTCAGGCAAAAAAGCTTAAATGAACGCTGTGAAAACTGTTTTGCCAATATTCATAATATGATACAAGAAGTAAAAAACAGCGACACTTGCGCAGCGCCACATTCTAAAGAAACTCCTTATAAAACTCCTACTCCCCAAAATCACGAAAGATAGATTAACTTTGCATAAAGTTAAACAAGCTGAATTTCGGATTATGAACATTCAGTTTTATTTAACTTTTTTATTTTACTGTCTGTTTTAGGCGTAAAAATACGTCTAGGGCGTCAGAACCCTTTTCATAGATAGCCGCATTTGTGTATGGCGACTAAAAAATTATGCACCGCTTCTGTTCTCACGGACGGATGTCGGTGAATAAGGCTCAGCCAAATAAGCCGAGCCGTCTTTATCTATGAACGGTTTCTGAACATCCGCCCACCTATATCGGTGGGTTTTGTTTAACCATATACAAGGATGTTTAATATGAAAAAACTGTTTTTATTTTTAATCCTCAGCCTCTGTGCCGGTGTTCTATGCAGCTGTGCTACCATAATGAGAGAAAACAGCCAAATTGTGGCTGTTAAATCTAATGTTGAAAAGGTTGATATTAGAATTACCAACCGAAGCGGCGAACTAATATTTGAAGGACAAACTCCAACAACATTACCTCTTAAAACATCGGTAAAAGGTGGATATTTCAGCCCCGAGCAATATACCATAACTGCGTCAAAAGATGGTTTTAAAACTCAAACCCATGTTATTGATTGGCATGTCAGCGGTTGGTATTGGGCAGGTAATTTTGTAATCGGCGGATTAATCGGATATTTGATTGTTGACCCAATGACCGGCGATATGTTCTATCTTGATGAAGAAGCAAATTTAAGTTTAGTACCTGAAAAAAAATAATATAAGAGGCGGTCAAACACCGCCTTTTTATTATACCAATATTTTCGCTATTCTGATGATTCATTATATTTTAATCAGAATCGTGTAATGTACTTTTAATAAAACATAGTAAAAGGTTTATACAATGGAACAACAAGGCGAAATTATCATTTATCAGTCGGCTGACGGCAAAAACAAACTGGATGTAAAATTAGAAAATGAAACAGTTTGGCTTTCTCAATCTCAATTAGTTGACTTATACCAAACCAGTAAATCCAACATCAGCGAACATATAAAAAATATTTTTAATGAAGGAGAACTATCTGCTGATTCAGTTGTTCGGAAATTCCGAACAACTGCCGCTGACGGTAAAAAATATGAAGTATCATATTACAATCTTGATATGATTATTTCCTTAGGATACCGCATAAAGTCTTCTATTGCCACCCAATTCCGCATTTGGGCAACTGAACGCATAAAGGAATATATCATCAAAGGATTTACCATTGATGACGAACGTTTAAAGCAAAACGGCGGTGGAAATTATTGGAAAGAATTGTTAGACCGCATCAGAGATATCCGCTCCTCTGAAAAAGTTTTATACCGTCAGGTTTTGGATTTATACGCTACAAGTTATGATTATAATGCCAAAGCACCGGAAACTATTGAATTTTTTAAGGTTGTCCAAAATAAATTACATTTTGCCGCACACGGTCATACAGCATCAGAAGTTATATATGAACGCGCAAATGCCGATAAGCCTTTTATGGGATTGACCACATTTTCCGGCAACCTACCGACTAAAGCCGAAGCCAAAATTGCTAAGAATTATTTAAGCGAAAAAGAATTAAAAGTACTGAACAATCTCGTTTCCGGATATTTTGACTTTGCAGAAATCTATGCCGTCCGTCACGAACATTTATATATGAAAGATTACCTTAAACAGTTAGACAGCATTTTATCTGCAACCGGCGAAAATATCTTACAAGGCGCAGGTAAAATCAGTCATAAAAAAGCAATGGAAAAAGTTGAGGCTGAATATAAAAAATATCAAGAAAAGACCTTAACTCCGATAGAACAAGCATATCTTGAAAACTTGAAAAGTTTGGAAAAAAAGATAGAAGACAAAAAATAACAGTTATGATGTATTTGAAAAATTAATATTTTTTATTTGACAATACAACTTATGCACAGCACGGACTCGTAAATATTGCAAAAAAAAAACGCGAGCTAAAATCTTCTCAAATTTAACTTTTTGAGAGGATTTTAGCTCATGTATACACAATCGGGAAGAAGTATGGTAGAGATGCTCGGCGTCTTAGCGATAATTGGCGTCTTATCTGTTGGGGCGATAAGCGGCTATGGGAAAGCGATGTTTAAGTATAGACTTAATAAACAAACTGAACAGCTAAATCAGGTTATCGGCACGATTGTACGCTATAAAAGCAGCTTAATGCTTAACCCCGCTTCTGCCGACGCGCCGGTTTCTGATTATAATATAGTTTCGTTACTTAAAAAGCTCGGTGAAATTCCAAAGGAAATGTATATCAATGATGATAGATTTATCAAAGATGCTTTCGGAACCGAATATCAAATTTATCATCGCAATACCGATAAAAGCATTACTTTACGAACTGTAGATTTAGGCAGAAACGAAACTGGTTTTCAAATTTGCAAAAATTTATATTTAATTGCCAAAGAATGGCACCAAGAATTATACGTCATAATTGTTGCAGCTTATAAAGGTGATACGTATTCATCAAAAGGCTGTTATTTGGGCGATAACAGCACATATCAAGGCTGCTCCTCTAAAAGATATATTAAAGACTTAAAGCTGAGCGAGCTTGACGATATTTGCCGGACTGCCGCCGATGAGCAAGGGCATTATTCGGTATCAATAGATTTTTAGATACATTAAAGGCTCCGATTGCTCGGAGCCTTTTTATAAGATTTCAGCAATTATTTTCTATCGCCCATTAATCTTAACAAGTACAAGAACAAGTTAATAAAATCAAGGTACAATGAAAGCGCGCCTGAAACAGCTTTGCGGGTAACCATATCATCGCTGTCGGCAGATGCATACATATTGCGAATCGTCTGAGTATCATATGCGGTTAAGCCGACAAAAATGGCAACCCCGATATAAGACAATGTGTAATACATAGCCTCACTTTGCATAAAAAAGTTTACAATCGTGGCGATAATCAAACCGATTAAACCCATGATTAAAAACGAACCAAAGCCTGTTAAATCGCGCTTAGTGGTATAGCCGTATAAGCTCATGGCGCCAAACATAGCGGCGGTAATCAAAAATACGCGGGTCATACTTGAAGCGGTGTACATTAAAAGAATCGGGGTTAAAGACGCGCCCATAACCGCCGAGAATAGCCAAAACACTCCATTAACCTGCGCCGGAGAGCCTTTAGCGACAACCCATTGAAACGCAAATATCATAATCAACGGAGCAACTAACAAAAGCCAACCAAGACCGGACAAACTTACGGTTCCTGCCGCTTGATTAATATTGAAAAAAGCCTCAATTAAAGACGTGTTGGCAATTAAATAAGCAACCAAAGCCGTTAAGCATAAGCCTGCCGCCATATAGTTATAAACTTTAACCATAAAGCCGCGCAAACCTTCGTCTATGCCGCTCCGTTCAACTGCGGAAGTATAAGATTTAGTTTCCATAATGTTCTCCTCAAAAAAATTCCTATTGAGTAATATAGAAATTTTTTACGCTGAAATCAACAGATATATAACAAAAATGCCCGCAAGTTTGCGGGCATTTTTGCAAAGTATTTGCGGCTTAAGCTGCTTTTGCAGAATATTTAGCGGCAAATTCATTCATTTTTTCAATGATATATGACTGTTCATCGTGTTCCAAATACGGGTGCATCGGAATGCTCAATACGGTTTTGGAAAGTTTTTCACATACCGGAACCGAACGAGTGTTCCATTTTGCATACGCGGTTTGAGTATTTACCGGACGCGGGTAATATGCTCCGCATGGAATACCGGCTTCACGCAGATAAGACATTAATTCATCGCGATGTTCGCAATTAATGGTGTACAAAGCATAAGCCGAACGGCAGTTATCTAAAATGCGCTGTTTTCCAAAGTAATCACTGAGTTCATTATCATAACGCTTAGCAATGGTGTAACGGTCAGCCAATTCTTTATCCAAAACAGTCATTTTCTGCAACAAAACAGCGGCTTGGAAAGTGTTCATACGACCGGTCATGCCCAAACGAACGTTATCATAGTGATCATCAGGGCTCATGCCGTGAACGCGTGAAGATTTAACCAACTCATTTTCTTCATTGCTGTTGGTAAATACGGCGCCGCCGTCACCATAGCCGCCTAACGGCTTGGTCGGATAAAATGAAGTTGCGGTCATATCTGAGATTGAACCGGCTCTTTTGCCATGATATACCGAGCCGAATGATTGGCAAGAGTCTGACAAAACTTTCATACCGTTTTCATGAGCGATTTTGATGATTTCATCAAGTTCGCACGGTGAGCCGAAAATATCAACCGGAATAACGGCTTTAAGGTTCAATTTGCCTTCTTTTTTAACTTCGGCAATAGCGCGCTTTAAGTCTTCAGGGTTCATATTGTAGGTATCCGGACGAGAATCTACAAAAACAGGAGTTGCGCCAAGCAAAACCGGAGCTTCGGCTGATGAAACGAAGGTAAATGATGAAACAAATACGGCATCGCCCGGCTTAACATCCCATGCCATCAAGGCTAAGGTTAAAGCATCGGTACCGGAACCGCAGGTTGCGCAATATTTGCTGCCGGCATATTCAGCCAATTTTTGATCCAATTCTTTAGTTTCAGGACCCTGGCAGTATGCGCCGTGAGTTAAAATTTTTTCAATGGCGGTCATAAATTTATCACGACCGATAATTTTTTGCGATGTTGCGCAATCAAACAAACAAATGTTTTTTTCAGGTTTATTTGTCATTTTCAATCCTTTTGTAAAATGTTCAACTGGGGCGATATTATGACACAACCAGCCTTGTTGCAACACACAAAACGTTTCTTGATTGTAACAAAGCGACTTTTCATACCTTTATTTTAAATATTTTTGTTGATTAAATAAAGGGAATTGTTATATTTGAGATAATTGTACATTTTTTGATTATATAAGGACAGGTTATGAAAAAAATTGGTCTGACGGTTTTGTTGGCACTGGGGTTGACGGCATGCGCAACCGGCAAAAATATGTCTGATGACTCCGCTGACGACAACGCTCTTGAAACATATAACCGCGCAGTGTTTGAATTTAACTATAAATTAGACAAGGCGGTTATAAAACCGGTGGCAAAAGGCTATAAAAAGGTTACCAACCAATTTGTGCGCGACAGAGTGAGCACTTTTTTTAACAATTTGGAAGAACCGGCTTACGCAATTAATAATTTGCTGCAGGGCAAAGTTAAAGACAGCGGCACTTCAGTCGGGCGCTTTGCCGTAAACTCCACGCTTGGCTTGCTCGGGTTGTTTGATGTTGCTGACGGTTGGGGCTTAAATAAAAAGAAAAATTCGTTTGACGCCACCTTGGCTTATTACTGCACACCGGACGGACCGTTTTTTATGGTTCCGGTGTTAGGTCCGGCAACTCCGCGCTACTTAGTCGGATGGGCGGGAGACGCTTACGCCAGCCCGATGTATTGGGCGTTGGTTGACGTTGATGACAGCGGAGTTGACGCCGCCGTTTGGGGCTCGGTCGCGCTTAAATACATTAATATCAGAGCTGAAAGTTTGGCTTTAACCGACAGCTTAGAAGAAGGCGCGGTTGATTTTTACGCCACCATGAAATCAGCCTTTATGCAAAATCGGCAAAAATTTACCGGTATTTGCGATGTGAAAAACAATCAAGACAATGTGCCAAGTTATGACTTTGACTTTGGGTACGATGATGTTGATGATGACTTTGAATAACTTTTAAATCGGGGAACTTTAATGAAAAAAATTTTATTTACCTTTTTAACCGCTTTGTTGCTCGCCGCAAATTCAGCAAATGCCGAAATTAATGCGCAAAAAGCTGAGGATTTTGTTAAAAATGTGACCAAACAAGGCATTGAAGAAATTATCAACTCAGATGTTTCGCAGGCTGAAAAAGATCAGCGCTTCGCAAAGCTTTTTAATGAATATCTTGACTTAGACTTTATCGGGCGGTTTGTTTTAGGGCGCTATTGGAAAACCGCGACACCTAAACAACGCACTGAGTTTGTTAACGTTTACCGCGAGTTAAACATTAAAACATGGTCAAAACGTTTTGATGAATTTAAGGGCAAAACCTTTGTTTTTAACGGCGCCTCGCCTTCATCCTCTGAGAATCAGATTTTTGTAAACTCGGTTGTTCCGATGGATCAGGGCGCACCGGCAAAAGTGGTATGGAGAGTTAAAGAAACTAACGGGCAATTTAAAGTGGTTGACATTATTATTGAAAATGTAAGCTTAGCAATTACCGCCCGAAATGAATATACCGCTTATATTCGCAAGTCACCGAACGGGCTTGACGGATTAATCAGCGACCTTAAAAAGAAAAGCCAGCAATAACGCGGCTGATTTACCGATTTTAGAATGAAATAATTGACAATCGGCGAGATTTCAGCTATCATATTTGTATAATTATTTTCTGGGGGCAAAGATGCAAAAGTTTAAAACATTTTTCATTTTGTTAGCGGGCATGTTATTTATGAGCTCAGCGGCAACAGCGCGAGTTTGCTTTTTAGCCAGTACGGACGAAGAAACCGGCTGTTTGGTCAGCGGTGATGAGTACAATTATGAAAACAGTGAAAGATGCCGCGGTATGGCTCCTTGCGAACACCCCAGTAAAGGCGCTCCAACCTGTATTGATAACAGCATCAGCTATTTTTACGCTGATAACTGCTGCTCCAACACCGCGCTATATGAAAAATGCGAAGGCACCGGTAAAGTTTGCAAAGGTTCGGTCTGCGCAAGTTCAGTCAACGGCGTTAACTACAATTACTGCAAAATCGGAAACTGTGTTTGTGATTCTTCATATTCAAAAACTTGCGACGCATCAGAAGGCTTAATCGGCGTCGGTGAGCCTTGTGACGGCAAATATAAAAGCTGCCGTTGCGATTCAAGCTATCATACTTGTGACAAAAACGCAACATGCACCGGTAGTTCATGCACAGATGATGGCGGCACTAAGTTTCAATCTTGCGAATGTCCGGCTATCGGCGGCGATTGGGTATCTGACCCGAGCGCTTGTTGCGGCTCATACACAACCAGTTGCACCAACCGACCGAGCGGAAAAAGAGTTTATAAATGCGCCCCGGCATTTACTCCGTCATGCGTTTGCGGCACGATTAATGATACCAATAAATCGCAATGCGTAAGCGGCTGCACCGATTCAAGATATGAATATGTCGGTAAGGTTCCGGCTAATGTTGAGTGCAATGACTTCACAAGAGGAATTTCAGGAGACTGCGGAAGCGCTTGTCATTGCAAATCAGGTTATTGGGATTACTCGTCAAGTTGCGATACGCAAAGCAGTAACGTTTGCGGCGAGTTGGGCTATACTGACACCTCTTGCACGGGTGACTGGATTGCCTGCCCGTTTGACCCATCGGCTAAAAAATGCTTGAACTAACTTTTGTTCAATTTAATAAATGTATTTAACGGCAGGGCTTAAAGTTCTGCCGTTATTTTTATAAACTTTTTGCGTTAACGCACAGGTTATAAAATGTTCTTGTGTTTTGCCTTGCGGCATGTTATATATTGGTTGTATTTGGAGGAGAATATTGGTTTGCCATGATTATCAACAGTAATGATGTTTTGCAAAGAAATATTTTAACAAATAAATGCTTTTATCAAACGACCGCTCAAATTATGCACGACTTTGAGCAGAAGGGTTATGCTAACTCCGCAGACGAAACGGCTAAAGTTATTGCCGCTTACCATAACATGGTGCAAAAAAAATCTAAAAATAATTACAGCAAAGATTATAACGAGGCATTCAGCAAAATTGACAACGCCATAAAAAGTATGGCGAACAAAGTTTTTTACACCTATGACAAACAGAGCTTTGATTACGCTTATCGTTCATTTCAAAATTTTGATTACATTAACGCCATTATCGGGCGGCAACGCCTTAAAAAGAACTCTTGGTAATACCGGTTGTTGACTTTTTTATTTTCATTATTGCAATCAAACACTCTTGAGGCTAAACTGTTGCTATAATATTAATTACAGCAACGAGGCTAAAATGAAACAAATATCAGTTATCGGCTGCGGCCGTTGGGGAACTTTTTTGGGTTGGTATGCCGCCAACTATTGCGTTGACAGCGTTATTTTATATGATATTCCGACCTCACCTAACTTTATTGAACTGCAAGAAACCAGACAAAATCCATATTTGCAATTAAGCGATAATATGACCTTAACTCCGGATTTAAACAAAATTTTGCAAAATGATTACATCATTATCTCAATCGGTTGCCAACACTTGCGCGAACTTGCCAAACAGCTGAACGGCTACAATCTTGACGGCAAATACTTTTTGCTTGCCATGAAAGGGCTTGAAGAACCGAGCGCCAAAATTTTGGTAGACGTGTTTAATGAAGAGATTAAACAAAATATTCATGTCGCCTGCTTGGGTGGTCCCGGACACGTGCAAGATTATATGAAAAAAGTTCCGTCCTGCGCGGTTATTGACAGCTATGAAGAAGATACCAAAGACAAATGGATTAAGTTAATGCAAAGTAATTTAATTCGTTTTTACTATGGCGATGACGTTATCGGCAACCAAATCGGCGCCGCGCTTAAAAACGTTATCGGTATTGCCGCCGGAATTTTGGACGGCTTGGATTGGTACGGGCTTAAAGGCGCGTTAATGGCGCGGGCTCCGGTTGAAGTTGGGCGCCTGATTAAGCACTTTGGCGGCAACCCGTTTACCGCTTATGGTTTGGCGCATCTTGGCGATTATGAGGCAACATTGTTTTCAAAGCACAGCCACAACCGCATGTTTGGCGAAATGTTTGCCAAAGGCGAGCGCTTCGGCAAATTGGCAGAGGGCGTTGACACCTTAAAAGCCGTAAAAGCCATTGCCGATAAAGAAAATATTGATATGCCGATTTGTCAGGCTTTGTATAAAGTTATTTTTGAAGACGCTGACATTAAAGAAACTATCCGCGCGATGTTTGAACGCGGACTCAAAAAAGAATTTGAGTATATTTCAAAATAAGTTATGTTTTTTATATAGATTAATTAAACAAAGAAAGGATTTAGCATGTTAATTTTTATCGCCGCCGTGGTTGTTATCGGATTATATGTTATTGCGACTTATAACTGGTTAGTTAAATGCAACCAGCAAGTTAAAGAGGCGTGGAGCACTATTGACACCCAGTTAAAGCGCCGTTACGATTTAATTCCGAACTTGATTGAAACGGTTAAAGGTTACACCAAACATGAAAAATCAACTTTGGAAAACATTGTTAAAGCTCGTAATTCGGCAATAAACGTAAGCGATGTGCAAGCCAAAGGCGAAGCGGAAAATATTTTATCCGGCGCGTTAAAATCAGTTTTTGCTTTAAGTGAAAGTTATCCTGACTTAAAAGCTAATGAAAACTTTAAAGAACTACAAAAAGAGCTTGCGGAAACTGAAAACAAAATTCAGGCAAGCCGTCAGGTCTATAATGCCATGGTACTTGCATTAAACACCAAAGTTGAAACTTTTCCCAGCAACTTGATTGCCCGAAAATTTAACTTTAAGAAAGCGGATTTTTTCAAAATGACTGATGACGAATCAGCAAAAGCACAAAATGCTCCGAAAGTTAAATTTGAATAATTAAAGGATAAAACATGATTATTATCGGGATTGTTGCCGCTTGCGCGCTCTTGAGTATATTTTATTTTAACCGCATTATAAAATCAGATAATATGTCAAAAGAGGCATGGGCTGATGTTAATGTGCAACTGAAAAGGCGGTATGACTTAATACCTAATTTAGTGACGGTGGTTAAAGGTTATATGGCGCATGAAAAAAGCACCTTAACTGAGTTGGTTACGCTTCGTAATTCGGCTATTAATAATAAGGCGCCGGAGCTGAAAGAAAACGATGAGAATCATATTACGGATAACTTAAAGCACATTATCGCCATTGCGGAAAAATATCCGGAATTAAAAGCCAATGAGCAGTTTTTGGAATTACAGCGCAATTTGGCTGAGATTGAAGATAAATTGCAAATTGCCCGCCGCTATTACAATGCGACCATACGCGATTATAATATTGCGTTACACTCTTTTCCGAGCAACATAATTGCCGGTATGTTCAATTTTAAGGACAAGGCTTATTTTGAAATAAATGCCGGTGAAAGCAAAAACACTGAGGTAAAATTTAATGAAAAATAAGCTGGCGTATTTTTTAGTTTTCTGCCTTATGCTGATTTCAGGCGCAGTATTTGCAGAAGAAAGAATAACCTCATTTGACAGTTTAATTCAGGCGCAATATGACGGCTCGCTGATTGTTACCGAAAAAATTACGGTATATCATGAAGGCAAAGAAATCCGCCGCGGCATATATCGTGATTTACCGACCGGTAAAGGCGAAAAATACAAACTGCTGGAAATTTTAAGAAACGGCAATCCTGAACCAGGGTTTGTTGAAACAGGATATGGTTACTATCGCATAAATACCGGAAATGATGACTATCTGCCGCAGCCCGCTTTATCAGAATTTACTGTTAAGTATAAAGTATGGAACATTCCGCAGGCTTATGACGGATATGATGAAATATATTGGAATGTTACCGGTGACGGTTGGCAGTTTCCGATAGAAAAGGTTTCAGCTAAAGTTGAATTGCCGAAAGAGGCTTCCATAATTCAGCAAGCAAGCTACATCGGACGGTACGGGAGCACGGAATCGGCTATTGAGACCGGAGCCGGAAGTTTCAAGGGGAGGCTCTTGCTGCCCAGAGAACAGATGACTATTGCCGTGGCGTTTACCCCCGGAGTTATTTCAACAAAAAAGATGGCGGACTATAAAAATATTTTTATGCCGGCGGGTTATATAGTTTATTTAATCTGTTTATTATGGATATGGTATAAAAAAGGCAGAGACCCGACCCAAAAAGCAATTATGCCACAATACGAGCCGCCCAAAGAGTTAAGCGCGGCGCAAGCTTATTGTTTATACAACAAAGGCGCGGTAAAAGACATATTCCCGATTTCTGTTATTCAGATGATAATAAACGGATTTTTGAAACTTACCA
This sequence comes from Lachnospiraceae bacterium, assembly GCA_963594125.1. Taxonomy (GTDB): domain Bacteria; phylum Pseudomonadota; class Alphaproteobacteria; order RF32; family CAG-239; genus CAAFZY01. The sequence goes on from CAVBCV010000002.1 coordinate 62,603, forward strand.
CCAAAGAGGAAGGCGCTTTTATTTTTAAGAGTACGGTTTATTTGGTGGAAAGAACCGGCAAAGAACCTTCCAATATGGAAGAAAAACTTTATGATGAATCCGGAGTTTTAAAATTTGACGGAGAATACAACCCCGCAGCCAGAAGCTTATTCATCAAATATCTAAATGCCGTTGAGGCTTCGGTCAGCCATTTGTATGCAAAAAATACGATATGGGTATTTATGCCAACGCTGCTGTATATTTTTAGTTTGCTTTTTGCCTATAATAATTTGACAGATTTTTTTAATATTATTGCGCCGATGATTTTTACAGCTTTTGTGCTTACTTATGTCAGTTCATTACGGTTTAGCACCTTATTACGGCAAGGAGTATTCGCATCCTTATTTCTTTTAGTCAGTGGTTATCTGATGTTTCTGTTTATTATATCGCCAAATTACAGAAATGATATGTTACCGTTTATACTGGTAAGCTTAACATTGGGTACTTCTGCCATTTTTTCATATTTAGTTTACAAACCGTCAGAAAAAGGGGCGCGGCTGATTGAACATCTGGAAGGGTTAAAAATGTTTTTGAAAGCAACCAAAGACCCGGATCATATCAAAAAAAGTTTGGACGATAAATGTATGGAAAAATTATTTCCGTACGCAATGGCTATCGGTTTGGAAAAAGAATGGGAAACAAAATTCACCTCATTATTCGGAAAAGAGGCTTATCAAGAGTTTATGCTATATCACCCGTACACAAGCAACATTTTTGCCCATAGTGTTTTTACTACTGCGCGACCAACACGCAATAGCGGTGGAAGCGGCTCGTTCGGCGGCGGATTTTCCGGCGGCGGACATGGCGGAGGCGGCGGAGGCGGCCGATAAATATTTTTGCCTATCAGATAGGATATTTACTTTTAAGATATTGTATATATAATATTAATATAAGGGCAATGAAGAGTGGAAAGGACAGCCGCCGCCATGTGTGTTTTTTAATTAGAACACCTTGAAGAGATGTATGACAGAGATGTTCGCCTGTCCATTGCCCTTATCTTTTGCACAATACAACTTATGCACAGCACTATTAATTCCCATCCCGAGGAGGGGTGGCGGCGATAGCCGACGGGGTGGTGAAAATATAAGGATAGAAATTAGACAGGGATGTTGTTTATGTTTCGGATTTTGCAACAAAAACAAACATTTAATTTATTGTTGAATAGTGATGTGACCACCCCGCCTTCGGCATCCCTCCATAGAGGGGAATTTTTATAGTACCGCATCCATAGAGGGGAATTTTAAAATGGGTGGCACCCTGACTTGAAATGGGAATTTTAAAGTGCGGATTTAAATACAACTTATGCACAGCATGGACTCGTAAATATTGCAAAAAAAAAACGCGAGCTAAAATTCTCTCAAAACTAACTTTTTGAGAGGATTTTAGCTCATGTATACATATTTTAGCCGCCTTTTACACCGCACGCCGTCACACTCCGACTTGATCGGAGTGTCCAGGTGGGGGAAATTTGCTAATTTGGTTGACCTGGACCATCGGGTCAAGCCCGATGGTGACAACATTGTGAATGCTGGTAGGTCTATGGTGGAAATGCTTGGCGTGCTCGCGATTATCGGAGTGCTGAGTGTTGGTGCAATAAGCGGTTATAGCAAAGCCATGTACAAATATAAACTTAACAAACAAGCTGAACAGCTTAATACTGTAATAAATGCTGTTGCCCGCAATGCGCACAGCTTTGATAATTTGTTAGCCAATAAAGGCGCCTTTTATATAACTGATACTTTTGTTAAAATGGGTGAAATTCCAACTGAAATGCAATACAGCGAACATTATATCCGTGATGTGTTTAATCTTTTTTGGACAATAAGTATACTAAACTATGACACCGGCACTTCATTAAATTTATCAGCTAACGAAGAAGGCACTTTAAAAAATAAATCAGCAAATAATTTGGACATTTGCCGCAATATTATTACTGTTGCTAAGGAAAATTCAGACAGTATCGCTTCAGTCTCAAACGTGATTTATAATCAAGACAGCGATAACTATACCGCAACCTCTTTATATGGCGATGCGTACTGCCTATCGGGCAGACCTTGTTTAAGAAACTTGAGCCTTGACGATATTTATAACTTTTGCACAAAATTTACCGGCGGCGACAAGCTGCCTCAGCTTAAAATAACATGGTGGATTAAGTAATTTCAGTAATCGCACGCAGGTTGCCATCGCGGTTAATTTGTACCACCCGTAGCTTATGGCGCATTTCTTCAATGGTTTTAACGCGGTCAATAGTCGGATAAGTATGCAAAATACGGTCGGTAAACGCCTGATACGCGGCTTCAGAGCTTTCAGCGTGAATAGTTGCCAAGCAGTTATCGTGACCGGAGCCCATCAGCTCCCACAAAGCGCCGGCGTTGCTGGTTGAAATTTCACCACCGATAATGGCGTCAGGCGTAAAACGCACTACAAGGTCAATAATTTTGGCATAGTCCATTTGGTTGGTTTGCTCAGTACGCGATAACACCAAATGCACGCGGTTAGGATGCGGAACCAAAAGCTCGCGCGTATCTTCAATGGTTACAATGCGCTTATGAATATCCAAAATTTTTAACAAGTTGTTCAAAAAGGTGGTTTTACCGGTTGAAGTTGCGCCGCTGACTAAAATATGATCACCGCGCTTAATGCTTAACAACAAGCGTTCATACGGGTCTTCAGGGTCTTTAATCTGCTTTAAAGGGTTGATTTTGTGTAATCCATGTCCTTGCGACAAGCCGTAATCTTCAAGTCCGAAAGCAACCTCATCGCTATGAACACGGATAGTTAAGGCCACGCCGCCGGTTAAGTCATCTTGGTCATACATGATGTTACGACCGGCAATGGCTGAAAAACGGTGATCGCCGGGGATTGTGGCGTACACTACCGGCGAGCCTTGAATCGGGTCAAACGGAAGCTCATAAGTGTTGGCAACAATATAAAGCAAGTCAGTTAAATACTCTTTTGAGAGCTTTTCATCTTTGTACATTACCCACGGATAAGCCCTTTTACCGCGCAAGCGCAGCCAAATTTGACCGGAGCGGTTTATCGCCACCTCTTCAATGTTATCTTGATTATACCAATAAGAGAGCGGACGTAACACTGATTCTAAAACCGTAAATGTGCTCATGGGCTGTTCTCCTAGAATAACTGTGCCGAAGTGTTAGTGCTGCCGGCGGTTGACGACGGCGGAGGAGTTGCCCCCACTGAAGTTACCGGCGGAATTGCCTGTCGCTGCTGCTGTCTGCGCTTTTGCTTATTAGCCTCGGCATTATCATCAATCAACGGAGTGGTCGGCTGAACATTATCAGCTTCATTATCCATATAAACAACGCCTTGAGTACCGCCGGAGGTTCCGGTACCGGAGCTGCCGCCACCGCTGCTCTTGCTTGAAGAACCTTGGTCACGGTCATCAATAAGAACCGTCGGCTTATTCAGAGCGTCAAGAGCTTCTTCATCGCTGCGGGCCGCAGTGCGTATCCACAAATCTTCCTTAGGATAAATAATCAAACGAGTGCCGGCCGGAACATAAGTAATCGCCTCAATATTGGTTTTATCCTGCAAAATTTGATTAAACATATCGTCCATGTTTTGCAAAAAGTTTTCACGGGCATCTTGCGCAGCCTCAGCGCGAGCATTTGAAGTAGTGCTGCCGTCAGATGAGGTTGAGGTTTCGCCACTGGCGGCAATATACGCAACCGCGCTGCTCATCAAGGTGGTTACCATCGGCAAAGTATACTTTTTAAGCAACTGCTCATCAAGATAACCGATAGCTCCGCCGCGACCTTGAGCATCACCGGTTTGCGCCGATGAAAATTCAAACGCTGAGCCGTCAGGACGAATAAGCCGGTTCCAGGTAATAGAAACACGAACCGCGCCGCCGCTGTTACCGCCGCTTGAACCGCCGGAAGATGTGCCCATAACACGGCTACCGGCCGGAATAACGATATTGCGCCCTTGCTCGGCGTATACGTTGCGTTCAACAATCGCCGTTACCGGAGCGCTGTCTGAACCGTTGCTTGACATAATGGTACGAGCCAAAACAGCCGGAATCGGCTTATCAGCCAAAATCATTTCGCTCATATCAACACGCCAACTTGAAATTTGACGCGGAATACCGTCCCAATACGGCTGCATACCGTCAAAACTCTTGGTATCGGCATTGGTTGAAACTTTGCCGACCGTGATTTCCTGCCGACGAGCCGCCTGAGCCGCCGCTAACGCCGCCGCCCGAACCGGATCATATCTTTCTCCGGGACCAAAGCCGCCACCCGGACCTAAATTTGACGGATTGTTTCCGGTGCCGTAAGCGCCGCCCGAACCGAACGTGCCGGCCGGAATAAACATTTGTCCGCCTTTGTTGTCTTTAACTTCTTCAATACCGATTAAGCCGCCTTCATTATCCACAATCAAGCCATCCGGCATTTTTTTACCGATTAAATTGCCAAGCTTATCAACAACATCATTGTTGATCAAAATATCGCCAAGATAATTGCCGTCAGGCGTTAAGGCAATGCCGATGGTTTTAAGCCCGTATTTGCCGGTATCGTCCGTGGTGGAACCTTGCGGAACATCAACAGCGCCGATATTGATTTTGCCGCTATCCGGTTTGCCGGTGCCATCGCGGCGGGGAGTGTTTGCCCAATCCGCCGGTTTAGGCTCGCTCGGTTTTACCACATTATAATACTGCAGTTCTTTTGCTAATGCCAAAACTTTGCCGCTATCATCACTGATTTCACCGCTGCCGCTGATTTTACCGATAACTTTACCGTCATGATTGATAACTTCGCCGTTTAAGCGCAGTTCGCCGATAACATTATTAGCGTCATCGCGGATAAAGTAATCACGGTTGCCGCGACCGATTAAAGTATAATCTTTGCTGACTAAAAAGCCTCTGTCGGCTTTGCCGATACGATTACCGGCAAAATTAAGCACTATTCCGTCACGGGTTAAATAACCAAGCGTGTTGCCTTCGTCATCATAAACATAAAAATCATACAAGGCATAACCAATGTTTTTATTATCATTAACCACCGTACCGTCAGCCAAAACTTTACCTAAAATGTCGTTTTTATCGCTGATGACCGTGCCGTCTGAAGTTACACGACCTAAAAAGCTGTTATCATGGTTAAAGGCAACTTTATAGCGGAAAGCCATACCTAAAACCTCACCGCCTGATGATAACGCCGTGTCATCAGGCTGCATATAACCGAGCTCTTTGTTAGTAGAGCTGATAATTTTGCCGCTGGTATTACTGCGACCAAGTATATTGTTTTCAAAGTCAATTACCGGGAATACTTCTGCCACCCGACCGATAAATTTACCGTCATTGTTATAATAGCGCCCATTCCAAGTAACACAGCCTAAATCTTCATGATTGTAGTTAAGCAAATGTCCGAGCGGATTAACCGTGCCTAAGCCTTTACCGGCAAAGTCAGCAACCATGCCTGATTTTACGCCGAAGCCTATCATATTGCCAACCTCAGATACTGCCTGCCCATTGGTTAAAATTTTGCCAAGCACAACGCCGCGGCTGTTGCGGATTTCACCGCGCGGACCGATAACACCCAAAAATGAGCATTTGTTGTTAACCACGCTGCTCATATTGCTGATTTTACCGATTAATGATTTGTTGGTATCAGCAACAATATCACCACCTAAAACCGAACCGATTTTGTTACCGGCAAAATCTCGCACAGCGCCGAAAATATCAGCATAGCCAAGCATATCGCCACTGATTGAGGTTGCTAAAAATGATTGTCCGGCGCCGCCGATAACCGGCATTTGCTTGTTATCAGGCGTTCCGGTTGCCGAAATGACTTTATAACCGGGGACAATTTTGCCGCTGATATTACCCTTTTCATCAGTGATTAAATTGGTTTCAGTTAACGAACCCAAACTCTGCCCATCAGCTGAAACGACAAAATACGGATTAAGCGTGCCGACAACAACTTTATTGGCTGCGTCAAGGGCTAAACCGGTTGCAGTTAATTTATAATTTCTTTCAGCCGGAATGCCCTGCAATTCGGCATTAACACCGATATATCCGCTAAGCTCGCCCGCCTCAGTATACAAGGCTGAGAGCGGAACGGAATTTCCGACCAATAAATTATCGGCAGAATATACATATCCGAACGGCGAAACCTTAAATTTGTTAATGCCGTCTTCAGAAAAATCAGCTCCGATACCGCTTAAACCCACTAAATTGGAACTATTATCAAAAATCAGCGCTGTTTCAGGAGCGGCGCCGATAATGCGCCCGATATTATCATAAGCAATTTTGCCTTTGGCATAACCAAGCGGCGTTCCGGTTACGGAAATAACCGCGCCGCTGCGCAAGATTTGAGCTTGCAGTTCAGCCAAATAATCAAACACCGGTCCCGATTTAATCACCTGACCGATAATTTTACCGTCAGGGTCTTTTACAAAACCGCGGGCAGTGATAGTACCTACGCTTTGCTGAGCCTTGTAAACGCTTCCGTCCGGCATAACGCGTCCTAAATATTTGCCTTTTAAATCCGTTGCCGTGGCGGCAATATCAATTTTAAAGCCGATAACCTCATTTTGATTGTTAATAATTTTATCATCGGCGCGTAATTTGCCAACAACTTTACCCAAGCTGATAACCTCGCCGTTATAGGCAACCAAGCCAAGATATTTGCCGAAATTATCAAAAGCATAACCGTTGGAAACCGCTTTACCGATAACTTTATTATTTTCATCATAAGCAAAACCGTTAGCATGAATTTTGCCGATAACTTTAGCCTCAAAATCCGTTACTTTTCCGCCGGGGGCAATACTGCCGATAAAATCGCCGGTTGGCGAAACAACCATTTTGGCGGAAATTAATTTACCGTCTAACACATACCCGTTGCCGCTGTTACGATAAGCATAACCCATGGCGGAGATAAAACCGATATTTTGTCCTTCCATGCTGATATATTGCCCGTCGCCGGTTAAACGACCAATCGCGTCGCCTTTATCATTATAAACCAATCCCGGATATAAAACCGCGCCCAAAATATTGTACGAATCGTCAACCACTAAAGCATTCGGCAGCACTTTACCTACAATTTTGCCGGACGGAAGACGCACTGAGCCGTCATTATTTACTCGTCCTAAAAGTTTATTATCATTGCCGATAGCAATACCCTGAGGAATAATGCCGCCTTTAATCTCGCCTTTGTTATTTACAATAAAACTATCAGCGGTAATGTTGCCGATAACTTCATTGTCAAAGCTGACCACCGTACCGTCAGGAATAACCTTACCGATTAAATCGCCGTTAAAATTAATGGCCGTAATTTCTTGCGCAAAAGCCGAACCGGCCGTCATACAAATGACCGCCGTTAACATGATTTTGCATAATTTCAGTAATTTTCCTGCCATAGTTAACACTTTAATTCCTCCGATTTTGAGCAACTTCCTGCAATGCGTAACCTGATACATTTTTATCTAAGTCAACAAACGAGCCGTTGCTTTTTAAGTATCCGATGTCTTTACCGTTACCTGATATAACTCTGCCGGTTGCCGCCAAGCGTCCCAAATATTTACCGTCATTTGAAACTATCGCCGTTCCGGTTTTATAGGACATACCTAAAATAGCATTTTGATTATCAACCGCCAAGCGCCCTGATAAAACCCGTCCGATAACAGAATTATCAAACCCGCGAACCGTGCCGTCAAAGCCGACATAAGCCACAACTTTATCCTGATTGTTAATTACAATATCGGCATCGGCAATTTCACCTATTAAACGACCTTCTTTATTTACCGCTTTACCATCGGAATAAACTTTGCCGATAACCACATTTTTGGTATTGATTACCGCGCCGTCAGGCAATACGGAACCGATAATTTTGCCGCCGTAATTAATTACAACGCCGCGTTTAAGCACACTTAAATTTTTATCGCTTGCGCCGCCGGGGAGTATAAAAGTTGTCCGTTTAGAATTTAAATCGCGCACTCCGCCGGAAGCATCAGTGTATCCGGTATAATTTCCGAATAAGTCAGTTACCACCGATTCAGGCACAACCTCGCCGATTACATTGCCGTTATCAGCGTTTAAGATTAATCCGTCACTGTTTTCAAGACCGGCTTTTTTACCTTTTTTATCAATAACCGTGCCATCAGCTTTAACATAACCTAAATACGAACCGTCATAACCGATTGCGGCGCCGGTGCGAACAATGCCGCCCGCGTATTGGTGCTTATCATCAAACCAGCGACCTTTGGCATCAGCCTGCCCCAAGTGTTCGCCGAAACGAGTTACAACTCTGCCATCCGCATTAATAAAACCTACATTTTTGCCGTTAAAATCAACCACTTTACCAAACGGAAGCAGTTTGCCGATGTTGCCGATATAAAAGCTCATGCCATCACCGTAAATGCGGTCAATCACAGCGCCTTTATTATCATAAACATTGCCGTCAGCAAACAGACGACCGATAATATTACCGTCTGAATTTAACAAAATATTTTTTTCAGGCAACGCCACCCCGATTATCTTATTGTTTTTATCAGCAATGTATTTGTGCAAAAACAACTTGGCGTCAGGGTGAGCTTTAATTTGCAAGGAGCCGTCAGATTCAAACGTACCTAACAATTTTCCATTTAAATCAAAGGCATAAAACGGCTGCGAGATTTTACCCAAATAAATTCCGTCTGAGGTGAATACTTCATCGTCAGTATTAACACATCCCACCGGCAATAATGCCGCAGAAACAACGTTGCCGGTCGGCACTAATCTTCCGACTACCCCGCCTTCAGCATTAAACGCCACTTTATACCGCGCAACTTTGCCGATAATATCGCCGTTATCATTTAACACACTGCCATCAGGATTTACGCAGCCGACATATTTTTTATCTTCATTTTTAACAATACCCTGCTCATCGGCGTCGCCAAGATAATTGCAGCTATTGTCAAACACGCGACCGGTTTTTACAACATCGCCCATATAAATATTTTTTTCATTATAAACACTGCCGTCAGCATACACATGATAAGGCATATCCTGCCCATCTTTGGTAATAACGCCGGTTTTATTTAAAACTCCGACATTAGAGCAGCCCCAACCGATTATAGTACCGCCGCGAACACCTTTCGCCACAAATTTGGAGCCGTTAGCCTCTTTAACCAAAGTGTTCGGCAACATACGACCCAACACCTGACCGCGGGTATTAATAACTTCTCCGGTCGGCGAAACATTGCCTAAAACCTTGCCTTCCGGTGTTATCGGAATTAAATCTGCGCGAACAATAGCGCCGATTTTGACTGCTTTGTTACTGATGACATTGCCGTCTTTATCCACCCTGCCAACTATACCGCCGTCAGCGCCCACTACGGAACCGTCTTTTTTTACATAACCCAATACTTTGCCGTCATCACTGACTGCCAAATTATTATACTCTCCTACTCTGCCGACAATATTACCGCGCTCATCAATAATAGTGCCGTCAGGCTGCATTTTACCGATAACCCGCCCGTTAGCGTCTAAAATAGTGCCATCTTCAAGCTTTTTCCCGATTTTGTTACCGTTAAAATCATAAATTGTGCCGTCTTCATCAATATAGCCGACCGCATTTCCATCCGCGTCATAATATATCTGCCGCGACGCGCCGAGTTTACCGATTTTTTCATTGCTTAACTTATAGGCATCGCCGTTTTCATCAACATAACCAACCACATTGCCATCCGTATCAACAATAGAGTTATCAGGCATAACCACGCCTAAAACATTGCCGCTTTCATCAACCGCGGTACGTCCGGGTTTGCTGACATAGCCGATAACATTGCCGTTCATATCAACAACTTCGCCATTAGAATTTAACCTGCCGATAACGTTACCTTCTTTATCTACCACCGTGCCGTCTTCAAGCACTCTGCCGATAACATTACCGTTGGAATCGTAAACATATCCGGCTTCTACCGATTTACCGATTTTTACCCCATTACGATCAACCACTGTACCATCAGATATTTCTTTACCGATAACATTGCCGTTAAAATCAAAAGCTTTACCATCAGCGCTGACTTTACCAATAACATTGCCGTTATCGTCATAAATCAGTTTTTTATTACCGGCGACACCGATAATATTGCCGTTTTCATCAACGATGAGTCCGTCTTCATTAACCCTGCCGATAACATTACCGTCTTCATCACGAACATAACCTTCATCATCAATATAACCGATGATTTTACCATCCGGACCATAGGCTATGCGGTTTTTGCCATCATCAGCCATGGCTTTGCCGATAGTTTTACCGCTTTTATCCAAAACATTGCCTTTAGCATCCAAAGTGCCAAGTTTGTTACCGTTTAAGTCAACTACTTGCCCGTTCGGCGTAACATATCCGATAATATTGCCGCTTGTATCTCTGACAATTCGGCTGTTTCCGGGCGCTGTTTTGCCAATTAAGCTACCATCTTTATCAACAACATTGCCATAAGCGTCAGCCGTGCCGATTTCGTTACCGTTTAAATCAACAGCCTGTCCGTCAGGAGTGATATAGCCGATAATATTGCCGTCCGCATCTTTGATAACCATGGTGTCACCGGTTGAAACTTTACCGATTACATCGCCGCTTTTATCTAAGACATTGCCATTAGAATCAACCGTACCAAGGCGTTCGCCTTTTAAGTCAACCGCTTTACCGTTCGGGGTAATGTAACCAATGATTTTTCCGTTAGAATCGCGGATAACCAAATTTTCACCGGAAACGGCTTTACCGATAACATTACCATTTTTATCAATAACATTGCCATTAGCGTCAAGATAGCCGATTTCATTGCCGTTTAAGTCAAACGCGCGTCCGTCAGGGGTGACATAGCCAATAATATTACCGTCAGCATCTTGGATAAGCATGCGTTCAGCGCCATCTGAAGCGCCGCCGGAAGGAGTGGTGGTGCAAAAGTTGCAATCGGCCTGCGTAACTGCTTTACCGTCAACCGGAACTTTTTCAGCTTTGGCATTTTGCGCACCGACATTAGTTTCATGCCATGAGATAATAAAATTATTCTGCACATTGCCGCCGGTGGTCGGGAACCATTGCATGGTAACATTACAAGTTTGATTGCCGCGTAATTCTTTGCCGCTGCAATCATCATCATAGCGGAATCCCTCAAACGGAGGTTCGGCAAGCTTTACTGAAACAATGCGAATAGGCGTTTTGCCGGTGGTGCCGATAGTCAGCACGTTTTTAGCATCTGTGCCCAACACAACCTGCCCCATATTAACCGGGTTCGGCGTGGTGGTAATCGGGAGTTCGGTTTCCTCCACTTCTTCAAACTCAAGATTATTGATGAGAGGATTGGTGTTTTCATTAAAATCTATTACATTGTCATCAGCGGTAAATACCGGCTCTTGTGATTCTTCGGGAGCCGCCCCGCTTGAAAACAACAGCAACAAACCAAATAAAAACACCACAAAAGAAGTAATACCAACAATCAAAATTATTCGGTTGGTTTTACGAACATATCTTTCAGAGTGTGTTAAAACTTCTTTACTCATCTTTCTTATGCTTTACTGAATACGAACCACACTGCAGAACACACCGTTACGACCGAGCTGGCTGCAAATTTCATCACCGGCATCTATGGATTGAACCGGTCCGATTCTTAAGTGGAACAGCTCGCGTCCTTGTCCGTCAGCCGGAGCGTCAACCGAATAAAACGGCTGATAACCGCCAAGCGCCGATGAATATTTGCGCGAAAGTTCTCCCCACAAGTTTTCCAAATTGCCAACATCAGAATCGGTGCCAAGTTCTACGGAAATGCTGGCGACATCATCGCCTTCAAAGCCACTGCCGTAACGATAATCAGCAAACGGATTTTTGCCTTCGGGCAGCTTGCTCTTGTTATCAATATGATGCATTTTGCTGTAATCAAGGTTAAGAGCGCCTTTACCGCCAACACCGGCATTAAAGGACGAGCCTTTGCCGCCCGCGCTACCGCCGTTGTTACCGGCATTACCTGAAAGGGCGTTTACGTCAACACCGACAAAGGTTGCTCCGCCCATGTTGCCGCCCGCGCCGTTAGCGCCATTTGCTCCGGCACCATAGCCGTTATAATTATCAGCGCCACCCGGTCCAAAGCCTTGAACTACACCGCCTTTACCGGAAACAGAAGCTTTTTTGCCTGACGGTAAAGCAGGCGGAACCTGCCAATCATCACTTTCGGCATATTCAACATATTCAAGTCCGGCATCATCGGCGCGGCGCAATTTTAAGCAAATTAAGCGTTTGCCGTTGCGCAAAACCATATCGCCGACACCTTCAACAATGATTAAACGGTTGTTAGGTCCGGCAGTACGGAAGCCGACCGGAGTTTCAACACGCTCAACAATTAAGGTTACAATCGGGCGCTGAACCATATTTAAGGCTTTTTCGCCAAAATCAATATAGGTGAAAATATCGTCACGCCAAACGCGTTCCGGCGCAATAACCACATCATCAGGGTTAGGAACATAAACTTCAATATCAAAACGGAATTTGGTCGGGTCAAGCGGAATGCTCTGAATCCAATCTTCTTTTTGATTGCGCTTGGTAAACAATGAATCGGCCGATTTATTGCTGCCGCCGCGATATGCGCTGGCATTTACGCGACTACCGCCGGAACTACCACCTCCGATAGCGCCGACGGAACTCCCGTTTTTTTCCGCGTCCACAACCTCAATATCAATAATTGAGTTAGTTAAGCGCTCAGTATTTACACCCTCACTGCGAGCATAAAACGCATATTTATTGCCTGAGCGACCAAAAACCATAATATTAGTATCAACACCAACCATCGCGCCTGATTTAGGATACAATAGTAATGTGTTAGGTCCGGAAATACGGGCGTCAAAAGTTTTGCTATCGCCGATGTAAACATCTTCAACCAACTCCCATTCCGGAAAGTTTACAAGCGTTATCATACCTTCGCGCAGGCGTACCGGCAAAACCAAATCAGGCGACCAATAATAGCGGGAATATGCCGGCTTGCTTTGCCCTTCGCCCAAGTTTTGCAATGGGTCTAACCATGCGCTTTGCATCATACCCAAGGAGCTGATACCGGTATAACCCATGTTCATCGGCTGATACATGCCCTGACTTTGGTCGGCATTTTGGTTTAAGCTGTCAATGCTCGCTTGCGCGTGCGCTGTCAACGGCGCCGCCATTAATGCAAAAACTGACAATATTTTACTAACACAATGTTTCATTTTTTAAACACCTTTTATTTATTCGGCTTTATTACGTGAAAGCGAATATCTGGTAACAGTAAAGCCTACCGGATTATTCAAACGTTCACCATATTTAACGGTCTTTTTACGATACATAATTCTTAAAGAAGCGGTCCAATAATTAATTTCCGGCGCGGAAGAATCAGGATACATATCACGAGTTTCATATTCAACCTGCCATAAACCGCGACCAAGCTCGTTTACGGTCATAATCCGCACCACTCTGATTAAACCGCGGTTACGAATTATATTTAATGCCGGTCTGGCGGTTTTTTCAACAAACGACTGATAAACAGCCGATGATGACATCTCCTGCAGCTGTCCGCCCGGCATCCAACGAGATTCCATTTCAGAAACATCGTTGGTAAAGGCGCTGCGCAACAACACATACTCGCGAACAAAAACTTCAGTTATGGCTTTGCGGTCTTCCATATTGCGCAGAGGAACGATGTCATAAACCTGTTCCTGTTTGTTTTCAAACGTTAACAAAAACGGCTCAAGGCGGTACAGCGGCAAAAGCTGTGTAATTGCCAAAATTAAAACCAAGTTACAACACAAGCTGATAGCAACGATAACCGCAAATGCGCGCGCCGTCCACAAATAGCGCTTTTCACTGGCGTTTACCACAATATCTTCAGCGCGGCGTCTTTGCGGCTGAGGGCGACGCACCGCCTGACGCGGCATTCCGCCCTGTCCGGTAATTAAACGCTGCTGCGTGTTGCCTATACCTAACCTATCTGCCATTTTATTTTACCCGTTATATTGTTGCGACAAACCAATCCGGAAGGGTGTGCGGAAGCTCAACTTCAATGCAGGCGCACGGAGAAAGTTTAAGTTCGTTTACGTCTTTACCGACACCTACCGGCTCAGGCTCATAGTATGAACCGAACAAACTGCATGCCGACAAGACAACAATCACCAAAAATAGAATTATTTTTTTATACATTGCCGTATCCTTTTATCTCCAGATATTATCACATTAAACTTTTTATTTTAAAAAGTCTAATACGAACACTCCAAATCCCCAACTTATCAACAAGTTAGACGACTTTTGAGTATAGCATAAAGTAAAAAGATTAATATAAATTAAAGAATTTCAACTTCTGTCTGAGAATATCGGGTTACGGTAAAGCCGAGCGGGTTCATCAAACGTTTAGCCATAAACATTCGCTCAGGAATAAACACCGCGGTAAGCGATGCCGTCCAATATTTGGTAACAAGCACCATACTGCCGTTTTCAGAATTGCGAACATCAGGCGAAAGGTCATATGTGCGGAAGTCAATTTTCCACACGCGGCTTTTTTCACCGCCGACCCGACCGATTGAAATAATTTCAGCATCGCGAACCACTCTGGTTTTTAATAAATCGCCAAGGTCTTTGAGCTGTTTGGCCTTAAATTCGGCATAAACCGACGGCGACGAGAGGTATGAGACCATACCGCCCGCATACCACCTGCTTTGCATTTCGCGCTCGTCATTTAAGACCGTATTGCGCAAAAGTACATATTGCCGAATAAAAAGATCCATAATTTGATTGGAAGAGGGCATATCGGGAGCGATGGTTTCATAACGCACCATGGTGTCGGAACTATCTTGTTTGATAATTAAAAACGGCTCCACCATAACCTCAGGGGCAAGCTTAAACAGCACCAACGAGGCACTGGTAAAAAAGCCCAATGACAATATGGCAAACAACATTACCAACCGCGACAACCAGCAATAATAAAGCTCTTTGGCGCTTTTTACCGCTGATTGTCGGTCGGTGATGTAATTAACCTGCCGCGGGGCGGCGTTTGCATCGGTTATAGATAAAGTTTCGTTTCCGTTTCCAAGTTGATTTACCATGGTTTATCCTGTTTACTCTTCACTTCCGCAATAGGGTTCTTCAAAGTTGTTCAAATTGTTCTGAAACTCTTTTTCAGCCTCGTCTTCATATTTTGAACGCGCCTGTTCATCAGCCCGAGCGGTTTTGATTTTTTCAGATAGTTCGGAGTTCGGCTCGCTGTTATCGTCTAAGTCAACCAACTCTTCATTATCCATTTGCAAAGAGCCCATTATGTTCTTTACCTTTTTAATTTTTTCTTCCAAGGCGTCATTTAACGGCTTAACCTCGGCAATTTGCTTTGCGCCCTCAGCGGTTAAAGCGTTTTTGCGACTGTCAAGCGCCGCGGAAATGGTGTTGAAAGTGCCCTCATCCGATAAGTCAAAATCAGCCGGAGGAGTATAGCCTATGTCAGCAAATTTCTTTACCAAGAACTCGCGAGTTTCATTCATTTTAACTTCAAGCTCATCTACCGAATCCTGATAATGAGTTTCCATTTCAACAAAGTTCAGATAATCGCCGAAAACGTTGCGGGTAAACAAAGCCTTGCGGTAAGTATTCATTTTATGAATATCCTCATCGCTGGTGTCGTCACTGTCATCAGCTTCAGCCTCGTCAAGATATTGCATGATTTTTACAATAGTTTTGCTAAAGTCTAAGCCTCCGTTGGTTACCTTAGGCGGGAAGGTTATGACCGCATCGCCGGTATAGGACAAGATTTGCGCCAATTCGCTCCTACCTTCCGACTTATCGGTTGATTCATTTTCAACCGCGCCGGTCTTAAAATCAGCGCCATCATTAAAGGTGATATAACCTCTGCCCATAATTACCTTGACTGATTTAACATCAGTACATTTTTTGGTGGTAACCTTTTTGTGGTAGACTTTATATTCGCCGTTTTTAATATCAACCACATAATTGCCGTATGCACACGGGTATTTATCGCCGCGGAGCACTTCATCACCGGCATCGGTGTTGTTCATGCCGCCTAAAACCTCAGTAACATCAACATCGCGCTCAACAAAGCCGTTCGGCTCTAAAACAAGTTTCCAAATCGGCGGAATTTCTTGTCCGTAGGCTAAAAAGTCAGCGCGGGTGGTTTTCCATAAATCTGATTTAACAACATTGCCGAAATCAACTCCGTCAAAGTGAACAACCTCTCGCATCGGCGGAGTGTAGCTGATGGTTATGCCTTTCGGCGCCTGAAAATCAGCGAGTTTCGGGTCAAGTCCGACAAAGTAATTATCATCAGCCTGATAGCATTTTTCACCGCCGCACATTTGTTCAACAATAGCGGTTGCCGCCAATTTGGCTAAAGCTTTAACATCGCCGAACAGAAGCAAATCAGAACCGGCAAAGGTTGCGTTTACTTCTTGCATGCTTTGCATCATTTCGCGGTGAATTTGCAAAATTTGCTGATGTCCCGCCAATGTGTAACGAGCATCACCTAAGCCTTGAATTTTGCCATAAGCCTCATCAACGCTGGCAAGAGCCGCGGTTTTAAAGGCGTCAATCGCATTATCGGTAACGCCAAGCACCGCCGACAAATAAGTTTGTTTAAGCTCAGCCTCTTCCGTTGCAAAGCCGGAAGCTTCCGAAACAAAGCTGCTGCCGGAAAGCGAGTGCTGCACAATGCTATCTTGCTGCTGTTGCATTGCTTGCTTTAAGGCTTGCATATTTTGATATTCAAGAGCCGAAGCATTGGCGGCATAATCGCTCTTTAAACGGGCGATTTTTTCATCCAGACTTTCAAGCTGAGAGCGCAACTTGTCTATTTGCTCGCGCTTAGCCTCAATGCCGTTCAAGGCTGTTTCTTCTTTAGCCTTGGCTTCCTCAGCCTTCTTTTGCATATAAGCAACGCCTTGTTCGCCGCGTTTTTCAAAGCTCTTGTCATAAGCAGATGATTCTTTGCTCTTTTCCTGTGAAATTTTAATAGTCTGCTTTTGATAATCAGCGTTTGCCTCCGCTTCCTGACGCTCTTTGACCGCGTCATTATATTTTTCCTTCATGCCGTTAAGCTCAAGGTTAGCGGCGTCAAGACTTGCGTAAACGGAGTTTTTCTGATTTTCAAGCACGGCTAAACTTGCCAGAAAATCATCACGCAATTTTTTAACCGCAGCATCGGCTTTTTGCTTAGCCGCCGCCAAGTTTGAAACCGGCGCATCTGCGGCAACAGCGGCTTCGGCAAACGGAAGCATATTAGTTAAAGCCTCAGCGTTAAATTCTTTAACCGTATCAATGGTGAACTCTTCAGGCAATTCAGGCTCGCCGTTAAAATCAGTGATGGCGCCATTGATAGACATTGCCAAATTAACGGCGACAACTCTTAAATCAGCGTTATTGATATATTTTTTGATATTTTCATACTTTAATTTAAGATACTGGTCATAAACATGTTTTTCATCGGTCCAAATCGGGTACGCGCCTTTCATGCCGCCCCATTTAGGGCTGGCAGACGCCATATCCGCGCCGATTGCTTTCGCCATTTCAGCGCCAAGCTGCCAGGTCATCAGCTCCTCGCGGCGGTTTTCGGCTTCCGCTTTAGGCTCGTCGCTCGGGCGCAATAATGAACTGTCGCCCAAGCCGCTTGCATTTTCCTGCTTTAAGCGTTCGGTATTTTTTTCCATATTTTCAATATTGCCGTCACCGTCCGCTATTAAGCTGGTGGAGTAATCATCTGAGGTCAGCTCCAAGGTTTTTACCGCTTTGGCGGCTTTATAGGCTGAAATCAGCCAGCCGCTCATACCGGCGCGGTTTGAATATTTGTTAATGCCGTAGCTGCTGCAAATTTTGTTGCCGCAGAGAATATCGCCTTCCTGCAAATGTTTTAAGTTTTCAGGCGTTACCGGTTTGCCGCTGTCGCAGTAAAGGTTAGTGCCGGTATAGCTGCACCCCTCGCCTGCCCAAACATCAACCGGTGTTGCATAATATTTATTTACAAATTTAACGGCGCACTGCTCTGATTTTAACAGTTGCTCAATGGCTTTTTCATGAAGTTTTTTCATTTTAGCATATTCTTCAAAGCCGCGCTTATATTCAGGCAACTGACGTTTGAGGTTATGCGCGGTTAAAGCAAGCTGCAAAGTTTGATAAGCGTTGTTGGCTTCCGCCGAGCTTTGAAACTGCTTAGCGGTGCCGGTAAACTGAGTTTTAACCTCATACGGCTTAGCATCGGTAACCGTAGGAACATTAGCGGCGCCCGTGGTGACCGGAGTAACCGTATAATCGCCGTAAGAAGTTTGCGCAAATGCCATTTGCGTGGTTTGAGTGTAGGTAAACACGTCATTATAACTTGTTTTTTCCTCTTCACCGGCATGATTTATTTCATCATCGGTCGGCATACGCGGATTAATACCCGCCAAAATAGCCTGCGCGACTTCATATTGAGCTTTAACCGCCATTAATTCTTCCGTGATTTTAAGCATAGAATCGTAAATGGCATTCAGCTTATAATAGTTGGTCCATACGCCCAATTCCTCATCATTCGGAGAGGCGCTGTCGCAAGCGGTGCTGTCGCCATTTTCTTTGCCTTGAACATAACAGCCGCTTAAAGCGTCAAATTCTTCTTTAAGCTTAATCATGCGGGCTTCCAAGTCGCGAACGGCGATGTACATTTCAATCATAGAATCGTTGCCGAACTCCATACCCTTTTGGCGATAAGCTTTTTTAACCGCCTCTTGATATTTCGGGAATCTTTTCAGCATAGCGGGCGGATAAGTATAAAACAGCTCGTCCATTGCCGCTACGATAGACTCTTCATCGGTTATATCGGCAACTTCTGAGGTTTCAATAGTGCGAACCGAGGCAATAGCCGGATAACCTTTTTCTTTGTGCAAAACAGAAGTATCTATTTTGAACGGAATAATTCTGCCCGCTGATTTTAGAGCGTCAAGCACTTCCGCCTGTTTTTGATTGTAGGAGTCATAAACAGTTGAAAGCTTGGTGAACACGCCCTGCACTGCCGAGCCGACATCACCCGCCACATCAAGGGTCGGGGTAATCGGGGTCGGAGGAATCATCCACGCATCAGCCTTTAACGGCAGTAATGCGATAGTAAAGGTAAATAAACCTATATGTAAATATGATTTTTTCATTGCTTATTACTCCTTACTTATCGGTTACGCCTGCCAAAATGCCGGTTTTGTCTTCATCAGTCGGCACATCTTTTACCGTAAACACGTAATTATCCAAATTGAGCTTAGCCGGATCTTTATCATAATTCAGCAAGCGATACTTTTGGTTACGAATGTTTAATGATGTTTTTAAGCGCATATCGGCAATGATTAAATTGGTGTAGTTATACAAAATTTTAATATCTTCAATTCGCTGTTCAATCAGCAAATTACCGGCCGTTAACTTAGCGTCAACTGCGGCGATGTTATCTTTTTTACGCTCTAAGCGCTCCAGATCATCATCAAAATGCAATTTAAGTTCAGCCGCTGAGATAAACGCGTTTTTAACGTCCGCGGTTAAAACTTCTTCACGATGAGTGCGAATGCGCTTAACGTTAGGTTCGTTTTCAGGCTCATCAGGCAGCAAGAAGTTTTCCTTTATCATGGCGTTATATTCCGTGGTTTTTTCTTCCGGGCTCTTTTTAAGCATCGGGGCAAGCGCAGTTTGCAAAAACTGTTTACCGGTATCTATGCCAAATTCAGCAAGCTGTTTTTCAAGCAACTTTTTCTCTTCAAGCAGTTTTTGATAAGTTTCGTCATCTTTTAAGAAGCCGTCTTCATCTTTGTCAAACTGCTCGGCTTGAGTGGTGTAATTTTGAGCCTCAAGCTCAGCCGCCGCAAGTTGCGTGGCAATCATATTGCGAACCTCATCATCGGTTGCTTCCGCAAGCATCTCTTGCAAAATTTTTACATTAGTGACCGCATTTTGCTGGTTAGCCAACAGCTGAGTTTCGGCATTCTTTTTATAATCGTCCATTTCTTTTTCTTTGTCGGTCAGCTGTTTGGTAATTTGCGAAACCTGTCCGGCGTCAGAACCGGTTAAACCCGCCACTTGTTCCTCATAAGTTTTAACCGTTTTATCTTTTAAGCCTTCAACCGTGCCGGTAACTTCATCAATTTTTTTCTGAGTGTTTTCATAAGTATCCTGAACGGATGAAGCCGCCGCCGCAACATCTTCTTTAAGAGCTTTAACGCTTTCAACCGCGGTGTTGGCGCCGGTGTAAAATTCTTGCACTTTACCGGCGACGGTGTTTACAACCGTGCTCGCTTTTTCAGCGGTTTCCTCAACCACGGAAACAACTTTACCCGCGGTTGCCGCCACGTCAATTTTTAATCCGGCGCGAGCCTCTGCTCCAACACATGTCAGTGCCAAAAGCAAAATAACAAATCTATTTTTCTGCATTGTCACCCTCCTGTGTTTTTTCTTTTTCATTTTCATAGTTTTGAATAGCCATAGTGCTCTTGTAGGCATTTATAGCGTCTTGCATACCCATAATTCTCTCCCATCTGGCGAGCGAGCGCAACTGCATAGCATTGCTGGCGTTAAACGCCTCTTCAATGGTGTTGAGCGAATAATCGGGGTCTTCTTCTTCTAACAACTCTTGCCGCAAAATCAGCGCTCTGGCGTATAACTGCGCTGCCGCAACCTGATTTTCACGGTTAATTGATTCACGCAATTTGCGCGCGACCGTGTTGTTGTGGTCTTCGCCCCAAGTGCGGTTATAGGTTGATTTTACGGTTTCAATATTTTCATCCTCGTTGGGTTTTTCATCCAAACTGTTTTCCATACCGGAGAGCACCGCGGTTTTAACAATATCTTTGGGATCAAGCTCATCAAGCTTAAAATCTTTAATATTTTGAATATCCTTTTTGGCATCGCGGAAACCCTGCTTAACCTCAGAGGAAAGATTTTTAGCCTCGGTTAAAACATCTTGAACCTGTTTTTTAACCGCTTCATATTTGATGACAAAGGCGTTAATAGCGGCCTCTATCGCCTCAATATCAGCCTTTGCCGGCACTGCGTAAAGCACACCGGCTAAAAGCATGACTGCAAATTTTAACCGCCTATTCATTGCCTTCATCCTTATTTTCGTTTTTGTAATAATCAGGATCAAGCATTTCAATCGTGCTTACGCTTTCAGTAACCAACTGTCCGGTTAAAGATTCCATTAAGCGGATAATTATTTCTTGGTTAATCAAGCCGACATTACCTGAAAATGAAATTTCTTCACGCTCGTTGGTTAAAGCCTCAGATTTTTTCTCAAGATCTTCATTAACCTTTAAGAAGTTAGCGGAATAGTTTTTATGCGTTAAGGCAACCGCCAAATCATTTGCGATGTGGTCATGCTTGGCGATTTTGTAAATACGGAGCCATTCCGCGGCAACTTCCGCATTGGGGTCATGCAAATCAACCACCCATTTTTTAACGCATTCCGCAACTTTTTCCTCGGAAAGTTCATCAACGTTCATATCGCATTTTTTAGCGATTTCGTCTGAGTAAATAAACTTACCGTCATCATTGGTTCCGGTTTTGAATTTAGGATTTTTCTTAACAAACTGAGCGAACGCCGCAGGTTTGGTCATCATGGCATACGAGCTGATAATGTCCTCGGTTTTATCGGCGGCGGAAGTGTTATACTTAAAGCGACGCGCGCCGCCTGAGGCGCTGTCCTCATCAAAATCAGGTTTAAGGAGCGGTCTGTCATTAAAATCGGGCATAACTCCACCGAATCCGGAATCATCGCTGCTATCAAAGTCAGGAGTTACCGGAAGTTCAGAATCGCTCGGTTCATCGGGCAAGCTCGGAACATGCGGATTGTCAGGCTCGCTCGGGGCTGACGGAGTGGTAGGTAATTGCGGCTTATCACTGCCCGGGGTCGGCTCAGGAACATCATCAAAACCGCCGTCATAGCCGAAGTCATCATCAAAGTTTTCATCAAACTCTTCATCGCCGGTATCCCAATCTTCACTGTCGGAGCCGTTACCGGTATCAGGGCGATATGATAATGAAACATCGTCAAATTTGCCTTTAGCGGTATTATATTTTTGCAGAGCCTCAAGATATTCGTCTTCAAGCGCGGCTCTTTCCGCTTCAGAGGCGTTTTCATAACGCTGTTTTATGCTCTCATACTCTGATTTAGCCCGCTCATAGTCAGCCTTGGCGGAGTCATAAGCTTTTTGACCATCGCTGTTATACTTATCGCCGTTACCTATAATGTCTTTGGTGGTAGCGGAAAGGTTATATTTGCCAAGTTGCAAATACGGGTCTTTGATATTGTTAATAATGCTGCCGATTTCAGCCTCCCACTGAGCGCGCAATTTTGCCAAGCGCTCGGCGCGGCGTTTTTTCTTTTCAAGACGCTGACTGAGTTTTTCAGCCTTTTCTTTTTCATCAACGAATTTAGACAGAGCGCCGACATTATCGCCGATTGCCTGCTGAATTTTGCCGACAGATAAGGTTGATTTAATGGTTGAGGCGGTTGATTTTGCCTTAGTGACATAGCCGGAGATGGTGTTAAGCACCTCGGCAATATCAAAAGTCGGCCATAAAAAAGCCTGACATGGGGTGGTGTGTAAAGCAACGCATATAAACGCCATTGCGGTTACGAGTGTAAGTGTTTTCTTTTTCATGCCGGCCTCCTTTAATAGTCCGCTCTTAATATTAATATTTTACCATAAAAACTATATGTCACAAAGCATTTTCTGCAAAATTACGCCATATTTAAATATTTTGTAACAAAGTTCTCTTCTCCGTATTCTTTAATCAACTGTTCAACCAATAATACGTTTTTATTACCGGAGTTGTACAGTTTAAGATAAGGTCCTAACGCCCCTAAGTTGACGTCTAGCACCACTGACTCATCGGTGTCCGGTCGTTTAAGCAAAATAGCGTACGGAAAATCGCGATAAGTTTTACCAAATATAAAGTCAAGCTCGCTTTGCGTAAGGTTCCAGTTGGCATAATCCTCCGGCAAAGCCTGCGCATTACGGAAAAAGATCATTGTTTTACATTGTCCGCGGATAACCTCGCCGACGCCTAATTTATCAACAATATTCGGTTGTTGGAACGCGCACAAATACGCCTGACGTTTTTTACGACCTTCTTGCAAACCGATGATAAAGTAATCACGGAACATCGGGTGTTTTAACATCGGCGCGGTTTCATCAATCATAATCAATGTAGGCGCACCGGTAGCGCTGGCTTCAGTTTGAATACGGTGCATGATGTAACTGATTACCGCCGGAGCCAAGGTTTCATCTTCAAAGATGTGGGTAAAGTCAAACGCCATAAAACGCTTAGACTTTAAGTCAAGGCTATCGGTATCGGAGTTAAAAATATTGCCGTATTGGTCAGGATTTACCCAGCGATAAAGTTCGCGGCGCATGGTTCCGGTCGGTGAAAAACAGCTTTTGTAAAGGTTTTTCATAATACGTTCTTCCGGACGCAAATAGTCAAACGCGGTAGTAACGGCGCGGGCAATTTCACGTTCAGATAAGGCATCGTCCGCCATGGTGATAGACTTCATCCAACGGCGCAAAAAGGCGCGGTTGTTGGGGGTATTGTCTGTGTCAAACGGGTTTAGAGTAACGTTCTTTTCATCACCGTCAAAGCCGACATAAGCGCCGCCGATAGAACGGGTGAAAATTTTGGCACCGTTAAGGCGGTCAAAGAAGAACACTTTTAAGTCACCATGGCGCATCGCCTGCCCTGCCAAAAAGGTAAGCAAAGTGGTTTTACCTTGACCGGTAGGACCGATAATACAGCAGTGAGCAACGGCGTATTCATCAGATGTAATATGAAATTGGAAGCGGTACGCCGAACCTGACATGGTGCGGAACACCGTGATGGCTCCCGGACCCCAGTCACTTTTGCCGAAACCTTCTGACGGTTTGTCAAACGAGATAGCAAGCGCAACCACGCGCGATAAGTAACGATAAGTTCTGGGATAAGTGTCATAAGTCGGGAACTGGCTGAAGAAAGTTGCCTGCGTAACCCAACCCTCGCGCACCGGCGTTACGCCATAGGTGCGGCAAATACGTTGAACTTCGCTCTCGCCAAAGTCAAGCTCTTCTTTGCTGGAGCCCTTGATTAAAATACTCATTGAATATTCGGTTAAAGCCTGATAATCGGCGTCGCTATCTTCAATGGTGGAAAGAGCTTGTCCGTATTGGTTAACCACTTCAGATGAAAAGCTGGTTAAAGTTGCCATACGCTGTTGCTGAATAAGCATCATGCGGGCTTGCGGCTTAAAGATTGGGCGCACGTTATGCAAAAGAACCAACTCGCAGTCTATGGAAAGGAGCGAAACTATCATGCTCTCGTCCATATAGTCGCCGGTGGTGCGAATACCCATTACAATTTCATATAATTCCTTATCGCCGCTGAAAAAGCGGATAATGCCGTCTTCACGCGTAAAGTGGATATGGTCGGCGGTGAGCATTTCATTAAGCTCGGCGCCTTTGGCGTTGCGAACCTTGGGCAGCGGCCTTGAAACCGGACTGCACAAGCGGCTGAAAACATAAAACGGGCTGTCGGTTGCCGGACCGTCGGGGCTTTCAAGCATCGGGGTAACCCCATATTCGCCAAGGGTGGCAATCAGCGATTGGCTGGCGTAGTTTAAGTCTTTGAGCGCGTCCTTGCGGTCAATAACCGATAATATAATATAGTGTTTATTGCTATAAACACGGCTCATATTATCCATCCAAATTTCAGAAACTTTTTCCAAAATTTCGTTGTTGAAGTTGCCCTGCTCGTTATCAAGCGCGGTGCGTTCGCGGTCAGTGATAACGCGGCAAACAATTTGCAGCTCTGAAAGGTTGTCAATCCATGATTTGCGGGCTTCCATCATGGAATACATTTTTTCCGGAGTGGCGGAGCCTAAGTCAAGCCCGGTAACACGAAACACACGAGCGTACGAGCCGTTGGTGCAACGAATGGTCATGCCGTCTGACATAATTTCAGCAAACGGCAAAAAGTCTGACACGCGCGACTCACGCGGCTGAGGCAAAACCCACGAGCCGAACTTGGACGAGAGCAAAACCGCAAACGCCGCCGCTGAGATAAAACCGACAACAGCCACCACAACTTCAGCGTTGGTGAGGCCGGAGACAAACATATTAAAAAAATCAAAATCAGGGCTCAAATTTATTCCCCTTTTCCGGATACAAATTTTTTGAAACTACGTTGGTTTGCCCGAAAGCCTGAATCATTGCCGAAAGATGAGGTTCCTTAACTCCGGCAAATACAATGGCGGCATGCACCAACACAAACGTGACCACAAAAAGCAACGGGTTAATATCTGCTACACCGATTGCCATAAACATTACCGGAAACTGAATGCCGGCATTAAGCACCACAGGCAAAACCGGCCCCCAAAATATTTTGGGCGGCTGAGCCACTGCTTTTAATATCATATCCTGCATTTTATGCTTCCTCTAATAATTTATGTTTATATTTTTAAGCGGTATTTAAGCCGCGTCAACTGCTTTTAGCAAATAATCCACTTTTTAGCAAAACAGCAGGCGGAGTTTGCAGGCTCCGCCCGTTTAATTAATTGCCGAAAAAGCCATCCATACGGTCGCCGAGTTCCTCAGCTCTTTTACCGGTTTGGTAAGTTTCTCTGCCTAAAACAGCAGCGCCACCTGCCGCATCAGCTCCACCCTGAATACCGCCGGTTACAGTACCAACCGCCGTGCCAACACCGGAGTTAGCAATGCCTGACGATCCGGCGTTAGTGCCGCTGACGCCGTCAATCACATAGCCCAAATTAGCTAAAAAGTTTTGGAAATTACCGTTAAGTTGACCGCTGCTGGTGTAAATTTGGTCAGCGCTCATCCCAACCGACGCCGCCAACGCGCCCAATTTATCTAACGCCTTGCCGTCACCGGAGATAATATCGCCGATACGCACCGCGCCGTTTTCAGTGGCTTTTTTGAGTAATTTAGCGTATTCAACCGCGTTAAGAGCCTGATTGGCACCGGCAATACCGGCATTGGCGATGCGAATAATATCCGCCATTACCTGCGCCGGATTTTTTTGGCATACACCGTTTTGAATTTTGCCGGAACAGCATTGACGCGCGCCGTTGTTATAACGACAGCCGTTGGAATCCCAGTCGGTAACCGTAGGAGCATTGCTACTGGTCGGCGGAATTATACCGCCGCCGTTAGCGCCTTCAGCGCCGCTGCTGACGCCGGGGATAGCCGGCAGATTAAAGCCGCCGGATTGTGTGCCAGGGTCATCTTTGCCGTCAGGATCTTTATCGCCGGGGGTTTTGTCAAGCTGGTCTTGCATTTCTTGGTTAGGATCTCGGTCAGGGTTGCCGTCCGGGCATTCTTGACCTTTACAATCTTTGCCGCCGTCGTCTGTTTCCGGAATGTCGCTGCCTTGAATTGACGAGCCGCCGCGAATAAAGTTGCCGTAGCTGAACTGAGAATCTTCAAGATTAACTCCGGCAAAATAGTTAATAAACGGCATCATTACCGCTAATAACGACAAACCAATCATGATATAAGCAAGGTGCTTAAAGCTGATTTTGTTAAAAATCGCCAGCGTGGTGAACATAATTAAGCCGAAACCGGCAATAACATAAACAATACGGCGAACATCTATCACCGTGGTCATCATTTTTTGCGATATTACCTGAAAGATGTTATCCGCCGCCATGGCGCTTGCCGGAAGCAGCAGCACGCCCAAAAGCAGAGTTAAAAACAAATATTTAAATTGATGTTTCATGACCGCCTCCGTTTAAGTTAAATTATTCGCCGGTTTTTAAGGTGTCGGAAATGCCGCTGACACTGATATCCGCGCCGGTGCCCGCCGCTAAATAGTTAATAATGCCGGCGGTGGCGGCTATTACTATCAGACCGATAATAATGGCGCTGAGCCACTTCCAGTTAAGGGCGCCGAAAAAGCTGCCGATGGCGATGGCGATAATACCAAAACCGGCGGCGCCGTAAATAATGCCTTTCATGCCCTCAAAAATTTCACCGCCGGTTCGGGTTAAATCTTCAAACACGGCGTAAGAATCAGTTGCGCATAAAATTGAAGAAAGCGCAAAAACCAGCAAACCAAAGCTGAGGTATTTCTTTAAATTTATAAGCAACATTGTTTAATTCTCCTTAAAATAATTTAAGCGCAGGGGAAAGCGCGAGGCTTTCCCCTTTTTTGATGGCACAAATTAGAAGCCATTACCTGTTGATTGTTTGAAGGTATCATCAAATCCGGTTGAACCTTCTTGAATTTTCTTTTGACCGGTTGCGTAATCAACAATCGCACCGGCAGCGGCAAGCACCGCCAAACCAACGGCTAAACCTGCGAACCATGCCCATTTTACTTTACCGAAAATAGCTTGGAACGCCAAGCCGACTAAACCGAAACCGCCGACTACGAAAATAATGGTTTTAACGGCTTTGAACACGTTAAGAGCTTTATTAGTAGCAATATCCATAACCGTCGTACCACCAACAGTTTGAGCACTTGCATCGCCGACCAAAGACATCGTAAAGACTAAGCCTAAGGCGAACAATGTGAATAAATTGTTTTTAAGAAACTTCATTGTTTTTCTCCTTAAATATCGTGACAAAACTTCTTATACACTTATAGAATACCAGATTTGAGAACATTTTGCCAGTTTTTTATAGTCTGCGCAATTTTTGTTAACACTTTGTTTTTAATACAAAAACATGCCGTGTAACAAAAAATTCATATTCACCTTCGGCATTCAATACGGGCTTTAGTATATTTTTAAAAGGTAAAAAAATCTCTAATTTTTTAAAACAGCTTTTGGTTTAAAAATTTGCAAAACGCTTGCGGCAGAAAAAATTTCCGCAACTTCATTATATTAACGCAATTTTAAGGTTATCAGTTGTATCTTTTTTATAACCGGAAGGGCGATTTGCGCCCAAATTGTATGCAAACGCATTGATTTGGCGTGATAAATTGCCGTATTAGGAGTTTGGAATTTTATGCAGAAAAAAGCAGTTAAAAACTTTGTTTACAGCTTTTTATTCTCTTTACTGGCGGTTGCCGCCGTCGGTAAAGTGTTTTTCCGCGCGCCGGAAGCTCCGAAAAACCAAACCGGAAATAAAGTTATTAAAACGCAGGATATATCGCTGTTTTCAAAGCCGAAAGACTTAACGGTTCGGCAGATTGCCGCCGCGCCCGCGGTTGACGTGAGCGCGATTGAGGCTTTAACCGCTCCCGCTCCGGCGGCGGAAATTGCCGCGCCGGAAGAGGCTTTAGAGCCAAAGCCGGAAGTTTTGGCGGAAAACATTAATAATATTACAACAGATACTATTACCGCGGAAAGCAACATAATTACCAAGCCTGAACTTAGCACTGACCTTGCCGCCGCGCAGGAAATTGTGTTAGAGCCGGAAGAGATAGCTTCCGCGCAGGCTGCCGCGCCCGCTTATGAGCAAAGCGGTATTGTGTATGCCGACATCAGCGACACGCTGCAAGATGAAAAAATACAAAATATTATGTTAAGCAAACCTTCTGAGCCGCTCAAAATTTTGTACGCGCCGGAAGATGAAGATATTAGCGCTGAAAATATTGTGGTGGCGGAAAATACGGCAACCGATAACGCCGCTTTAAGCGTTGCCCAGATTGAAGACGACGAAATTCCGCTGGTGGAAACATCCGGCACAC
Source organism: Lachnospiraceae bacterium (assembly GCA_963594125.1). GTDB lineage: Bacteria > Pseudomonadota > Alphaproteobacteria > RF32 > CAG-239 > CAAFZY01. The sequence continues at coordinate 91,285 of CAVBCV010000002.1, forward strand.
TGCATAAGCAAATTGAAGTGCAAAACTCCGCGTCAGGTTCTGAAATTGCGATGTTGGAGCCGAATATTTTGGTTAACACCATTGAGGAAGCGGACGCTCCGGAAGAAAAAACTTTAGCGGAAGCCGACTTAAAGCAAAACGAATGGCAGCAGATGTCGGAAAAACAGCCGGAAGAAAGCCCGTGGGTGGTGGCTAAAGGCAATCGGTTTGCTAAAAACAAGGCGGTAGTGGAGCAATTTGCGCAAAGCGAACAAACTTTGGCGGAAACTCCGGCTCCGGCAGAAGAAGAGGTTGACGAATCTCAATCTGAGCCGGAAGAACAAACAAGCCTTTTGCGCCCCGCCGCGGAAGATGAAAACATCAGTTTGGCGCTTAAAGAAGAGGACAGTAACATTTCAGGCGGCGAAACCAAAGTGGCTTACCAGATGGTGCCCAACCTTTTGATTCCGATACCGGACGATATTGCCAACGACCCGAATTTAACGCCGCAGCTCTCATATTCGCCCGATGACAAACCGGCTAAAAAAGACGAGGCTAAAGAAACCGCCGCGGCAACTCCGAACGATGAGGGCGGTTTAAATGAAGATGAAAAGAAAACCGGCTTATTTAAAAGTATAACCTCATGGTTTGCCGGTAACAAAGATAAAAGTAAAGATGAAAACCCGCAGACCGAAATCAGCCAATCGTCAGGGCAAAGCCGCAGCACTTTTGACTTTTTCGGCGTGGGAAGCAAGTTTCCGGGGCAGAGCAAACCGGCAAAAATTCTGCCGGCGGAGCTGAGACTTTCGTTTCAGCCCAACAGAGCGGAAATTTCAGGGCAGACTTTGCGCTGGATTCACGCTTTTGCCGATAACGCGCGCGACAATGACGATTTGTATATTGAAATCAGAATTGACGGCACCAGCTCATTTGCCCTGCAAAAGAAAAGGCTTAACCTGTTAAGCACTATTTTAGCAAACCGCGGAGTGGATTACAGAAAAATTAATATTGTGTTCACCTCGCGCGAGCCAAATTCATTTATTATTAGGAATATTCGGTTTAACAATAATGAAGAGGTTGTGATAAGCAAAGACAATGACAACTCTTATTACCGCCCATGGTAATAAGTTTTGCGCGGCGCTTGATTATTTGAAATTCAACCTGTATGATGGAACAACAATGTAATGAAGTATGACATAGGGGAATTAAATATGAATAATAAATTACTCTTATCCGCCTGCCTGTTGTGTTTGGGTATGGCCGGCTGTGTGCGCTATAATTCAGCTTACACGGCTCAATGCAACGGTCCTGAGTGCCCGATGGACGTGTATATTGATGAAACATACGCCGCCATTCCGCCGGAGGGATATATCTGCCAAAATGCGGCAGACCCCAATATGTGTCCGAACGACCCGTATGTGAACTACACCCGCACCGCCGCCGATTTTAGAGAATACGGCGAAAGAACTCCCCGCGACAGATTAGTCTCGCAGGCCGGCGCAGGCAATAACCTCTCGGCGTCTATTCCCCCGTCAGTTGAAGATGAGGTTATTGAGTATGAAGAACAAGCAGGCGTTGCCGCTGAACCTGAAGTGCCAGAAGAAGAAAAAGTTGCTCCTGAGGACATAAAAGTTGATGAAACTATTGTTGCCGATACAGAAAATGATTCTGATGAAAATTCAGATGATGTGGAAGATCCGGTTCAGGATTGGCTTGCTGAAGAAGGTCAAAACCTTAAAGCTTTGCTTACTGAATGGAGCGAGCAGTCTGGCTGGCGCTTGGTTTGGAACACCAACCGCAATTATGTTTTGAACGCCGGAGCTATGTTTAGAGGACGCTTTGCCGATGTCAGCTCGGCTTTAATCAGAGCTTTCGCCCGCGCCCGTCCGGCTCCGATTGCAACATTTTATAAAGGAAACCGCGTATTAGTCGTTGAAACGATGGAGGATGAAAATGCGTATGAATAAGTTTTTTAATTTAGCTCTTGGTACGGCAGTTGCCGCTTTGGTTGCGGCGTGCTCCGTTTCAACCGACCTGGACGCAACTTTGGACCGCGAAGTTGAAAACACCGTGGCTTTGAAAGAAAAAGCCAAGGCTCCGGTTACTCCGGCGGTTACTGATGTTATCAGAGTTAATGACGATATTTGGCTCGGCGACACCAGTGAAGTTGAGTATGAGGGCGATCCGGTTCCGAGTTATTTGGAAACTCCGGACGGCGTTACCTTAATCAGCAACCGCCCGATTACGTTATATGAAATCGGCGATATGCTGAACAAAATTACTTCACTTTCAGTCAGATACGATCCGACTTTGGAAGAAACTTCAAAGCAGCAGGCTGACGGCAACGCGCCTAACTTGGAATCTATCGGCGCGCAGTGGACCGACAGCACCAAAATGCTTGTTTCATACAAAGGTCCTTTGAGCGGCTTGCTTGATGAAGTTTGCAACCGTTTCGGCATTTGGTGGAAATATGAAAAGAAACAAATTTATTTTTATAAATTTATCACCAAAACCTTTGTGTTATACACCTTGCCTACCAAACCGACCTTGTCGGTTAACGTCGGCGGCTCGTCTACCGACGGCAGCGCGGGTTCATCATCTGTTTCACTCAGCAACACCGCAAATATTGACTTGTGGGCTAATATTGAATCATCAATTAAATCAATGATTAGCAATGAGGCTCAGTTGACGATGGATCAGTCAAACGGCACCATCACTTTGACCGGCACTCCGACCGATATTCGCAAAGTGGCAAAATTTGTTAATGAACAAAACATCCGCCTTTCACGGCAAGTTGCCATCAGCGTTAAGGTTTTGCAGGTTAATGTTTCAGATTCAGACCAATATGGTCTTAACCTTTCCGCCGCGTTTAAGGGCAACAACCACATCACTGATTTAGGTTTGGCAAGTCCGGGCGGTTTGGGCGCTGAGGTTACCAACAACCTGTCTATGACAATTTTATCCGGTCAGTGGACTTTGGCAGGCGCTATTCAAGCCCTTTCAGAGCAAGGCACCACCAACTTAATCACCAGTGGTACGGTTACAACCTTGAACAACAAACCGGCTCCTATTCAGGTGGTTAAAACTCAGAACTATATTTCTGAAATTACTAAAACCAACTCCGGCAGCGACGGCAGCTATTATGACCTTTCCACCACTACGGAGGAAATTGAAACCGGCTTTACGCTTGATGTTTTGCCGCGTATTTTGGAGCACGGCCGCTTGATGTTGATGTTTAACCTAACCTTGTCTGACCTTATTGAACTTGAAAGAGTTGATTTGGGCAGCGGCTCAAGCACCGAGGGCGAAACCAGCGGTCAATACATTCAAAACCCGATTATTGAAACCCGCGGCTTTACGCAGGAAGTTGCCTTGAAATCAGGCGAAACCTTAATCTTGAGCGGTTATGAACGTGTTGAAAACACCGCTAAAAAAACCGGCGTAGGTTCGGCTGAAAACTCACTCTTGGGCGGCACCGCAACGGCTGAAAAAACTCGCAGTATCTTGGTTATTATGTTAACCCCTGTGGTTTTGGACTCCCCGCTTGTGCCCGAATCCAGAATGAAATACTAACAGTAAAGGAATAATACCGTGTTAGAGGATGCTAATTTAGATGAAAACTATTCCGGCGAAGTTAATTCGGCGGAACGAGACGAAACCAAGGCTTGGGGTACCAGCTTTGATATAGGCGGCGTGACTTATGCCGCAAGCTTGTTCTGGCAGCCTCTGCAAAATCGGGACGACCCGTTTGTTGAAATTATTGAGGCTTCCGAAAACGTTTTGGAAGGCGCCGACCTCTTCTGCTTAAAACCCGGTAAATCGCCGCAATTCGGTTTGTGCGTTTCATATCAGGGCTATAAAAAGAAAATGTCGGCGGCGGCGGTCTCGGTTTCAACCGCGCTTTCTGACCGCTCGTCATTTTTGGCAGTGTTTAAGGTTAGCAATGGATGGTGGTATGTCTGCGCTCGTAACGATATAATCCTGTCCGATGGCGATATGCTCTTTTTAAATGAAGAGGACGCCAAAGAACAGTTTATGTCAATGCTCGCGGTTCCGGATTGGGGTCGCAAAATCGCGCCGGAAGAGTGGGGCTTGGACGATATTGAAAATATATCGCTTGAAAGCCTGCTTGAAAAAGGCGCCGACGCAAAACTGCAAAAAATCAGAGCATTGCGCGGACCAAAACTGTTTGCCGTGGTGGCAGCAGTCGGCGTTGCCGCAATTTGGCTCGTTTCAACCTTAATCAACTCGGTATTTTTGGCGCCGCCGAAAAAGCCGATTGTTACTCCGGTGCCCATCAGGCAAATTGAAAAAGCGCCTCCTCCGCCGGAGCCTAAGCCATGGGAAAACCTGCAAGACCCGCAAGCCGTTTTAATCGGTTGCTTAAAAGCTACGCAAGACGTGGTCGGCATTGTTACTCCGGGATGGAAAATTGAGGGTATTACCTGCACTCCGACCGGCTTGGTTACCTCATGGAAACGCGAAATCGGGCGTATTTCATGGATTGATAAAGCGCTTAATAAATCAGGCGTTACGTTTTCAAGCCGCTCTATTGCCGCTAACGGTAACAGCGTGATTGTTTCAGTGCCGATTACGGGCGTTAACACCTTTAATTCGCCACCGGAAATGAACGGTGTTGATTTGGTTAACACCTTAAACGATTTGTTCCAAGGATTGCAAATGCCTATCAGTATGAATACTGAGACTTGGACATCTCCGCAGAAAAATGTTTATCGTTCGGTAAAATTCAGCTTTACTTCCAACCATGATCCTAAACAATGGTTAGGTTTGTTAATGAAATTTTCAGGACTTAAGATTAATACTATTAAATATGATATAAACAGCCATAACTGGTATTACGAAGGAGCAATATATGTATTATAAGCTTTTAAATAAAAATTTACTCACTGCCGCTTTGGTTTCTCTTATTACTTTAAGCGTTGCCAAAACCTGTGAGGCTCAGGGCGTTGTTTCATTGGTTGAAGACAACAACGCGGTTGCGCCGCAGAAAAATACCGAAAAGGCTGCTAAACCAAGCGCAGATTTAATGAGCCCGGAAGTGCCCGACGTTTTGGACGATGATGTTATTCCGCTTGACAGCGGGTTAATCTCACCGGCTCCGGCAACCGTTCCGGCTCCGAAGGCTATGGCTCCTAAACCGGCTCCGGCAGCAAATGCCGCTCCGAAAGCGGACATTGCTCCGGCTCCGAAAGCTGACGCTAAAAATCCGGCGCCGGAAGCTTTTGACGCCGATATGGATTTTTCACTCGGTATGGAAAACGTTGAAAACAACGATGTTCCGGCTCCCGCTCCGGCAAACGGCGTTGCTCCGACCACTTCACCGCTCGGCGCGCCTGCCGCGTCATCGCCTTTGATGGCTCAGCCTGAAGCTCCGAAACCGGCTCCGGCTAATAAAGAGTTTGGCGACAGCGTGCTTGAAAAAGTAAATAACGACCTGTTTAACCAGATGTCGGATATTGAAAAACAAACCACATTGCTTACTTTGGAACTGCGCCGCGAAAAGGTCAGAAACGAAATTGAGGCGATTAAGGCTCAGCGCGCTAAGGCTATGGAAGAAAAACTTGCCGCTGAAGAAGAAAAGAAACGTCAGGAATTTGAGTGGAAAAAAGAACAAGAAGCTAAAGTTTTAAGAGAACAACAGCTTTTGAAAGAAAAAGAAATTGAACTTGAAAAATTAAAGCAGAAAAAGGCTCTGACCGCTTATATGAACCAGATGTTGGAGCAGAATCAGCAGTGGATTGCCGAAAATGCTAAAATTTACAAGCAAATGCAGCAGGTTGAAGAAGATCGCAAAAACCTGGCTGACAACTTCAAGAAAAAACTTGAAGAGCTGACAACCGTTTCAAACAAAACCGTTCAAGCCGCCAATACTGCCAAAAGCAATCACGACCGTACGGTTGCAAGCTTGACCGCGCAGAATATTCAGCTTAAAAAACGTATTGAAGCTGACGCTTTGGCGGCAAAGAATCGGCAGCAAAATCCGTTTGCGGCGGATGGCAAAGACGGCGACAAGCAAGGAGTTTCAACCTCGGTTGACGCTAAAATCGCGCCGGTTAACATTGCTAAAGAATACGCCATTATGGAAATTATCGGCAAAGGCGAAAATTTAACCGCCAAACTGATTAACAAAGAAGGCGAATCGTTCCTCGCTCGCAAAGGCACTCTGTTGCACACCGGTCACACCATTGAAGACATTACGCAAAACTATATTCAGTTTGACCGTAACGGCTTGAAAGATTATCTGTATACCAGCAGCAGCACCATGACGGCTGAGCCTGATAAAATGGACGGCACCGCCACTACCGATAAAGCTCCGCAACCGCAGCAGGCTCCGGCGCAACAACCGGCTCAGCAGCAGAGCTCAGGTATTTCCTCAGACAGAGGCATCCCTTCATTGGGAACAGGTATGTTTATTAAGTAATAAGGGTACGCTCAATGGTTAATAAACCTGATGTCAATGATGAAAAAAATAAGGCCGGAACTTCATCCTCCGGCTCTTATTTGGCTGAAAGTTCATCGGAACAGTCAAAAAAAACCAACATCTTGGAAGACTTGTTTGCTAACGGCAACAAGCTTTTGACTCTGCCTGATTCAGACATTACTTTAAGCGATGAAACCAGACGTTTGGTGGCTCTGTTCTCAGACGGAACTTATCTGGTTTCAAAAGACCACCGCTTTGACGGTCCGGTTTATAACTTTGAAAAAACTATTAAAAAAAGACGTATGCCGATTAAAACTCCGCAATACGTCAGTCAAAACGAAATCAGCGCTATTTACGCTTATGCCGAACGCGGCTCCGGCTTGGCCAATGTTGATGTTAACAACCTTGACCAAATGCAGATGCAAATTGACTTTATTAATGTTATTGCCCGCGCATCGGCGCAAAAGGTTTCAGATATTCACGTTATTGTTGCGGATTCAACCATCATTATGTTCCGCGTAAACGGTATGATGCAGCGGCAAATGGAATATAACAAAGACTGGGGCGAGGCGTTTGTGCGCGCCGCGTTTGCATCCGCCGATATTTCAGACTCTAACTATGCGCAAAATGAGTTTCAGGGCGCGCAAAAGTTGGGCGAGACGCCGTTGCGCGGTTCTGACGGTAAATTAATGCTGCCGCACAACGTGCTTGCTATTCGTTTGCAATTTAACCCAATCGCATTTGGTTCGCAATATCTGGTTATGCGTTTGCTGTACGCCGATGATAACCCCGACGGAAGCTCTGACTTGCGCTCATTGGGCTTTGGCGACAGAGAAGAAAATCTGTTTTACCGCTTGCGCGCCGTTCCGGTCGGGTTAAACATTGTGGCAGGACCTACCGGTTCAGGTAAATCAACCACCTTGCAAAGAAACATGATTAAGCTTTTGCAAGAAAAAAACTATGAAATTAACCTCATTACCGTGGAAGATCCGCCGGAGTATCCTATTCCGGGGGCGCGGCAAATGCCGGTGACCAACGCCAACACTGAAGAAGAAAAAGAAGCGGAATTTACTAAAGCGCTTAACGCCGCATTGCGTTCCGACCCTGACGTTATGATGGTGGGCGAAATTCGTTCGCTTTCAGCCGCTGAACTTACGTTTAAAGGCGCTTTGTCCGGTCACGGCGTGTGGTCAACCCTGCACGCCAACTCAGCGCCGGCAATTATCACCCGTCTGCGCGATATGGGTATTCAGTCATACATGCTTGGCGATCCGGAGCTTATTAAAGGTTTAATCTCACAACGTTTGTTCCGTAAATTGTGCCCTTATTGTCGTAAATCAGTTAAAGAGCGCATGAATGACCCTTCATTCGGGCGTCTTAAAACCGCGCTCGGCGATTTTGGTATTGAAAACACCTTTATCCGCGGCGATGGTTGCAAATTCTGCGGCTACAAAGGGGTTAGCGGTCGTATGTCAGTGCCTGAGATTATTTTGCCGGACGCAATGTTCCTGCAATTAATGATTAACGGCGATACAAAACGCGCTATTGACTACTGGACCAGTGAACTTGACGGTCGTCCGCTCAGAGACGCCGCGATTGAACGTATGTTAAAAGGTTATATTGACTTGGACGAAGTGGAACGTTGGTGCGGTCTGCTTGATCAGCGTCCGGTTTACTAGGAGTAATAAACATGGCAGAAAAGAAAAAAACAGCCTCTTTCAATAAAGCTATGCGCTCGCTGAACTCTATTGAAGTTTATTATGCGAAAATGATTTGTAACTTTTCAAACGAAACGCGTTTGAAAATATATCGTAAATTGGCAGCCTTAATGCGTAACCGATTTTCATTGATGGACGCTTTGGATATGCTGCATGACGGTATTACCAACGGCGGTAAAAATCCGAGCGAACCGATGGCTATTGCTTTAGCGAGCTGGGGTAAAGCCCTGCAAAACGGTTTGCCGTTTTCAGACGCTTTAAAAGGTTGGGCGCCAAGCCGCGAACGATTGATGCTTTCAGTAGGTGACGTTTCAGACTTGGAAAGCGCTTTGCTGAACTTGATTAAAGTGACTGAAGGTTCCACAAAAATGATTAGACCGATTGTCGGCGCGGTTTCATATCCGTCATTCTTGTTCATGATGGCAATTTTGATTATTTACGGTATCGGCGCTTACATGGTGCCGCCGATGATTGACGCCGCTCCGTCCGTGCGTTGGGTCGGCACCGCCGCCACATTGGTTGATATTTCAGAATGGATTAGAGAAAACTGGTTGGTTGCCTTTATTACCTTCCCGATTGTGATGCTTGTGGTTTATGCCACCATCGGTGTTTGGACAGGTCCAATCAGAGCCGCGATTGATAATATTCCGCCATGGTCATTGTACAAGGTGTTTATCGGTATTACCTGGCTGTTGGCGTTGTCTGCTTTGGTTAAAGGCGGCGTGCCGGTTTCAACCGCGCTATCATCACTGCGCCGCGATTCAAACGCTTACTTAAAAGAGCGTATTGATAAAACTTTGGCATTTATTAAAAATGGTGATAACTTAGGTCAGGCTCTAATGAAAACCGGATTAAACTTTCCGGATAAAGAAATTATTGCCGACTTAAAAATTTATTCTGAGTTGGATAACTTTGAAGAGGCTTTGGAAAAACTCGCCGATGACTGGTTGGAAGAATCCGCATATATGATTGAGCAAAAGGCTTCATTGTTGAACATGGCGGCATTGCTTGCGGTTGCGGGCGTTATCGCTTGGGCGGTATTCGGCGTATTTGAAATGCAAGACCAAATTACCAGCGCTATGGGCGGAGGTTAATATGCTAAATAAATTTAAGCAAAAATGCCGCGATATGCGGGCAATGATTAAAGCTTCACCGCGAGAGGGAATTTTATTATTTGCCTTGGCTGTCGGCGCTTTGTTAATATTACTGCTTGTGTGGCTTATGCCTGATAACAATAATCAGATTGTTATCGCCAAGCAGGAAATTAATGAACTTGGTAATATGGTGCGCAATCATTACAAAGTGCGCCCCGATTACTGGGGATTAAGCACCGAAAATGCGATTAAAAACAATCTGGTGCCTGAAAAAATGGTGCGCGGCAATAAAATTGTCAGCGCTCTGGGCAAAGAAATTAATGTCGGGCAAGATGTCAACGGCACTATGATTATGCCGGGCGGCAAGCGCTTTATAATCAGCATTACCAACATCAGCAAGTCAGTATGCGTTGCCATGCTGCCGGATAACTCAACACAAGTGGAAAATCCGGCTTTAGCCGCGGTTAACCTGATTTCAGGCGATAAGGTTTTCGGCTTTGAATGGGGCGGACAGCTGCCTTTGCCGATAACGCCGGAGTTGGCTGATAAGTATTGTCAAAATAACAACACTATCAGTTGGACTTTTGAATAATTTATAAAACCGGCGCAAAGCCGGTTTTATTGTTTGCAGATACAACTTATACACAGTGCGGACTCGTAAATATTGCAAAAAAAAAACGCGAGCTAAAATCTTCTCAAAATAACTTTTTTGAGAGAATTTTAGCTCATGTATACATATTTTAACCGCTTTTTATACCACTTTCTGTCACACTCCGATGAAAAACCACAGCCCACCCCTATATTGTCATATTCGGGCTTGACCCGAATATCCAGGTGGAACAAATTTGCTACTTGGTTTGACCTGGACACTCCGGTCAAGCCGGAGTGTGACACTATGGGGACGGACGCCGCCACCTGCCGTGGACGCAGCATGGTTGAGATGTTAGGGGTATTAGCAATCATAGGCGTTTTAAGCGTCGGGGCGATTGCAGGATATAGCAAAGCTATGATGAAGTATAAGCTCAATAAGCAGACCGAACAGCTTAGTCAGCTAATTAGCGCTATAATGCAATATCGTCCACAGTTGGATCGTAGCGGCACCAAATTTGAGACTGATTTAGTACCTGTTCTAAAAAAACTAAATGAAATTCCTCAAGAAATGATTAAAGATGATTCTGTCTTTAGTTATGATATTTTTAATAACGCCATAGAAATTATCACCTATAAAAGCACATATTCATATGCTGCTTTGATATATGTTCTTGATTTTGACAATTCAAACAGTATGACTATTTGCCACAATCTTATTAACTTTATGAAAGAAAATCGTGATAATTTAGTTTTAGTTCAAACATGGGCAAGAACCTCATCAGAACCAAACACAGAATATGCCGGAGATGCTTATTGTTCTTTTGAATATTATCAAAAAAACAAAGCCTGTCTTAAATATCTTGATTTAGAATTGGCTGATAAAATCTGCCGCGAGGCAGGTGAATATAACGATTATTTTGTACTTATTTTATAGTTTTGCCGCTCTAAACACAAAATTTAAGCCCCGAATTTTTATGTTCGGGGCTTGAGTTTATAATTTTTAAACTACATATCCTCAAATAACGGGCGTCCTTGCGCCATACGGGTCATTTGGGTTTCAATCGGGGTTGCCAAATTGAGCTTGCCGCTTTTAATAATACTGCGCACCTGACAGCCTTTGGTAGTATCAGGGTTGGCAAACAAAAAGCGCAAAATCGGGGTTTTGTGACCAACGCCGCGCAATGACTGGTGCAATACCGCAAGCATACCGCGCGAGAGCAAGTCATAAGCCAAAGCCTCGCTCATATCTGATGATGAGGCATATTTTACCATAGAGTTAATAGCATCAGGAATATTATTGGCGTGAATGGTTGAAAGCACAAGGTGTCCTGAGGTGGCAGCGCGCAAACATTCGCTTGCAGTATCAGGGGTACGAATCTCACCAACCATGATATAACGCGGTTTTGAACGCAAAGCCGATTTTAAGGATTCCGCCCAGTTATTATTAATCGGCTGAGTTTGCTTGCACAATCCGAACGAGCCGTTAGCAGCGGTATATTCGCCGTCAAGCGGCATTTCAGACGGGTCTTCAATGGTGTAAGCAAAGCCGCCTTCCCGCACTAAAAATTCTTTGAGCAATGATGAAATAGAAGTGGTTTTACCGGAACCGGTCGCACCTGCCCACAAAATCAGCCCTGAAGCTTTGCACAAGCCGTTTAAATACATGGCTAATTCTTTACGGTAACCCAAAGTGTTAAAATCAGGCACAACCCGCGGCATTTTACGAATACAATATTGCACGCCGGTAACCGTCATACTGCGCTCCACGCGGAAAAACACGTTTTCATACAGTACGGAATAGCTGGAATTGCCCTCGTACGAATCTTCAACTAACTTATAAAATTCTTCAAAATCAGAAGCCACAAAAATTTGTAACCCGTTTTCCGTTAAATCATCAGGAATGTATGCAACTTTTTCGGGGGTGATGTAAATATCCGAAAACTCAACGTCGTTGATTTTAACCATTTTATTAACCTTTGTTATTAATTTTAGTTACCTTGTTATATGTTTATAGTCTATTTAAGCAAAATAAGATTACGGAAATATTAAAAAATCCGGCATGAAGCCGGATTTTTTTATTTTTAGGGCAAATTAATTTATTTATGTGAATTAAGCCATGAAACAATAGCCGACTGCGAGTTGAAGCCGATTTTGGTATCAACCTGCTTGCCGTCTTTAAACAAAAACATGGTAGGAATACTGCGGATACCATATTCTGCCGCCGTATTCGGGGCTTCATCAACATTCATTTTGCAAATTTTAACGGCAGCGCCCAATTCTTTGGAAACTTCTTCCAAAACCGGACCGAGTTGGCGGCACGGACCACACCATTCAGCCCAAAAGTCAACCAAAACCAAACCTTTAGAATTTAATACTTCATTTTGAAATTCATTATCATTAATTGACTGCATTACTCTTCCCCTTTGTTAATATTATTCTGCATTTTTATATAATATCTTCTGTTTTTGAATTAAAGTCAAGCGCACAAAATTCTTTATGCTAAACAATCGGCATTAATTTCGCCGTATTGGTCCACAAAATATAAGTTTCAACCTTTTTGCCGGGATAAATTTTTTCAGCTAAATACTTATAAACCCGTAATTGTTTTTTATAATTATCAAGAATCTCTTGCGGGCTTTTCGCCGGTTCGCGATTGGTTTTAAAATCAACAATTATCACTTTATCAGGCAAAACGGTCAGGCGGTCAAACTGTGCGGAAATAATTTTACTTTTAAAATCGGCGCCGATGTCTTTACCTTCAACCTTGCCCATAACCGGCACTTCAGCCCGCGAATCGCCGCTGAATATAAAGTTAAACTGCTCATCATTAAACAGCTTGAGCACCTCATTTTTAATTTCAGCCCTGAAATCATCCGACATATCCGGCGCGCTTTTGGCTAAAAACAGTTCCGACAAACGCGCTTTTTCATTAACATCTGCCTGAGGCGGCAAAAACTGCAAAAGCTTATGAATTAAAATACCGCGGCGGAAATAATTGCCCCCTTCATTTAGCGGCGAGACAGCCGGAGTGTCATCATTATCATCAGGGCGCGACGGCGTATACGGACGCGAGAGCGGCGTTTCTTCCGGCGCCGGCTGATTAAGCCACTCATACTTTTCAAGTTCAGGCACAATCAGTGTTTTATCTGATTTAGGTTCAGTCGGTTTGGCTGTTTGCTCGCATTTATAAACTAAATTACCGTTATCTTCGGCAGTGCCGTAACCGGTAAAGGCTTTTTGGCATAAGCTATACCATGATTTTTCATCTGATTTAGAATTTTTCCAACCGCAAATATAAAGTCGGTCTTCGGCGCGGGTTAACGCCACATATAACAAGCGGCGGTATTCATCAAAAGCTTTTGTAGTATCCGCTTCATGAATTTCTTGGCACTTGCGGTCATAAAAATCGGCTCCAAGCGGATAATAAACCAAATTGTCATCGCCCCATAAGAGCTTGGCTTCGCGTTTGGCATTAACCACGCGGGTGGTATCCGGCAAAATCACGACCGGAGCCTGCAATCCTTTGGAGCCGTGCACCGTCATTATCCGCACAGCATCATTATCAGGCTGATCAAGTTCACGCTTGACGGTGACGTTATCTTCAACCACACGATTAATAAAGCTTTGCAAATCAGGCACATGCTCTTCTTCAAAGCTTAAAGTCAAATTAATAAACTCATCTATGGCGTCTTCCGCTTCAGAACCCAATCGCACCACAAATTTTTGGCGTCCTTTAAGCGGTCCTAACACATAATTAAACAGCTCAAACGGGCGGCAATAATCAGCCTTGTTCAACAAGCCGATCAATGCATTTTTAACCGCCTCATATTTCGGATTATCTTTAAGCCTGCTCCACAGCGACGCATTGCCGCGATTATAGCATAATGTAAATAAGTCATCGTCATCAAGCCCGAACAGCGGCGATTTTAAGACTTCCGCCAAACTTAAATCATCTTCCGGCAACAGTAAAAAGCGCCCTAACGAAATTAAATCCTGCACCGCAATCTGAGCAAGCAATTTAAGCTTGTCGGCGCCGCAAATGTTGACATTGGCACTTTTGCAAGCTTTAACAAAATCTTCAACAAAGCTGTTGCGGCGCTGTACCAAAACCATAAAATCACCATACTGTAAAGGGCGGTGTTTGGATTCTAAAATTTCATGACCTTCAACCATGCTTTTTATTTTTTCAGCTATTGTTTTGGCTAGTTTGGAGCTTGCCGATTGACGAGTTTGCCGTTGAGTGGGGAGCTGAAAAACATCATTATCCGTATCTTCTTCATCGCCTTCTTCCAGCGGCCATAATTCCACTTTACCAGCCTCGCCGATACGGAACGGCAGATGTTTTACTTCCTGATTATCAAGCACCACGCCCGATTTAGCCTCTTCTATTGAAAACAGGTGATTAACCGTATCAAGCACTGCTGAGACTGAGCGGAAAGAAACGCTCAAATTAACATTGCAAAAGTTGCGGCTCTTGCTTGCAAAATGCTGACGCATGTGTTCAAACTCTGCCGGGTCGGCACCCTGAAAACTGTAAATAGACTGCTTGCGGTCGCCCACGGCAAAAACCGTGCGATTATCGTCTTTCTGTCCGGAACCGGCAAAAAATTCGTCAGTGACCGATTTGATAATTGCCCATTGCTCCGGCGACGTATCTTGCGCCTCATCAATCAAAACATGGCTGATACCGCCGTCAAGCTTAAAGAGCACCCACTCCGCAACATTGCTTTTTTGCAAAAGTTCTGAGGTAATAACAATTAAATCTTCATAGTCTAAACGCGCGGTTTGGCGCTTATAAGTTTGGTAACCATTAACTAAATCCGCGGCAATCAGCATTACTGCTTTGGTGGAATGATAAAGTTCGGCTTTGGCTTTGTAATCTTCAAAAGTTTGCAAGCTTAAAGCCAATTCCGTCATGCTATCCACTATTTCAGGGTATATTTTAATTGCGTCATTGCAGGCAAGTTTAGATTTAATATCGCCGTTTTTACCCAAAAACGCCGATTTATAAAGCCCGTAATCAAAATGAGCTGTTACTGACTTTAAAATTTCAGCGGTTTTAATATCGGTTTTAGTGCTTTGCTCCAGTGCCGCCGTAATTTTTTTAATTTCAGCCCAAGGAATAGATTTTTGAAAAACATTTTCATCAGGAGCAATTTCCGCCTCGGATTTAAACCCCATCGCTTGCCGCAATTTTTTTAAAAAATTATCGGTTCCGTTACAGGTTTCCAAAACTTTAATCAGGTGATTGCGGTTTTCCGCCAAAGTTTTAAGCAGTTCAGGAAATTTAAATTCCGTAATATGCGAGGTTAAATAAGCAATAGCTTTGCCTTGCGGAGTATCAGGGCATTGTTCCACATTCAAAATCAGCCGATTGCAAACTTCGTCAAGCGCTTCTTTAGCCATTGAGTCGTCCATAACCGAAAAATAAGGCGAAATTCCGGCTTCAAGCGGAAAGCGCTTTAAAATTTCCTGACAAAAGCTATGAATAGTCTGAATCTTCATGCCGCCGGCAACATCTAACATAGTTGCAAACAAAGTGCGCGCACGGGCGACAATTTCAGCAAACTTGTTTTCATCTTCAACGTTGCCAAGCAAACTTTTAAGCTCGCTGTTAAGCTCTTTATCGCTGATTACCGCCCATTTACCCAAGCGCTCGGATATACGGCTGTTCATTTCAACCGCGGCGGCTTTGGTATAGGTAAGGCACAAAATTTTGGCAGGATTAACTCCGCTTAATAACAAGCGAATCACGCGGTCAGATAAAACTTTGGTTTTACCGGTACCTGCCGAAGCCTCAACCCATACCGAATATTGCGGGTCGGCGGCTTTGCCTTGCTGAGTTCCGGCTATGTTTTTAAGCGCTTCTTTATCTTTTATATAATCTTGACCATTATCAGTCATCATCTTTCTCCGTTGCCCATTCTTTTATTCGCTCCAAATGGTCATATTCAGAATATTTAGGCACATATTTAGGGTTCGGGCGCGCCAAATAGGCTGTGTTTTCATCATCAAAAGCCGAAATGAGTTTTTGCAAGTTTTCGCGAGTGTGCGCCAAAGCTTTATCCGTCTCAGTTATTTCCGTAACTTTATTGCCCAGTCTCCAGTAGCTTAATTTATTAACTTTACCGGTCGGAATTTTCTGCCCGTTTTTGGTAAAACCGCCAGAAGCGGCAATCAGCCCTTCAATCGGCAGCTGCGGGGCATAACCGGCATGAACTTGTTTGTTTGAGCGGGCACTGCCGGTTTTATAATCAATAATATCAATACTGCCGTCTTTATTAAAATTAAGCCTATCGGCGCGAGCTTCCGCAATAAACGGACCGGCAGGCGCGGCAAATTCCATTTGTCCTTCAACCTCATTATATATTTGCTTTATATCAGGGCGGCAGGCTGCCTCTTGCGCTAAAACCCAGTCGGCAGTTTTAATAAACGACGGCCACCAAAAAGCCCGCAACTCCGCATTAATATCGGCAGCTTGGAATCGGTTTAAGCCGATGTTTATTAATTGCTCGCGGGCATCAGACGGCAACACATCAGGAAATTTAGTGTTAAATTCTTCCAAAATACCGTGAATCAAATTGCCGTAATCAGCAAATGATAAATCTTTATCCGGCGCGTCTAACTGTTTAAGCCGTAAAATTTTGGCGGCAAAAACGCTATACGGATCACATATCAGCCTTTCTAACCAACTGGCTGATAACCGACGCGGGCGAGCCTCTATCGGAGGTTTGGGCTTCGGCATTTCAATTTTATCTTGAACATCGGGCGTATCTTGCAAGCGCGCCAAAGAAGTATATTTATAATCAAG
The DNA here is from genome assembly GCA_963594125.1 of Lachnospiraceae bacterium. Lineage (GTDB taxonomy): Bacteria > Pseudomonadota > Alphaproteobacteria > RF32 > CAG-239 > CAAFZY01. The sequence goes on from CAVBCV010000002.1 coordinate 107,920, forward strand.
CAAAGTTTCAGCCTCTTTGCCATAAGCTTTAAGCACCGTTTCAAGCCGGAGCAACCACCGCGATTTGTTCATCGGCGTGCCGGTGACACGCTTGGCGCGGGTTAAATAAACCTTAGGCGCGCACATCAGTTGGCAAAAATCCGCCGCCATAACGCCGATAGCTTTTTCAGGCAGCGGCATACCGAAATCTTTTTTCATCGGGCGCGACATCCATGGGTCGCTGCTCGGGAGCGCAGGCCATACACCTTCATTCACCTCGCCGATAATAACAACATCGTACTGATTAAAACGCGCCTCAATCGGACCCAAAATTTTTAATCTGGGGTGAGTTCCATACAGCGGGCGCACGGTTTCAGTCGCCATTAAGGCGGTTAAAAACGAAGAATATTGTTTGGGGTCAATCTGTTCCAAAACTTTTAACTGCGGCAAAACTTTGCTGAATAAGGCCGCGGCTTTACGACCGTCATCACCTCGCCATAAAACTTTAGCCCCGCTGTCGTTTTCAGAACTTTCTGCCGATAGCGCTTCCGCCACTTGCAAATGAGTTTGTAGCAAAGCGGTAAAATCAGCCTGCGGATTTGCGTACAACTCGGCAAGAGGGCGCATAATTTGTTTAAGCAAAGCCACATCTTGCAATAACTTTTCAGGTATTTCTTTTTTATTGCCTGAATAAGCCGGAGTGCGTAGCGCTAATTCATAATTGCGCACCCGACAACGCAGCGAGGCTATATCTGAATGCAGGCGCATAAACGGATTTTTCAACAACGCTAAAATCGCGCTGTTAGAAAAATCTTCTTCCAAAACCTGAAGTATAGAGCGCAGATAAATTCCGACCGGAGTTAAATGCAATGGTTTACCTGCAGAATCGTCAATTTTAATCTGCCACCGTTCCAATTCAGCGGCAACCCGACGCGCTAAATTACGGTCAGTGGTCACCAATGCCGCGGTTTTATCATCAGCATTAAGCGTATCACGCATAATAACGGCAATGGCGGATGCCTCCTGCCCCATGTCTTCAGTGGTTATAAGGTGTAAATTTTCAGTTGCTTCAGATGGGAGCGAATCGGCGGAAAGGCTGCGCCATTCCAAAGTTGAAAGCGCCGGACGCATCATCTCTGAGACCAATTTTTCCCGCATCGCGTTTTTCGGTGCTTGCACCTCTTTTACCTCAAAGCGTGAAATTTGCAAAAATTCTAACAGCTGTTTGAGCTCATATTGCGGGTGGCTCTCATCGGCTTGTTCCCAAGCTTCATCTTCAAGCTGTTTATCCAGTCCGTAAAAATAAATTTCGCCATTAGGTAAATTTTTGATAGTTTTTAAGAGTTGTTTCAATCCCGGAAATAATGCGGTTATACCGGCGGCGACAATTTGCCCGGCAGGCGGGGTGTTTTGCCATATTTCAGCTTGAGCTTTTAACAGGACATTTTTGCGGCTCGCCATATCGCTTAAACCGCGCTCCTGCAAAATTTGCGGCCAATATTTACTGATAATTTGCAAAAAGTTTAAGGTTTCCTGCCAATGGACGGCATATTGCTCGGGCACCAAATCTTTTAAGCCGTCAAAAGAAAGCTGCTCATTGTAAAAAACATCCATCAGCTTGGCTAAGTCTTGCGCTAGGGCGAATGCCTGCGCAAAAGTCATTTCCGGCAAGCCGTATTCTGCCGGTTTTGAAACAATCAGACGGGTAAATAAAAACAAACGCTCATAATTATCAATCGCCGGAGGCAGCTGACGTAAAACTTCGGGATTGGCATCAATATTTAAGAAAATTTCATCTTCATCGGCATCTGCTATCGGCACAATCTGCGGCAAAATACTCGGTTCTAAGCCATTATCGCGGACAAATGCGTCACGCAATGAAATACAAGCGCGCCGGTTAGGCAACAAAAACAAAACATTAGCCAAACCCGCCGGATTATCGGCATAAAGTCGGTTGAATTTTTTTGCCAAAACATCAGTCAGCGAGCAGCTTTGCGCGATATTAAAAACATTTCCGGACATTTAATGATTATTGCTCCTGCAACCAGTGTAAAAATTTTTGCAGCGCATTGCCGCGATGCGATATTTTGTTTTTTATCTCAGCCCCAAGCTCGGCAAAGGTTTTATCATATCCTGCAGGGATAAACAGCGGGTCAAAACCGAATCCGCCGGAGCCGATTTTAGATTTGGCAATAGCGCCGTTGCACCTGCCCTCAAAATGTTGGTATGTTCCGTCCGGAAAGCCCAAAACCAACACGCAGGCAAAATATGCTGAGCGGTCAGCACTGCCGGTTTGCGCAATTTCAGCCAACAATTTATCCATAGCTTTATCAAAATCGCGGTCAGGAGCATAACGCGCCGAATAAACACCGGGGCGACCGTTTAAGGCATTAACACACAGACCCGAATCGTCAGCCAAACACGGGACTCCGGTGATTTTAGCGCCTGAAAGCGCCTTTAAGGCGGCATTTTCTTCAAAAGTCGTGCCGGTTTCATCAACTTCCGGCAGATTAACGTCTAACGCTGAAACAACTTCAATATTTAAAGGAGCAAGCATTTCAGTGATTTCAGCAATTTTACCACGATTGCGACTGGCAAATATCAGTTTGTTAAACTTCATTTATTTTACTCCCAGAGCCTGCTTTTGTAATTTAATTAACTCATTAACCGCGCTTTGCGCCAAAGCATACAACGCCTCAAACTGTTCTTTGGCGAAAGGCTCGCCCTCTGCCGTGCCCTGAATTTCAACAATTTTGCCACTTTCGGTTAAAACAAAGTTGGTATCGGCGCGGGCAGACGAATCTTCCTCGTAATCTAAATCAAGCAAAACTTCATCGCCATGCAATCCGCATGATACGGCGGCAACAAATTCTTTTATCGGGTTACAGGCAATTTTACCATCGCTTACCATTTGTTGCAAAGCAATATACAAAGCGACAAAACTGCCGGTGATTGAGGCTGTGCGGGTGCCGCCGTCGGCTTGCAAAACATCGCAGTCTATGTTGATAATGTAATCTTTTAAGGCATTTAAATCTGTTACGGCGCGGAGCGAACGACCGATAAGGCGCTGAATTTCATGCGTGCGGCCGGAAGGACCTTTGGTTTCGCGGCTAACGCGGGTACGGGTTGAGCGCGGCAAAAGCGCATATTCAGCCGTTATCCAGCCCTTATCACCGCCTTTAAGCCAAGCCGGAAGCTTATCATCAACCGATGCCGTGCACAAAACATGCGTATTGCCGCATTTAATTAAGCACGAACCTTCGGCATAGGCATTTACATTCGGAATAATTTCAATTTTTCTGAGTTCATTATAAGCGCGATTATTTTGCCGCATTTTTATTCTCCGCAATATAAAAATCATCTATGGCTTTAAGCACGCGAGTAACAGTATTTTCAACCCGTTCATCTTTGGTTTCAACCACAATATCTGCCTCGGAATAATACGGGTATTCTTCCTTGATGTAGTTTTCAAGCTTGTCTTTTAAGCGCATATCGCCGCCCATTAAAAACGGACGATGTTTGCGCCCCGCCGTGCGGTGATAGAGGGTATTAATATCGGCTTTAAGCCAAATGGTTAAAGCATGCGACTTTGCCATTTCACGCGTGGGACCGGCAACAAACGACCCGCCGCCGGAAGCCAAAACGCAGGGTTCGCCTTGGAGCAAGCGCTTCATCACCCGCATCTCGCCGGCGCGATACTCTTCCGCGCCAAAGCATTTAAGCACATCAACCAATGAAAGTCCGGCGGCTTTTTCAATCTCACGGTCGCCATCAACAAACGGCAGATTAAGCCTTTGCGCCAACCGCTTGCCGACGCTGGTTTTTCCGCTCCCCATCAGCCCGACCAGAAGAATTATTTTATTTATATCTTTTACCATTGTTTTTAACGCTTCTTTCAATTTTGTTGCATTAAATAATAGAAGTGTTATCCTTATTTAGCAACAATTTTTTACGAGGTATTTTGATTATGAAACAGAAAAATTATAATTGGATTTATTTGGCGCTGATTCTTTTGGTTATCGGCGGGGTTGTTTATGTTGCCACCAAAGATATTTCGCCAATTTCACACCATGTTGAAAAAGAAGTATCGCTTAATTACACTAAATAAATGGCAAACTCTTATCTGCAATTATTTTTAGACTCTATGGCGGCGGAAAAAGGCGCCGCCGTTAACACGCTTGAGGCTTATCGGCGTGACATTTCGCAATTTTTTGAAATTTGCCCCGTGCTGCCTGAAAAAATTTCAGAGCAAGATATTTCCGCGTACATACAAGCATTGGGCAGCCATTATTACAGCCCCAAGTCACAAGCGCGGAAGCTTTCGGCAATGCGGGAATTTTGCCGTTTTTTGTTTTCAGAAAACATATTGAAAGATAACCCTGCTGCTAATATTTCATTGCCCAAACAAGAAAAGCCTTTGCCTAAATTTTTAACTCCGGCGCAAATAAGTATTTTAAGTAAAACCGCCAAGGAACATTCCAACTTATCGGTTAAGCGAATCGGCGTAATGATTGATTTAATGTTTGTTACCGGCTTGCGGGTTTCAGAGCTTATCGCCCTGCCGGAGCGCGCCATTAATACCGATAAAAAACAAATTATGGTACGAGGCAAGGGCAACAAGGAGCGAATCGTGCCGGTAGCAGATTCCGCCGTGCGCGAAGTGTTGGATTATTGCAATACTTACCGGCAGGATTTTATTGCGGAAGGCAAAATATCGGCATGGCTGTTTCCGTCAAAATCATCACAAAGCGGACATATCACGCGCGATACTTTTTTTAAGTATCTTAAAATGCTGGCGATTGAAGCCGAACTTGACGAGCGGATAATTTCGCCGCACACTCTGCGTCATTCATTTGCCACCAACCTTTTGAATCATCAAGCTGATTTACGCTCAGTACAAAAAATGCTCGGGCATGAAAATATTGCCACTACGGAAATTTACACCCATATAACCTCAGAAAAATTGGCTGAAATTGTACAGCACAACCACCCTTTGCGAAACTTCAAACTTTAAAGGAGCCGCCATGGAAAAGAAAAAAGATAATTTGATTTCAGCTGAACATAAAGGCAACGGATTTGAAAACCTTTCCGCCACCATGGCTCCGTTTGTTAAAAAACTTTTAGGCTCTAAAGGCATGGCGGAAGTTGAAATTTTATCAAACTGGAAAAATATTATCGGGGAAGACTTAGCCAAATACAGTCTGCCGCAAAGAATAGAATTTAAGCCCGGCACCCGCAACAACGGAACTTTATATTTGATGGCGGCAAGCGGCGGTTTTGCTATGGAAATTCAGCACCGTTCCACCTTGATTTTAGAAAAAATCAACACCTTTTTCGGTTATCAGGCAGTGAGCCGGATTAAATTGATACAAAATGACGGCTTTATCAATCCCGAAATATCGCCGGTACATGAAGATAACCTTGAGAAAAAGCTTGTAACTAATGAAGAACAAACATATATTGACACTATAGTTGAAGATATTCAGCATGAAGAATTAAAAAACAATCTGAAAAAACTGGGTGAAAGTATTTTCAGCGCCAAAAAATAGGAGAGTACCCGTGGAAAAAACCATTCGCTACATCAGCACTTTTGTTACTACGCTTTTGCTATATGCAGTGTGCGCTTACGCGTATCTTTCATTTAAGGGGTTTGTTTTTGAAAACGGCACTTTCACTTTGGTTGGCAACGCATACGCGCAATCAAACGATATGTATGCGGAACTTAACAAAAATATTGCCATTAATTTTAATTCGGTTTACACGGTTGGCAATCCTGACGCGCCGCTTAATATGTATGAAATATCTTCACTCGGCTGCACACACTGCGCTGATTTTCATCTTAATATGCTGCCGCAGCTGAAAAAAGATTTTATTGACACCGGCAAACTTAAAATTCAGTTCGTAAATTTTCCGCTTGACCGGAAGTCAATGCAGGGCGCCTTAGTTTCACAATGTATGCCTGACGAGGCTCGTCCGGCGTTTGTCCGCGCCATGTTTGAACGGCAGCGCGAATGGATGTTAGCCTTTAACGCTGAGGCGGTTATCAAAAAAATTGCCGAAGAAAACGGCTTTGACGCTGCCGCAGTTGATGACTGCCTTAAAAACAGCGAAATGGCGCAAAATATTTTAGCAGAGCGGCAAGAAGCGATTGACAAGCTTAAAGTTCAGGGCACACCGGCATTTTTAATCACCGGCGACGGTAATAATGAAATTTTGTATGGCGTGCCTGATTATAACAATCTTACAGCCTATCTTAACCACCGTCTTAACCCGCAAAGCGAAAAATAAATGAACGAGCCTGACGACATTAAAGCCATAAACAAAAAAATCAGCGATTTTAAGCAAAAGAATAAACTCACCATTGCTAAAGACGATACGAATCGCGCCGGTTATCAACGCTCTGCAGTCGGTTTTCAAATTAGCGCGGAGTTAATTGCCGGAGTTTTGGTCGGCGCCGGAATCGGCTATTTGCTTGATATGCTGCTTGGCACTAAGCCGTGGATGTTGGCTCTGTTTATAATTTTTGGCGGCGCCGCCGGAATGTTAAATATTTATAAATCATTTAGGGCGGAAGATAACAGCAAGAACGAGGAGTAATTTAATCAATGGCAAACCCTTTAGAACAGTTTGAAGTAAAACCGCTTATTCCGCTGCATTTTCACGGATACGATATTTCATTTACCAACTCATCTTTGTTTATGGTGTTGGCGGTTATATCCATTGTTACCCTGTTCGGATTTTGCCTGCGCAAACGCACGGTTATCCCTTCTCTTTCGCAGTCAGTGCCGGAGGCTGTTTATGATTTTATTCATAACTTAATGCAAGATACGGTCGGAAAAGAAGGTCTGAAGTATTTTTCATTTATTTTCAGTGTGTTTTTGTTTGTGGCATTCGGTAACTTTTTAGGATTATTTCCATACAGCTTTACTTTTACCTCTCATTTGGCGGCGGTCGGTTGTTTGTCGGTATTAGCGCTGATTTTTAATATGATAGTCGGCATTAAAGCCAAAAAATGGGGATATTTACGCACATTTTTACCGCGAGGCATTCCGATGGCTCTGGCTCCGCTCGTTGTTCCGATTGAGGCAATTTCGTTGTTGTCAAAGCCGTTTAGCCTTACCGTCCGTTTGGTGGCAAATATGACCGTCGGGCATATTATGCTTAAAATTTTGGCCGGTTTTGTGGTTGCTTTAGGGGTCGGCGGAGTTGTTCCTCTGTTCTTTGACTCTTGTATTATTATTTTTGAAATGTTTATAACTTTATTGCAAGCCTTTATTTATACGGTTTTAAGCTGTATTTATTTAGGTGATGCTTTACACTACCATTAAACTTTTGAAAGGAAAAATAATGGAACCTTTAGCTTATGTTTCTGCCGCAGCTTGCGCAATTTCTATGACTGTTGCCGCTTGGGGCGTTACCAAATTGTGGACAACCATGATTGATACCGTCGGTCGCAATCCGCAGGTTAAAAAAGAAGTTGATATTTACGGCTGGGCCGGATTTGCCGCTATTGAAGCTATTGCTTTGTATGCGTTGGTTGTGGCTTTGGTTATTTTGACCGGTAAATAAATATGCCTCAACTTGACCCTTCAACATACATATCACAAATATTTTGGCTTATACTCAGTTTTTTAAGCCTGTGGTTTGTTATGTCATGGTTTATTGTTCCGAAGATTGAAGATATTATCAAACAGCGCCGGCAAAAAATTGACGGCTATATCCAAAAAGCTGAAAGTATTAATCAGCAGGCGCTGCAATCTTTGGAAAAATATCAAAAAGCCTTAAATAAAGCCAAAAAAGATTCTGAGTCTGCTATTGCTAAAAACAAAGCGGAACTTGATGAAATTATTAAGGCTAAAAAAGAAGAAATAGACAATCTGCTATCTAAAAAAATTGCCGAAAGCGAATATACTTTGGCAAAAGAGCGTCTTGAAACGATGGCGGTGATTAATGATATTTCCGCCAAACTGGCTGATGACATTTTGGTAAAACTAGGACTGGACGCTAAAAAATAAAGGATACTGACCTTGGACGAACTTTTTTCATATAAAATTGCCGAAGATAACAGCGCACTAAACAATGCGGAACAAATTGCCAAAGGAGTTTCTGCTGAAGTTCAGGCTCTTGAAGAAGAATCTGACTTTGCTGAACATGCGCATGAGCCATTTTATAAAGAAGGTGAGTTTTGGGTCGGGTTTGCTTTTATTTTAGTAGTGGTGTTTTTGTTTAAGCCGGTCGGCTCAATGCTTAAAGCAATGCTGATAAAACGCCGCGACGGCATTATTGATCAGATTAATCAGGCTGAAAAATTGCGCGATGACGCTCAGGTTTTACTCGCGCAGTATGAAAAAAAGTTTTTGCATGCCAAAGACGAAGCCGATGAAATTTTAACCAAATCCGAATCAGAAATTGAGCTTTTAAAAACTCAAACGTTGAACGGACTTGAAAACGAACTGAACGCCAAACGCCGCGAGGTTGAAAACAGTATTGAGGCGGCAACCGAAAAAGCCCGCAAAGAAATTAACACCCTTATCGGCGCGCAGACCGTTAATATTGTTAAAGAAAAAATTTTACAGAACACGGATACTAAGCAACATTCAAAACTGATTGATAATTCAGTTGATAACATTTTAAAACGCTTAAAAGCCTAAAAATAAACTTTTGCCACAGTTAACACATCAACCGATTTAGCTCCGGCGGCGAGCAATGCTTTTGCGCATTCACGCGCAGTTGAACCGGTGGTAAACACATCATCAATCAGCACCACTCTTTTATCTTTAATATTTTCAGGCTTTTTAACCTTGAACGCGCCTTTAATATTTTTTATACGGGAATTACGATTGCTGAACCGCGCTTGCGGCTTGGTGGATTTAATTTTTGCCAATGAGCGCACATCTGCCTTAATACCGGTTAATAGGCTTAATTCTTTTACTATCAGCGCTGATTGATTATAGCGTCTTTTGATTAAGCGCGTGTAATAGAGCGGAACCGGCACCAGTAAATCAACTCCGGCGCTAAAAATATCTTTACCGGCAAGCTTCAACCATTTAGCAAAAACTTTGGCATTTTCAGTTTTATCCATAAACTTTAACGCCAAAATTGCCTTTTTTGAAAAATAATCATATTTAACCGCTGAACGCTGCAACCTGAACAAGGGTTTCTTTTCCTGCAAACACTGCGGGCAAAGCATTTGTTTGCCAATGGCGGCAGGGTCGGTAAAAGGCAAGCCGCAATGCGCGCAATATGGGGCGCTGATAAAAGTCATTTTATTAAAACACTCAGCGCATATCCCATTGTCATCAAACATAATTTTACCGCAGCACATACAGCGCGGCGGCAACAAAAAATCTAAAATGTCTTGTAAAATTTTGTTCATATTTTAGCGGCGAATCACAACAGACTTGGCAACACGGTATGAATTTCATTAACGTTTTCAACCACAGTCATACCTGATTTTCTGATAATCGCTTTTTTATCTTCAGCAGTGAGTTTGCCGTGAGTGATAATATCACCGGCATAACCGATTTTATAATCAAGCGGAAATTTGCTGCCGGCAATATAAGCAATAACCGGCTTTTTATGTTGCAAACCGGCATAATATTGAGCGGCCGCCTCTTCATACATGCCGCCTAAACTGCCGAGCATAACAATAACTTTGGTATTATCATCCTGGTGAAAGCGTTTTAAAATTTCAACAAAATCGGTGCCGACAATCATATCGTCGCCTAGTCCGATAACGGTTGACTGTCCGCGACCGGCACGACCGACTTCTAAGGTTGCCTCATAAGTTAAAGTTGACGAGCATGAAACAATGCCGACATCACCGCTGCGATAAATATTTTCAGGGAATATGCCTAAATTAGCCCCGCCGGGAGTAATCAGCCCCGGAGTGTTAGGTCCGATTAAAACGGTTTTGCTCCCTTTGAGCATCGCCTTAATTTCAAGCATATCGCGAATCGGAACTCCGGCGGCAATGGTAACCGCAAGGTCAAGCTCAGCTTCTATTGCCTCGCGCACCGCCGATTTAACGGAGCTTGCCGGAACAAACATCATGCTAGCAGTGGCGCCGGTACTTTCAGTTGCCTCTTTAACAGTGGCAAAAACCGGAACTCCGCTATATACCGTTCCGCCTTTGTGCGGGGAAACACCTGCCACAACCTGCGTTCCGGCGGCAATCGCGCGCTTAACATGGAAGGAGGCCTGAACACCGGTAATACCTTGTACCACAATTTTGGTATTTCTATCTGCCAGAATAGACATCAGTCATTATCCTCCATGGCTTTTAAGAGCTTATCAACGGCTTCTTCCATCGTATCAGCCAAAATTACCGGCAAAGCGGAAGCAGTTAAAATATCACGCGCCTCATCTTTGTTGGTGCCCTCAAAACGCACCACTAACGGCACATTCAGCCCAACCTCTGAGGCAGCAGCAATAATGCCGTCAGCAACTAAATTACAACGCAAAAAGCCGCCTAAGATATTAATTAAAATACCTTCAACCCGCGGATTGGTCATAATTATTTTAATTCCGGCGGAGATTTTATCTTTATCAACCCCGCCTTTAACGTTCAAAAAGCAGGCGAGTTGTTCACCGCGGCGGTTTAACGCGTCCGCCATACTCAAAGCCACACCGGCACCGTTAACAATTCCGCCGATACTGCCGCTGTCGTGCTTATAATATTTAAACCCATATTGCGCCGCTTTGAGCACGCCTTCATCTTCTTCATACTCGTCACGCATTTGCGCAATATCCTGATGCCGAAACAGCGCGTTGTCATCAAATGAAATTTTAGCATCAAGAGCAATTAATTCGCCGGAGTTTTTAACTCCAACCGGATTTATCTCAATCATGGTGGCGTCTAAATCCAAAAAAGCGCGGTGTATATTGTTAATAAAATCCTGCAGGTTGTCGCGGCATTCAGGCGGCAATTTCAAAAAAGACATCACGTTATCAAGCTGCTCATCCGTGATATTATCGTCTAAGCCTAAACCGGTATATAAAATTTTTTCCGGCTCTTTGGCGGCTAATTCCAAAATATTGGTGGTTGACGGAGTTATCAATAACGTAATGCAAGGTATAGTGCGGTTAATAATCAGGCTGGCATAAAAAGTTTGCTCGCACTTGCAATAATTTTCAATATAAACCTTGCTGACCAGCTTACCTTTAGCGTCGGTTTGGTCAGTCACCAAAGTTGAGCCAAGCATTTTTTCCGCCTCATCGGCAATGGCTCGGCGGCTTTTAATTAAACGGACACCGCCGCCGCGACCGGCTTTTTTTTCAATAAAATGACCATCAGCTCGGGCGCCGGATTGAATTTGCGCTTTCATCATCCAAGGACCATGCGGCGAAACCTTTTGCGCGGCGCGCTTAGCCTCTTGCGGAGTATAGGCAATACACCCGCGCGGAGTGCCGATACCGTAATTTTGCAATATTTTTTTTGCCTGATACTCGTGAATATTCATACCGTTACTTTTCCATTTTGTCCGCGTAACATCTTATTTTATCTACCATAGACATCATTCCGTTACGACGGCTCAAACTTAAATGTTCTTGTAACCCCAGTTTAGCAAAAATTTTATCAACTTCAATTTTTTTTATTTCTTGTGCAGATTTATTTCGGTATATGGCTAAAATTACGGCAATAATACCTTTTACCATAATGGCATCGCTGTCGCCCTTAAAGGTTAATATACCGTCTTGCTGTTCCGGCACAAGCCAAACTTGCGACTGGCAGCCGCTTACTTTCCACTCGTCGGTTTTATATTTTTCATCAAGCGGAGGGAGCTTTTCACCCAAGTCAATTAAATACTGATACTTATCTTCCCAATCGTCCAGCATTGAAAAATTTTCAATTAAATCCGCAATATCTTCCATAACCTTTGCCTTATTACAACATTTCCAACATTAATTTTGCTTCTTCGCTCAAGCGTTCAAGCGACCATGCCGGTTCCCAAACAACTTTAACCTCAACCTTGCCAACCCCTTTGACAGCCGCCGCGGCATCAGCCACTTGTTGCGGCAAAACTTCCGCCATCGGGCAAGCCGGAGCGGTTAAAGTCATTTCAATATTCAAATCGCCGTTATCTGCCTGATTAACTTTATATATCAACCCAAGGTCATAAACATTTATCATAATTTCAGGGTCAGAGACGGTTTTAATCGCCTCAATAATATCATACATTTTAGCAGGTGCCTCACCGTCAGGGAGCGGCACACCGGCACGGGCAATATATTCTTCCGCCGGTTTTACCGTGTCATCAACACTCATTGCCTGCAAAAGGCGCGCCTCATTGCTATCAATTTCATCAGCCATAATTACCCTCGTTTAATCAAAAAATTTCTGCGCTTTTTTAACCGCCGCAACAAAGGCGTCAATATCTTCCATTGATGTGTATAAGCCTAGCGATGCCCGCGCCAAAGAGGTATATCCCAACCGATTAACCAATGGTTCGGCGCAATGGTGACCGATGCGAATCGCCACACCTTCTTTGCCAAGCACATAAGCTAAATCTTGCGGGTGGATATTGCCAACCTGAAAGGCAAAAACTCCGCCTTTACCATCAGCGGTGCCGATATGCTTAAAGCCTTTAATTTCAGCGGTTTTTTGCAGCATATAATCAGCCATTTCGTGTTCGTGGCTGGCTATATTACCAAGCCCCAATTTTTGCATATACTTTAATGCCTCGCCCAAGCCGATAGCCTCAACAATCGCCGGTGTTCCGGCTTCAAAGCGTGCTGGTGGCTCGGCATAGGTTGTAAATTGATAGGTCACCTTATCAACCATATCGCCGCCGGTTTGGTACGGCGGCATATCCGCCAAAATTTCAGCCTTACCGTATAACACCCCGATACCGGTGGGTCCATAGGTTTTATGACCGGAAAAAGCCAAAAAATCGCAGTCTAAATCTTGCACGTCTAACGCGGTATGTACTGCCAACTGGCAAGCGTCAGTCAAGACCTTGGCGCCGAATTTATGCGCCTCAGCGGCAATTTGCTTAATCGGGAAAAGCGTGCCCAAAACATTAGACATACCGGTTACCGCCACAAGTTTGGTGCGCTCTGAAAGCTTGTTTTTGAACTCTTCATGAATATAGCTGCCATCATCGGCGATTTTGAAAATTTTCAGCGCCGCGCCGGTTTTTTGGCAGACAATCTGCCACGGAATTAAATTAGCGTGGTGCTCAGCCTCCGAAATTAAAATTTCATCGCCGGATTTAAGGTTCTGCATTGCCCATGTCGCCGCCACTAAATTGATTGATTCGGTGGCATTGCGAGTAAACACAACTTCTTTTTCAGAGCGGGCGTTGATAAATTTTTGCACTATTTTACGCGCTTTTTCATATTCATTTGTAATAGAATCGGAGAGCGCATAAGTGCCGCGGTGCACATTGGCATATCCGGTGCGGTAAATATGGTTCATTTTATTAATAACGCACTTTGGTTTTTGCGCAGAAGCCGCCGAATCCAGATAAGCATTCGGCTTACCGTTAATTTGTTTTTGCAGTACCGGAAAATCGCGGCGGATTTTATCAATATCGTACATTTTATTTCCTCTTCTTGCTCTGCAATTTAACAAGTTCAGAAAAATTTTTCAACCGAAACTATGGGCTTAAATCAAGTTTTTTATTTTCAAAATTTCTTTATGGATATATAATTTTCAATAAAAGTTTCACTTATTCAAATGGTTGGCATGTGTCTATATAATCTTTCATGTGCACGAAAAAACTTTCTGTTTGGATATTACACTTTACACAAAAATTATGTTTTCGTTATTTATACTTTATGCTACTCAATTTTTCTTTAATTCTAAATTAATGACTGCTTTATAGGGTTTCCTTTATGAAAAAATATTTCTTTATCCAATTTTCCACTTTCAGAGTAGTATTGAGCGGCCCCTTCTCTTTGACCACCTTCAAAATTTTCTTGAGATTTCAAAACCCCATTTTTATAATATATTTTCACGATGCCATAAGGCTTATTATCATATAAATATCCTACTCCATGTAACTGTCCGGTTTCATAATAATCTTCTTTTTTGCCACTAGATTTTCCATCTTTATACTCTTCTATAGAGAAAAGCTTTCCCGATGGATAATATATTTTCTGAATTCCATTTTTGTTTCCATTTTTAAACATTTCTTCTTTTATTAACACTCCATTTTCATTATAAGTTAAACTTAAACCGTCTTTTTTTCCGTTCTTAAACGACTCCTCTGTTGCCAATTTTTCATTTTTATAATATTTTTTTAGTAAGCCATCAGGAACTCCATTACATAGACTAATTTCCGAACATAAGTCTCCAAATTCATTATAGAATTTTGAAATTCCACAGAGTTTTCCTTCTTCATAAGACAGTTCTTGTGTCGGAGCTCCTGTTTCATTATTATAGCTTTTCCAACTTCCGTGCTCTTTTCCATCTTTAAAATAAGCTTCTAAAACCAGATTTCCTTCTTCATTATATTTTCTGTAAACACCATCTAATAAACCTAGTTTATACGATGCTTCTTCCATTAACCGTCCTGTTTCATAAAAAATTCTGGATAATCCATCTATTTTATCATTCTTGAAATTTGTTTCACAATATAAATTACCAGACATATAATATTCTTGAAACAATCCTTCTCTATTACCTTTAACAAAATTTATTTTATACTTTACACTACCAGAAGGATAGTAGTACATTGCTAGACCTTCTTTCAAGCCGTCTTTATAAATTATTTCAGATTCCAGCATTCCGTCTTGATAATAATTTTTGTAAACACCATTATATAGAGATATATCTTCAGTTGTTGATTGCTTTTTCATATAATATCCATTTTCAACAGCTTCGTCTATAAAATTTTTTTGTGCTTTTATCATCATTTTTTTTAACAAAAAGCTTTTTTTGTAATATAATTTTTTAAGAGCGTTAATATATTTTTCAAACACTTTTCTCAGAAGACTAAATCTAGTAAATAAGCTTTTTTTATCCTCACATTCTGTCAGATCTTGTAAATCTTGCATCATCAATAGCCTTATAAAGTCATATTGTAGTATTTTATCTTGACTAGAGATTGCCCGAGCTAATAGCACTTCACCATAATCAGATACGAAATCAAAAATAATTTTTGACATAATACAATAAACTATGCTTAATTCTTTTTCTGTGAAAGATACATTATCTTTTGAATAAAGGTGAATAATAAGATTATTTTTTTCTTCTTCTGTCATAGATTTTAATTCTTGTATCAAACATTTATAATTTTCTTCAAGAGAACCTCCTCGCAGTAATTCCTCTAAGGTGTACTGTAGTTTCTCTTTATCTGTCAAAATTATTTTTCTTTTTGAAGTTGGTTTTATAAAAAATATTAGACAATATATTAATGCAATAGCACAGGTAAAAAGCATTTCCATTTTACAATCCTAAATAGTATTTGTTATTTATACAAAGGAAAATCTTCATCATAATCAGAGACCTCTATTGTAATAGGCTCCACGAAAAGCTGATAACTCTTTATATATAACTGATTATGTAGGTCGTACTGATAATGAGTTTTGGCTACAACAGACAACTTTCTTTGCACATTTGCGCTAATATCAACCTCATTGGTGTAGTGGATATCATCTTCATCATACGAAGCGGTATTGCCATCAAATCCTTTAATATTAACATTAAAATCAATGCAATAACTAATTGCAAATTCGCATATGCATTTGTTCTTATCTATATCTTGAATATTATACTCAGGATTATAAATGTCTATATCTCCAATGATTTCTGCAGTTTCATGAGCTATGTTAAAATCAGAAGAAATAGATAAGTCACAATCTCTAATGTATTGTTGCACATCTGATATTATGCTTTTTTCTACCTTTTTTATTGCACATTTTAGTTCTACTGTAAAATCTTGTTGCTTTGTCATTTTCTATTCCTTTTTAATAAACAATTCTCTTTTACATTAATATAATGTAATAAAATCAACGTTTGTTTCCAGAATGTAAAATTTAAACATTTAAAGTGTGTTTGAATGACATAAAGTGTTGTAAGGCGTTGATTTTAATGCATTTTAATAATTCTAACAAGAAAAAGTGTAAAAGTTTAAAAAACTGGTTGATTTAAACGTTCTATTAAATTGACCAGTTTTTTAATAAAATTTTGAGGATTTTTATCATGACAACAATAGGTTACATCAGAGTCAGTTCAAATAAACAAACACTTGAACATCAGCGTTTTGAAATAGAAAATTTTACACTTAAAAAAGGTATAAAAATTGATAAATGGATTGAAGAAAAAATGTCATCAAGAAAAGCTCTAGATAAGCGCAAACTTGGTGAATTACTAAATAATCTGCAAGAAAATGACCTTATAATCACTTGTGAAATATCTCGTCTTGGACGTTCTTTACTAGAAGTTATGAAAATTCTTGAAACCTGCCTCAATAAAAATTGTCAGGTGTGGACCATAAAGGAAAATTACCGCCTTGGCAATGATATACAAAGCAAAGTCTTAGCATTTGCCTTTGGACTAGCTGCAGAAATTGAACGCAACCTAATATCACAACGCACAAAATCAAGTTTAGCTAACATTAAAGCAACCGGCAAGAAGCTCGGACGACCTTACAACGCTGAAACAAAGAAATTAAAACTTGCTAAAAATCAAAAGCGCATACATAGATTGATTGCTGAAGGTGTATCCAAATCAAAAATTGCCAAAATCTTCAATGTCGAACGCGCCACTTTAAGAAAATACATTCTTAGAACGACTCTTTAGGTGTATAAAAGGCCATAACGTCGCTTATATGAACGAATTTTCTTACAGCTAATTGCTGAAATAAGATACAAGCAGTGTGGAAATTATGGACACAAAAAATTAGTTTTCTGGCAATAAAAAAGGCACCTAAGTAGGTGCCATATGAAAGGAGTAAAATGAATAGAAGAAAGAGTATAAAAGGGATAAGTAAA
>CAVBCV010000003.1:0-91740 GCA_963594125.1 Lachnospiraceae bacterium
TTTTGAGAAGATTTTAGCTCGCGTTTTTTTTTTGCAATATTTACGAGTCCATGCTGTGCATAAGTTGTATTTGAAATGGCACCTAAAATTCCCCTCTATGGAGGGGTGCCGAAGGCGGGGTGGTCATTCGCCAATTTAGCAACGTATTCAACACCTTGTGTTAATCACCGAAGCTAAAACTTTATTTATCATAAGAATCGCCGTTGGCTTTTGTAGCGCGGGCGGCTTTAAGCTTGCTTGGGGTAATGGTTTCGCCTTTTTTGCCGCATAAGCTGTGATATACAAAAACTTTGCCGCTCTGCTCATCAACACACTTAAACCCAACGCGTTTTTTGCTTAAATTGTCATTACTTTCGGCATTATAATTAATGGCGTCAATAAAATCAGCAAAACAAATGCTGTCCATATTGGTGTTAAGTATGCGCGGTTGGTTATTAGGGCGCGGGTTGGCAGGGTCATAAACCATAATTTTATTGTTATCATTAATCATAACATACGCATGTTGTTCCGGCTGATTGGTAACATTTTTAATTTGCACCATGCTGTTGGCATAATAAGATTTAATACCGCTGCTTTGCAACACATATTGCGCAAGAGCGGCGCGCTCGGAACACATTGCCAGTTTGTTGGCAACTAAATATGAAAAAGGCTCGCTATCAAACAAGCATGTGGTGCGGAACCCGATTTTATCTTGCGGGCAGAGCGGTAGTTTTTGTTTCACAAAATTTTGCAACAAAACCAAACTTTCCTCAAGAGGTTTATGCTCTTGATTGTTAACGGAAATATTTTTAATCAGCTGCTTTAAGCCGACTCTGAAAGAAGCGTCTTGCTGGCATAATGCGTCAATATCAAAGTTATAAACACTGACATCGGAACCTTGCGCGCCTTGCAATAACATCGGAATTTTACCATTGGTAATTTTATCGGTAATGATAAAGTCGGTGTTGTTATTGGCAATTATATTGCAGTCAAATTGTTGGGTCATATTGTTACCTCATTTGTAAAAATATTAACATACACAAACAAATAAATCAAGCGCGCGGTATTTTTACGCTATTTTAATTTGTTGCGGGCATAATTATCACATTATGTTTTTGCGGGAGGTAATATGCAAAATTGGGAAGAAGTTTTAGCTCATTATAACATTGCGGGCAGCGTGGCCGGTATTAAAGAAGGGCCGTTAGTAACAACCGTTGAATTTTTACCGGCAGCCGGAACCAAGCTTAAAAACATAGCGGCGGCGGCTGATGATATTGCCCGCGAAATGGGCGTTTCATCGCTTAGGGCTGAGGCGATTGAAAACACTAATTTAATCGGGCTTGAAATTCCGTCACAAACCCCGAAAACCGTTGACTTTGAGGCTGTTTTGGTGCAAAGCCCATCTCCGCAGGGAAAACTGCCGATTTGTTTAGGAGTTGATGTTGCCGGCGCGCCGGTTTGGGCAGATTTAAGCAAGCTGCTGCATTTGCTGGTTGCGGGAACAACCGGTTCCGGCAAGTCAGTGGGGCTTAACACTTTTATTCTTTCGTTGATAAAATATAAAAAGCCGAGCGAAGTAAAATTTGTTTTAATTGACCCCAAACGTATTGAATTTTCGGTTTATAATAATCAAAAATATATGTTCTGTCCGGTGGTGACCGATAACACGCAGGCAACCGCGGTGTTAGAATATCTGGTGCAAGAAATGGAGCGCCGCTATGGGCTTTTTGAACAAACGATGTCTAAAAATATAGACGCTTATAATAACGATAACTCTCCGCTGCCGTATTTGGTTTGCGTGATTGATGAATTTGCCGATTTAATGGCGGCGGATAAAAAGGTTGAAAAGGCGGTGCAGATGTTGGCGCAAAAAGCGCGCGCCTGCGGCATTCATTTAATTTTGGCAACTCAGCGCCCTTCCGTAGATGTGGTAACCGGCGTGCTGAAAGCCAATTTTCCGGCGCGCTTGGCGTATAAAACCGCGAGCGCAACCGATTCACGCACAATTTTAGACGCGGCCGGAGCTGAAAAGCTTATCGGGCGCGGCGACGCGTTGTTTTTGCAGGCAAACGGCGAGTTAAAACGGGTGCACGGCGCTTATGTTACTGATGCGCAAATTGCCGCGATGCTAAAGCCTTTCCGCGCAAGCGTGAAGCCGCTTGATTTGCCGCAGGCTAAAACAGAAGACAAAGGCGCAAAACCGGAGGCAAAAAAAACAAAATCATGGTGGCGCCGCTTATGGGACTTTTGGCTTTCATTACGGCAAAAAGACCGCAAATTGATTATTAACGGCTTTTTCTGGCTGCTTGGTCTGCTTACCGGCAAACAAATTGCCAAACCGACTACCACCACCAAACGCAAAAGGAGATAATTATGACGGCAGACGGATTAATTAATATTAAAACTAAAGCGGCGGAGGCTAAATTGGCGTTATGGGGCGCAACTTTGCTCTCGTTCCGCCCGCAAAACGAGGCTAATGACGTGTTATGGCTCGGCGCGCGCAACAAGTTTGACGGCGAGCACGCCATCAGGGGCGGAGTGCCGATTTCATGGCCGCGCTTTGCCGAAGAAGAGCTGAATAATCATCTGCCGCGGCACGGGTTTGCGCGGGTTTCAGAATGGCGGGCGGTTGGTCTTTCTGCCGATGAAAATAAGGCAGAAATGGAGCTGATTTTATCTTCTCAGCCTCAATACAATTTAGCGGTTACGGCAAAATTAACGCTCAAAATCAGCGAGGTTTTAGAATATTATCTTGAAACGACCAATAACAGCGATGAAATCTTTGAGTTCAGCGAGGCTTTGCACGCTTATTTTAACATCAGTTCGCTTGCAAATGTTACAATCAAAGGGCTTAAAGGACAAAAGTATAAAAATTCTTTAACCGGTAAAAGCGGCGAGCTTACTGATGATATAAACATTGCGGCGGAATTTGATTCCATATTTTTAGGGCACACCGGCGCGGTTGAAATTGAAGACCGCGGCTTTAACCGCGTAATAAGCATTGAAAAAATTGGCTCGCAAACCACGGTGGTGTGGAACCCGTATAAAGATTTGGCGGAGATGGCGGAAAATCAGCATAAAACTTTTGTTTGCGTGGAGCCTTCAAACGTTGGTGATTATCATGTAAAGCTCGCGCCTCATTCAACTCACCAAATCGGAATGAAAGTTAAAGTCAAAAAACTTAATAAATAACATCTTAACCATTTGCAAGTTAAGGTATTTTATGGTAAAATACTAATATCGTGAATGAATTGGCGTTAAAGGAACCGAAAATGAGCAAAGAATTAAAAGATTTTATTGATAATTGGCAAGTTAATGTTAAAGAAAAATCCGCCACCCACAAAAGCGGGCTGCAAATTGGCTATGACGCGACTAATGATGATGGCTCGCTTCAGTTAGCGTACAGTGGCATGACAACATTTTTAAAAAATACTTATGCCGAATTGCAAAGTGCCGAAGCGGTAGAAAACCGCCGCGCGGAACTCACGCAAGAATTTGTGGCGATTTTTAACGCCAAAATGACGCCGCAATTTAGTAAAATACCACTCAAGCCAAATTCGCGGGAGTATTAGCTTTTTTTAATTTTTATAACAAGTTTTAAGGATAACCCCAATGGCGCTGACGAAAGAAGACATAGACGCGGTAATTGCTCAAACCGAAAACCAAGATGCAATCAGGCATTCTCTTTCAAACTATTTTGAAGGTTTGGACAAGCCGGTGGCTGCCGCGATAGGTCTTCATTTTAATGAGAAAACAGTTGATGAAATAGTAAATCTTTTAAGAGAACAAGGTATTGATGCGGTTTCTTTTATTGATCCTCAAGCAGCACGCCCTGATAAGTTTGTTGTAGAGCCATCAGGTGTTTTATGCCCATTTATGAAGCCGGAAGATTCATTAAAAGCCGTAACTCTCATAGAAGATACTGTATTAAATAATGGTTGCTCAACATCTGGATATGTTAATCCTCATATGCCGGAGAATTTGCTTTATGCCGCTAATCATCAAGTTAAGAATTCACGAGAAAATGGTATAGACCTCAAAGAACAACATCCCAATCCGCTTCAGTTTCAAGAAATTGAACAACGTAACGGTGGTGATTATAAAAGTTTTATTGACCGAAAAATAAAAGAGACTTATGCAAAAGCTGAGGTCGTTGATTTTAACGCGATGGATAAAGATAATGTTTATAAAAACGGGATGTCGGAATTGTTCCGCGGAGGCACATTGGGGGCTAACCCTTATGCTACTGTGTCTCATTTGATTTCAAGAAAAGTTGCGCACTCTGCACCACTCATATACACCGCCTCCGGTTATAGTGGTAAAGGGTATAATCGCTCCACCGATGGCGGAGCTACTTATGGAAGAACTAAAAGCGGACTTGAATATGGTTTCATCTATAAGTTTGCAAGTATGGGTGATGAACAAAGGTTTTATTTAAATACAGGGATTGAAAACGCTAGTTATGATACACGCACAAGCAAAGAATATAATGCGGCCACACAAAGTAGCCTGAACATAGAAGAAACACCAATTTTACCTCATCATAATAAATTAAAAGCAATATATGTTTATGTAGGGAATGATCCGCAAAAACCACAATTATACCCTATTCCGCTTGATGAAAACGGTAAAATTGCAGATCCGGAATGGCGTGATTTTATGGCTTTGCATGAGCCAACCGATGACAAAGTTCTTGGACATATAAAAGATCGGCAAAACGCGCAAAAAAAAGAACAAGAGCTGAATCCTAATCATGCCTATACATTTGAATTCAAACAAGGATTAGAAGCCGATAATCAAGAATATCTTAACAATATGAGCACTAAAGAGTTTTTGCGTAATTTTATGCATGATGGCGATATTAAAGAAACAGAAAACGGTTTGCAGGCAAATCCATTCGTAGGAAACAGCGATAACGATAATTTTAAGATAAGCTCCTTGCATCTAAACAAAATACCTGATTTATCTTCTGTAAATATTGTCGGTGGCTTTGAGATGAATAACGTTATACCGGAAATAGATGCGGCTAAGTTACCTACAGCAACGCAAGGATGTAACTTAATAAATATAGATGTTAAAAATGTTTCTGCGGTTTCAGCCGAAAAGTTTTTACAGATAATTGGCGCGGAAGCAAAACAAGAGTACGATGGGTTTTATAAAGCAAGTAGAATAAATTCTATGCACTGTGA
Source organism: Lachnospiraceae bacterium (assembly GCA_963594125.1). Classification (GTDB taxonomy): domain Bacteria; phylum Pseudomonadota; class Alphaproteobacteria; order RF32; family CAG-239; genus CAAFZY01. The sequence continues at coordinate 5,169 of CAVBCV010000003.1, forward strand.
TGGAATGCCTGTCGGATGGGATAAAATTAAATTTGTAGAATTACCGCAAAATATAAACATTCCATATGATACGATAGATAAAGTTCCTGAAACGCTAAAAGGTATAGGGAATGTTGATGTGACAATCAAAGATCAAAGCTCTATTGAAACCATGTCTGCCGCTGATTTTGTATATAAAATTAAAGGAAATCTCGGTACAGATCCAAAGCTCCTAGACACGAAAGCCTTATTAGATCAAGATGTGAAACACACTGAAATTCATGATGATATAGAATTAAAATTATCTGCTACAAATATTGTGAAGTTGCCGTCAGAAATGAAAAATATGACGGTTAAATCCATTAGCTTAAATCCGGCAGAAAAAGTAACCTCGTTAGATAATTTTCCGGTTACCAAAAACGGAATTAGCGGTTTAAATTTTGAAGGCGATTTGAAAAATGAAACCATGGAATCTTTTTTGCTCAAAACCAAAGGGCAAGAGTGGGTTGCTCAAAACACATCAAAAGCGCCTGACGGGCATTTGATTATTAATAATAAATTTGATTTCAGATCACAAGGTAATTCACAGATGAATATCACCTCTTTCCCGAAAGATATTTGCGCTGTTGAATTTAAAGGAAATATATACCAAGGTGATTTTGCAAGAACCATAGAAGACCTTAAAATTATTGAACAAATAAAAAATTTAGAAGATAGTGTTATTGCCTTAGATGGAATTAATTTAGATTTATCCAAGCATCCAACCAAAGGACTTGGTATAGAAAGATGTACTCATTCTATTGTTTTACCGCAAAATTTAGAAAGTTTACGCGTTTGTAATAGTCAATCGTTTGACATGTCTAAATTACAGCAAATTCCACAGTCATTGCAATCTTTGAACTTGACTAATGTTGTTGTTAATGGTGCAGTTGACCTATCAAAATATGAAAGCGTTAGATTACAAAATGTTGATTTATCCGGTGCTACAGTTATTCCACCGCAACAGGGAAGAGTTTATATTGGCGATAATGTTAAATTTGCGCCTGATTATAAGTTAGACTTGTCGCATTGCGAACAAGGTAACATACATCCGTCAGTACAATGCGCTGAATTAAAATTGCCTCAAAAGCTAACTTCAGCTAATAATGATGCTGATGTGCATTTGCCGCAAGGGGTTAAAGAAATTACAACATCTTGTATTGATTCTTGGGGTGTTGGAAAATTTAATATTCCGCCACATGTTAAAATTGTGGACGCTAAAGATGAAAATGGCAAAAAAGTTTCGCTGAAACGTCTTAAAGCCAAAGGGCTTTCTCCAAAGCAAATATCCGAGTTGCGCAAAGAGCGAATTTTGGCGCCAGTTAAAAATATAGTCGCTAAAGTTATGCCGAATAAAACGACTAATATCTCAAGTAAACCGGCAAAGCCTAAAATTGATATTATGCAGCAGGATAAAGAGCGTTTGGCAAGCCTTAGCGGGCGTGATACGGTAAAACGTCATACTATTCAATCAGAGGCTCAGACCGTTCAGCCCCAAGTGCAACAGTCCACGCAACAAACAGTACAGCAACCGGCACAGCCGCAAGTATCACCCCAAATCCAACAGCCGCAAGCTGCAGTAAAGCAGGCGCCGGAGACGGTTAAAGATATGTCTAAAACAGAAAAGGGCAAATTTTTTCATAAGCTCCGCATGGGCATTAACACGCTTTTGACCAAAGCGGAAACCCAATTCTCGCGTACTAAGGAAACTCCGCAAATCCAAAAGACGAGCATAAATATTCAATCCGCAATTCAAAACAAAGGTCGTGAATAACGCAAAAGCTCCCGATTAGGGGAGCTTTTTTAAGGTCGTAAATACTTAACAACCAACTTCCGGAATGCCGGTGTTAAGCTGATTGCAGAGCGTGTAAATCCATTCGCCGAGGTTGAAGTTCTTGGCACCGATTTCCGGCTCGCAGTCAAGGTAACTTTCTTGCTGCAGAATATCTTCCACGATTTTAACCGAGCCGACTGAAACCGCAAAATCAATCCTGCGGACGTTCTTGGCAAGCGGAGCAAATTCTGCAACGGCGGCAAACACGGCTTCAGCGGATTGTTCAACCGATAAATATCCGGCTATTCCGGTGCCGAGCGCGGGAATCGCCACGCATAAGGCGCCGTTTTCATCAGCCAAAGCCAAGGCTTTTTCCACTGCGGTTTTAACACAGGCGAATAAGTCTTCGCGGCGGCAACCGAGTATCACCGCATGCAAAAGATGCTTGCAAGTTGGCGAGCCGGTTTCCGTAACCATCACGCTCCCGAGCGAGTTTCCTACCGCTTTGGCGTAATAGTCATATTTCTGCATGCCCTTAGGGTAGGTCTTGGCGATAGTTCTGCCAATTCCGGTATGAAGCGCGCAGTGCTGAAACTCCGGTACCACAATAGCGTCAGCATCAATCGCCGCAAGGTTAGCGCTGCTAACGTTAACGATGATTTTTTTAATTCTTTTCATGATATGATAATTTAATAAAGATAACTTGTGTAAACTCGCTTATACTCTCTTTTGTCAAAAATTGCAAGCGTTTTTATGCGTGCACATCAATATTTGCAATAAATACTTGACAAAAGTTTTCAGAAAATATATTCTTTTGGCAAACTGGAGGATTTATGGAAGATAAATATCACTATAATCTGCCGCTGGTCAGCGAGGTAATCACTGCGATATGCGACCGCTGCCTTGGCGAGGGCGAGGAAGTAAAAGTTTATAAAATTGATACTAATCCTGATTTTACCGTGCAGGTCAGTCAGGACGCGCCGTCCGTTTCTGTTTTGGTTGATTACTTAAAGCGCTATCCCTTTAAGCCGCAAGAAGATATTTTTGCCGGCCGCAATTTTGCGCAGCCGATTGCTTATTGGAATCATCCCGATATTCGCGGCGGCGATACGGTTTTGACCATTAACCGCTATTCTCCGGGCTTTTCAATGGAAATCCACAAAGCGGGGCTGCCGGTTCCGGATAATGAAGAATCTTTGATTAAAACCCGCACCTGGTCCGAAAAAATTGCCAACATGCCTGATGCCTCGTTTGATATTTTGTATGACGATTTACATTATCTTTCATCGCGCCGCCATTCGGTTGATATATGCTCGTTAGGCTTGTTCACCAACACCGGCAATCTGTTATATTCCAGCCGCGACGAGCGGGCGTATATTATTGATGTGCAGCCGTTTGCGCAAAGACCCGGAATTTCGCCGACCCAAACCAAAGGCTTTAATATTCCGCTCTATTTAACCCGCGGACTACTGCCGGGTGCTTATTGTTACGCGCAAGAGCATAGCAAAGATAAAGAGCTTATTAAGCTGCGCACTGAAATTGTCGCCAAAAGCATTGCCTCCGCCAAGCGCAATAACTTAAACGATGTTAACGGGTACCTTAAAGGCAATATGAACGATATGCAGCATTTTTGGGAGTTGCAGTTGCGCAAGTTGAATATCCCCGAAAAATACCGCGATATGTTTTTGACTGAAATCGGGCTGATAGAGCAGGAACAGCGCTATAAACCGGTTTCTAAGCCTTTGCAATATTTTCATATTCAGGCGTTTAATGACTATTAGTTTTAACAAATAGTCAGATGTTTTTAATTAAATTTTAAGCGATTGTTTGTAAATGTTTTTTATGCGAAAGGTTAGGGCATGAAAAAGCATTTTTACATATTTCGCCACGGGCAGACTATTTGGAACGCGGAAGGACGCCCGCAGGGGCAGAGCGAATTTCCGGTGCCTTTAACCATAACCGGACAAGAGCAGGCGCGGGCGCTGGCTCAAAAACTTGCCGATAAAAAAATTAAGCTGATAGTAAGCTCTGATTTATTGCGCGCTAAACAAACCGCTGAAATTGTGGCGGCGGCGCTAAAAGTTCCGGTTAAGTTTGACTCCCGTTTGCGCGAGGTTGATTACGGCACTTTGAACGGTCTTTATGCGCTTGAGCGCGAAGAAGTTTGCCCCGATTACCGCCGCTCGTATGACGACATTACCATTCCGTTTCCGCAGGGCGAGAGCCTGCTTCAAGTCAGCCTGCGCTTAAAGGCGGCACTTGAAGAAATTGCAAACACCTGCTCAAATCGGGCTATCGGCATTGCCTCGCACGGGCACGCGATAAGCACGCTTATTGAAATTTTGTTTAATTACAAACCCAAAAGTATGGATAATTGTGACTATGTGCACATTACCTATAATCCGGAAAAACACCTTTATGAAGGTGTGGAACTCCCTCCCGACCGCGGCTATTAACCCCTATTTCATTTAATAAATAATAGTATATAAGTTAAGTTATTGCTTGTATTCTGCCATGCTTTAGGTATGATAGCTTAACACTAAAGCATAAGAGGAAGATATGCGGGAAAAGATTGTTGAGTTGTTAAAAGCTATTGAAAAAGAACAGAATATTACCATTTTGTTTGCGGTGGAAAACGGCAGCCGCGCATGGGGCATGAGCAGCAAAGACAGCGATTATGACGTGCGCTTTGTGTTTTGCCGCCCGCTTAATTCGTACATAAGTCTAAACACGCCGGAAGATGTACTCACTTTTGCTTTTGATGAAAATTTACAGCCGCATGAAGTTAAAGGTTCTTTGCTTGATATCTGCGGGTTTGATATTTTTAAATATCTGAAACTGCTTGCAGCTTCAAATCCAACGGCAATTGAATGGCTTAATTCACCGATAGTTTATTTAGGCAGTACGGATATTGAGTTAAAAGAGTATATTAATAAAAATTTTAGTCAGGAAAAGCTCTTTTATCACTATTTTTCGCTGTTTAAGAATAATTATAATCTTAACATTAAAGAAGGACAAGAAATCACTTATAAAAAATATCTGTACTCTATGCGCGGGCTGCTTAACGCCAAATATGTGTGCGAGTTTGATAAAATTCCGCCGCTGAAAATGACTGATACGGTTGCAAAATTGTCAACTGCGCTTCCGCAAGATGTGCTTGCTAAATTAAATGAGGTGATTGCAATTAAGTCGGAAGGGCGTGAAAAAGATAAAGTTTTGCGTATTCCGCTATTTGATGATTTTTTTAAGCGGGAGCTTGCTAAGCCTTATCCGCAATTTAATAAACGCAAAACTGATACGGCTCTGTTTGACGCATATTTGCAGAATTGTTTGGGCGTTAAATAAATTAAATCAGGAGATAAAACATGCAGTTAAAACCATTTATTAACAAACTAAATCAAACTTTATTTGCAGGGAATCTTTTAAAACTCTTGTTTTCATATAAAGGGACAATCGGGCGCGTTCCTTATGTTGTAACACTTGTTTTATTAATCCTTTTATTTGCGTTTTGTGTTGTAAACGCTGTATCTGCGGCGATTGTGCTCTTGTGTGCGATATACTGCTTAACGGCTGCCGTGCAAAAACGCGCCCGCTCGTTTAACAGTAGCGGCACATGGTATATTTTAGCAATGTTGCTTTTCCTGTATTCACAGGTTTTAATCTATGATATTGATGCTGCGTATTATCCTCAGGTTAAATGGTTCCGCTATTTGGCTAATATTCTGATTATTGTTGTTAACTTAGTTTTGGCATTAAGACCGGCTAAATCTGAACTTAACGAGCAAAAAAGAAGCTTTTTAACCAGATTCCCGATTGTTTTTATGCTTGTTGCTTTTGCCGGTATCTTTGTTATGTTTGAAATAAAAGATCGCTATATTCCTGATACTAGCCGTCCGGCTTTCCGTTTGGGCGCGGCGGTTGGTGAAGTCTATCGCCATACTTATACGTATCCTGAATATTGCAAGGCGCACGGATATGAAATGGTGAACTACCCCGCCAAAGTGCGTGAAAAATATAAAGATGAAATAGAAAGAGCCGAAATTGACCAAATGATTTTCTTAACCAAGGCGGCTAAGGCGGGTGCTATAACCGAGCATTATACCGATATTCAAGATTATTATGAAAATGGCAGTTTTGGGACGCAAGAGGAGCGCTTTGCGGGGATTTCTGGTGCTTTTGAAAATTTTAGAATGAAACTTATTACTTCTGATGTCGCCAAAGAGCAAAATATTGCGCCAGACGAGGTTAAATTAACTGAAAAAGATTATGAGCGTTACAGCATCAAAGATGTGTGCAAAATCGTTGACGATGACGCGGAATATTTTGTTTCCTTTCCGTGCAGATTCCGCTTTATCTTAAATTATAATGGTGAATATACGGCTTGCGGTCACTAATTTTTATTCAGAAATAATTTTTATTGCATACAATCAGCGGGTTGGTTCGTTTTTGCACAATCCGCTGATTTTTTATTTTGCTCTATCGGGTATAAAAAAGTTGACAAAAATTGTAAAATGTGCAAAATAAAAAGCCGATATTAATTATTTTAAACCAAATTTTTATGAAACAGATTTTGAAACTGACTTTTGAGCCAAAATTTGGCGCATTTGTTATTTCTGATGAAGAAGTGAATCGCGTGATAGCAGACCATAAAGTCCCGATTATCCGGCTGCCTGAAACTAAAGAGTTTGAGCTTGGGCTTGATGTCAATGGTGAAAATCCGACCATCGGTTTTTTGCTTGGGCGCGAGGAGGGGTATTACTCTCTTGACTATGACTACGCTAAAGCTGTTTATATGGCCGGCGGACGTATTCAAGGCTTGTGCTATACTGAGCTCGCCGCGCAAATGGAAACGGTTGACGGTTTGGTTCTGCCGGGCGGGTCGTTTGTTTCGCCTGACGAATTTTATGCCACCCGCGTTAAAAATCCGCAAGAGCCGAGCATACGCTCTAATGCCTATCTTGAAGCTATCAGAGTTGCGGAAGAAAAGTTCATTCCGATACTTGGTATTTGTGCGGGCGCGCAAATGATAGCCGGTGTGCATGGTATGAAGATGTATCGCGACTTAAAGCATTCTCCGATTGAGCATAAAAGCCCTGCGGATAATGCGCATAAAGTTCTCGTATATCCGAACAGCTTGTTTAATCACTTGCTTGGCGAGAAGGAATTTACGGTCAATTCTCGTCACCGCGAGGGCTTGCTCTTGAACAACAAGAATGCCGACCTTGACATTTACGCCGTGGCGCCTGACGGAGTTCCGGAAGCTTGGGGTAAAATGGAAGATGGTATTTTGTGCGTTCAGTGGCACCCTGAAAATCTGACAGTGAAGGGCAACAAGCTAATGCTAGGCATTTACCAGTGGCTCATCAATGAGAGCAACAACGCCAAAGAACTCAAGGAGTTTATTTAAGATTAAGACTTTCATAACAGGTTGCGTAATCGCAGTTTGTTATGAAGGTCTTTTTTTTGCATAAATTAAAATAATAAAATGCTTGTGTTTGGACAAAACTCGTGCTATGCATAACTCATAAATAAATTATTATTAATCAAATGAGGTTGAAGTTAAGGACTTCAGGCGCACCTTTATCCCAAGCGCAAAAAATGTATTTTTATGGCAATAAATTATGGAAACATGTTTTTTATGGAAAAAAGCTATGATTATGCTCTTTCCATGACCATATTGGCCGATGAAGTGTATGAAGATGGTGATCTTAATGATGTTTTCGGCGAAAAAGTGTTCAAAATTTTTGATATAGCCGGAAATGCCACATATTGGTATTGCATCTATGTCAGGTTACCGGAAAAAACTTATGCTGCATATGTTCTGACTGAAATTTCACGAGAAATATATATCAAGAAGAGCAAAGAGTATATAAAAAACTCTGATGACACTAGCGTGGAACTGTTTTTCCCTATGAAAGACGGCTCGTTGTTGCAGAATGATTACTTTGCGTATAAGATTTTGTCAGGCTATTCTTTTGTGCGTTATAGCATGGCGCAGGCTGTGGCGCACAAAGTTAGCGCTAAATATGTTTCTCGTCAGTATAACCTATGCGTCACTTTGCATGCTAAAGAGGTTATACATCTGCACACCAACGGCGGTGTTGATGATTTCATGTTCATTTTAACCGGTTCTGATGGCAAGGATACTTATTGGTTTATACGCTATTGGATGACTGCAGAAATATATCATAGCTGTGATATTAGAGAATGGTCTGAAAAAACCTACCGTATGTTTCGCGATTTTTATCAGGCGCAAGATGTTCCGATTTGTGATGAACAGGACATAGCGTTCTCCATCAGTGTGAAGGACGGTGAGTTGGCGCCAACGCTGCATTATCATCTCCATGTTATGTCAGAGTGTTCGCCGGTGCAAGATGCTTTTGCCAAAGCGCAAGCTGAGTATTGGCAGATATTTGAAGGAAGAGTGCCGACAGTATTGTCCACCTTGAATCCTGAAAAACTTAAATACGCTGAATGGATATGTGAGATAAATGGTTGGACAATCTTAAACCATCATGGTCTTGTATAAAACAAAGGGTTGCTTTTGCAACCCTTTGTTTTTGTATCTATTGATCCAAGAATGAACGCAACCGGCGCGAGCGGCTCGGGTGCTTTAATTTTCGCAAAGCTTTCGCCTCAATTTGACGGATACGCTCACGGGTAACATTAAATTGCTGTCCGACTTCTTCCAAGGTGTGATCCGTATTCATGCCGATACCGAACCGCATACGCAAAACTCTTTCTTCACGCGGGGTGAGGGACGAAAGTATTTTGGTGCAAGTTTCTTTTAAGTTGGTATGAATAGCCGAATCCAAAGGCTGTAAAGCGCTTTCATCGGCAATAAAATCACCGAGTGAAGAATCTTCTTCATCACCGACCGGAGCCTCAAGGCTGACCGGCTCTTTAGCAATTTTCATAACTTTACGGATTTTTTCAAGCGGCATAGAAAGGCGCTTAGCCAATTCTTCCGGCACCGGCTCGCGACCCATTTCCGCCAACATCTGACGAGAAGTGCGAACCAATTTGTTAATGGTTTCAATCATGTGTACCGGAATACGAATGGTGCGGGCTTGGTCGGCAATGGAACGGGTAATCGCTTGACGTATCCACCAGGTTGCGTAAGTTGAAAACTTGTAGCCGCGGCGATACTCAAATTTGTCAACCGCTTTCATTAAGCCGATATTGCCTTCCTGAATTAAATCCAAAAACTGCATGCCGCGGTTGGTGTATTTTTTGGCGATAGAAATAACCAAGCGCAAGTTAGCCTCAATCATTTCTTTTTTGGCGCGCTCAGCCTCACGCTCGCCGCGCTTAATAGTGTCAACCATTTTGCGGTATTCGCTAATCGGCAAACCGCATTCTTGCGACATCTGAGCAATGCTGTCGCGAATTTGCGCCACTTCTTCGCCATATTTTTCAACAAACATCTGCCAATGCTTGTCTTTTTTGTGTGAAACGTTATCAAGCCAGTTCGGATCAAGCTCCGATTTTTGATAAGCGTCTAAAAAGTCATCGCGTTTAATTTTGCAGGAGAGGGCATAACGCAGGAGTTTTCCTTCTTGTCCCATCAGGCGCTTATTAAGCTCGTTTAACTGCTCAACCAACTGCTCAATGCGTGACGCGTTAAGATGAATTGAACTCATCAATTCAATAAGTTCTTTTTTAAGCTGAATATATTTCTTTTCAACTGACGGCGCAATTTTACGACCGGACAGAATAGCGCCCATACGCTGAGTTTGAACTTTCTTTAAGTCATCGTAATAGCTTGAAATTTTGTTCAAAATATCCAAAACCGGCTCTAATAAGGCGGTTTCCATGGCTGAAACGGAAGTTGACGAATGTCCCATGCCGGACTCATCGTCATCATCAGAAGATTCTGATTTTGCCGAATCGGCGTTAGCGTCAAGCTCGCGTTCCTCTTCATCGGCTTCCGCGTCGGCAATGTCTTCAACCTCATCAACCGTATCTTCAAGCTCAATATCGGTGTCTAAATCGTCATCAATATCATCTAAGTTTTTCTCAGATAATTCTTTGGTAACCTTTTCCAAATCGTCAACTTGAGTTTCTTCTTCGTCATAAACCATGGCTTCGCTGTCATCGCCGTACATCATCTCTAAATCAATAATGTCGCGCAGCTGCATGGTTCCGGCATTGAGTTCGTCGCGCCAATCGGCAATGGCCTTTAAGGTCATCGGGCTTTCGCACAAGCCGCTTATCATAACGGTTTTACCGGCTTCAATACGCTTGGCAATGGCAATTTCGCCTTCGCGGGACAAAAGCTCAACCGTGCCCATTTCTTTTAAGTACATGCGCACGGGGTCATCAGAGCGCCCCATTTCTTTTTCATCAAAATTGCCGCTTTCGTCAGCGTCATAATCGGCGTTTTCTTCTTCGCTTTCTTCTTCCGCGTCAAAGCTGTCGGTTTCCGATTCGGAAATAATACTAATCCCCATATCGGAAATACCGGATAAAATATCTTCAATCTGTTCGGAAGATTCTTTTTCGGGAGGCAGAACTTTATTCAGCTCTTCCATAGTGATATACCCGCGTTCTTTGCCTTTCTCAATAAGGGTTTTAACGGCGGCTCCGAGTGAATCAATTAACGGAGAATCAGGATTGTTCCCATCATAAAAGTCTTGAGTTTCTTTTTCAGACATAACATTCCTTAAACATGTTTACGGAGCCTCATCAGACTCCTTTTGTTGCTAGCTGGATTTCTTTTAATTACTATTGAGTTAAATGTCAAGTATTACCTTTGCAATATAGCGTATTTTTTTGCGGTTTAAATAGTTCAAAAAAGTTCTTGCATTGCAAATATTTTGTTTTATTTTGGTATAAGCTTTAATTTATGAGGAAAACCATGAAAACCAGAACCAGATTTGCGCCAAGCCCGACCGGCTATATGCACATCGGCAACTTACGCACCGCGCTTTATGAATACCTTATTGCCAAATCGCAAGGGGGAGACTTTATTTTACGAATTGAAGATACCGACCAAAAACGTTATGTTGAGGGCGCTACCGATATTATTTATGCCACCTTAAAAACCGTCGGCATGAATTGGGACGAAGGACCTGACATCGGCGGCAATTTCGGTCCGTATGTACAGTCGGAACGCAAGGCGCTTTATGCCGAATACGCGCACAAATTGGTTGAACTCGGCGGCGCGCATTATTGCTTTTGCTCTCAAGATGAAGCAGATGAGCAAAAAAATGAAGAAGCTAACATTAAATTTCAGGATCCGTGCAAGCTTATTCCGTTGGAAGAGGCTAAAAAGCGCGTTGCTGCCGGTGAGCCGTATGTTATTCGTCAAACCGTTAATAAAAAAGGCACTTCCGTGTTTAATGACGTGGTTTACGGCGAAATTGAAATTGATTATGATGAGCTTGACGAGGGCGTTTTGCTTAAATCTGACGGCTTTCCGACCTATAACTTTGCCAATGTGATTGATGACCACTTAATGCAGATTACCCACGTTGTCCGCGGCAATGAATACATCTCGTCAACTCCGAAATATAACTTAATTTACGAAGATTTCGGTTGGACTCCGCCGACCTATGTCCATGTTCCGCAAGTTATGAAAGACGCGCAGCACAAACTCAGCAAACGCAACGGCGACGCCTCATTCCAAGATTTGGTTGCCAAAGGTTATTTGCCTGCCGCTATTTTGAACTATATCGCTTTGCTTGGCTGGAACCCCGGAACCGAACAAGAAATTTTTTCATTGGACGAGCTTAAACAAGCCTTTAATATGGAACGCTTGAATAAATCTCCGGCAATTTTTGACGGCGCTAAACTTAAATGGATGAACGGCTGCTACATCAGAGCTTTATCTCCGGCTGATTTTCATCAAATGGCGCTGCCGTATTACCAAAAATGCTTAAACCGCAAAGTTAATTTGGAGTTTTTAAGCACGGTTTTGCAGCCGCGTATTGAAACCTTAAACGATATTTGCGAACAGACCGACTTTATTGAACAGCTTCCTGATTATGATACGTCTTTGTTCCAAAACAAAAAGATGAAGACCGACGAGGCGGTTGCCGCTCGCACCTTAAAGCCTGCGTACGAGGCTTTATCCGCGGTTGATGATTGGAACAATGAAACCTTGTTTAACGTGTTAAAATCGGTTGCTGAAGCTGAAGGCGTTAAAAACGGGCAGGTGTTGTATCCGGTGCGTATTGCTCTTTCCGGTAAAGAAACCACCCCCGGAGGCGCCACTGAGTTAGCCGTTGTTTTAGGCAAAGAAGAAACCTTAAACCGCATGCGGGCGGCTTTGGCAAAACTCGCCTAAATCTGCTCAAACCTCAAAAAAAGACTGTGTTTTGATAAATAACGCGGTCTTTTTTTGACAAAAAACTTGACTTATGCCGGTAATTTGCTAACATTACGTTGTTTATTTAATTATTTTAACACAAACAAGTTATGAAGAAAATTGTTATTTACGGAGCCGGACGAGTTGGCACAACCGCCGCGCTTAATCTGATGAAGGTTGAAACACATTTCAAAGCTGAAATCGTATTGTATGCGCCGCACAATCACAAAAGATGCGAAGGCGCGCTGATGGACATGGAAGATGCTTGCGCCATGCAAAACATCACGCCGCGCTTTACTTTTAAGGCAACATCTGATGTCGCTGATTTGGCAGATGCTGACGCAATGGTGGTGTGTTCCGGCGGCCTTCCCAGCCGTGAGATGTATGCTGATGCCGCCCAAAAAGGCATTGATGACAGACTGGTGCAGGCGGTATACAATATTGACCTGATGAAACAGTTTGCCGAAGCTGCTAAGCTTTCGCCGCATGCAGTTGTCTTTGTGCTCACCAATCCGGTGGACTTAATGTGCGAAGTGTTGCGCGGTCTGCTGCCTGAACATCAGGTTTACGGCTTGGGCTGTTGGCTTGATACTGCTCGTTTCAAGCGTGAACTGCTGCCGGAACTTGGCAAAGAGTTTCCGCGCCTGCAGCTCTCCGATATTGAGGCAATTATCATCGGGCATCATAACGGAACTATGTTTCTGCATGAAAACTCATTGACCATTGACGGGCTGCCTTATCGGTTTGCAGAGAAAGTTAAACTTGCTATGAAACGAACCAAGGGCAGGGGCTTGGCTATCACTGAAACCAATGTTCAGGCAACAGATCAAACCGCTAACAACGGTTCGTATTATGGTCCCGCCTGCATGGTTTCAGATGTTATTGAGGCGTTTATTTGCGGTAGAGTACGTGATGAAAGGCTTATTTTACCGATGAACAGGCAGATTTTCCCTGTGGACAATGCCGAGCTTGCCGGAAAATACGCGCAAATGCCGTGCGTGATTATGCGTAGAGCTGTGGTTGCCGTTGAAACTCCGCTTTCGCCTTCCGACGTTTCCAACATGAAGCACTGCCTCGCAGTCTATGAGCAAGACAAGGAAAAGCTCAAGGCTTATATGCAAGAGTAGCCTGCTGATGAACTTAAAAATACCGCCCGGTTATAAAATCGCGCGGTATTTTTTTGCTTAGTATGCTTTTCGGTCCCAAGTTATTTTTAAGTGTGCGTTTTGTTTGCCGATATGTTTGGTGCAGGCGCTGTAAATATTGTCTAAGGTAATGTTCCTTAAGCATGTGTTTCCGCTCTCGCAAAATCTGTCGCCCATAAAAAACTCGCTGATTTGCGCATCGCTCTCATAACCGCTGATTAAATTAACATGCCGAACGTTATCACTGTTTTCTTTAGCGGTAACTAATATATTGCGGCACATTTCTAAAGTCTCTGAGCTCCTGATGTCAAGATTCATAAAAACATAAATACTAATCCACTTTGGCGTTAGCGCAACATAATATTTATTTTTCCATACATCATAAATGCTGTCATTGTCGCCGGATACAATCATCTCTTTAGGAAATTCTCCCATTTTTATGAAATATGAAGTAATATATTGATTGGCTTCACTTGAACCTTTAAGATTATCAAAACCATGGATATTACGACCCACGGCGTTAATAACCGTGTTTAACTGCTCCGCTTGTTTGTTAAGCTTATATTTCATCATGGCTTTGGAATACCCTGCAATAGCACCAACGGATAAAACCCCTATGATTGCTAAAACTCCCAACATCTCTACCATTGATCTTCCAGATTGTGTATACATGAGCTAAAATCCTCTCAAAAAAGTTATTTTGAGAAGATTTTAGCTCGCGTTTTTTTTTTTGCAATATTTACGAGTCCATGCTGTGCATAAGTTGTATGACCACCCCGCCTTCGGCACCCCTCCATAGAGGGGAATTATTTAGAACTTTCGGTGTTTCTCCACGAGAGGGGAATTATTATGGGTGTGTATAAGTTGTGTATCGGGCATATAAGTGTTGCAAAATTATTTATGGCATATATTATTGAGTTTAGGCTATATTTTCAGTAAGGATTAAAATGATAAACAAGCGAATATTTTATTTGTGGTGCGGCTCGTCTAAGCCGATAGATGTTGAAGCTTGCGTTTTAAGCTGGCGGCAAAACCTGCCTGATTATGAAATTGTGGAAATTAAAGAAGATGACACCGCTTGGTTTGATTTTAACAAAGTCTGCACTGAAAATGAGTTTTTTAATTTTGTGTATAAAAATAAAATTTGGGCATATGTGGCGGATTATATCAGGTTTTACGTGCTGGAAAAATTCGGCGGTATTTGGCTTGATACTGATGTTTCAGTGATTAAAAGTTTTGACGATGTGTTAAATATCGGCATTTTGCTCGGGCGTGAAAACAATAGTCATATTGAAACGGCTTTGCTCGGGGCTGAGGCGCATCATCCGCTGATAAAGCAAGCGCTTGATTTTTATAATGATGAAATTTGGCGCAGCCCGCTTTACACTTCGCCGCGGATATTAACTCATTGCCTAGAAAATTTTGGGTTTACCGCCGGAAAAGAGGGGATTATCCGCTTAAATGATATTAAAATTTATCCGCCGGAATATTTTTTCCCGCTGCCTCTACACACCTCGTTTAAGCCGGATATCTTAACAGCAAACAGCCACTCGCTGCATTGGTGGAAAAGTTCTTGGAATAATCCCGCGGTGTTAAACTGGCTTAAAAACAAGCATGAAATCGGGAAAGACAAAGCGCTTAAAGCTAATCTGCAACCGTATTTGCGGCTTTATTTGTTTGGCTTTATTCCGTTCGGCAAGTTTTTTAACAAGCTAATGCAAATGAAAATATGCGGGTTGCCGCTCGTAAATATAAAAGTTAAAGCGAACAAAGCAAAAGCAATGTTGTTTGGAATTATACCTTTACTTAAATGGAAATAAAGATGGACTTGGACTTGGTTTATTTATGGTGTGACGATGCGGATACAGAATGGTCAGAGCTGCGCAAAAAATATATGCCGAAAGAAAAATTAGATAAGCAAATTACTTGCAAAGGCAGATTTGTGCAAAATGACGAGCTGAAATACAGCTTGCGTTCGGTTGAAAAGTATATGCCGTGGGTTAAAAATATTTATATTGTTTCAAATTGCAAAATGCCGCAATGGTTAAATGTTAATCACCCCAAAATTAAAATTATTAAGGAAAGTTTTTTGCTTGGCAAATACGCGCCGGTATTTAATTCTAACGCCATTGAAACTTTTTTGGCAGATATTGACGGTTTGTCAGAAAACTTTATTTATATGAATGATGATAATTTGCTTGCCGCGCCGGTAAAGCCTGCTGATTTAATTGATAACAACGGTAAAATTATTTGCCGTATGACATATAGCAAAAAGCCAGGCTACCCGTCAGTATATTGCGATATGATATACAACATGCAAAAAGTGAGCGAGCAAAAATTCGGCTATAAATGCGAATATTTTCCGCACCATAATTTAGATGTTTATAACAAAACGGCGTTTAATCAGTGTAATAAAATGTGCGCTGAGCTTGTTGAACAAACTCGCAACAACCGCTTTAGGACCGCGCAAGATTGGCAAAGAGTTTTAATCAGCTATTATATGCTGGCAACCGGTATCGGAACATTAAAAGTGCTGAACGCTTATGAGGTGTCTTGGTTGCAGTGGCTTAAACATAATTTGTTTGATTTTGGTAAAAAAGATTCGGTTGTTTTGTCGTTACACGCAAAAACTAAAAAATATTATAAAAAGCTTAATCGCTATAAGCCTAAGTTTTTATGTATGGAAGATAACGAGTTCAGCAATGATGACGACCGTGCGCGCGGCAAGGCGTTTTTACAAAACCTGTTTCCTGATAAATCAGAATTTGAAAATTAAAACCAATCCCGCAAGTTTTATGAGCCTGCGGGGTTTGTTTTTGCTGCTTAACGACCGCTGTTGTTGCGGGCACGAATTGCTGAAACAGAGGTTTCGGCTTCCATATCTTCTTTATATTTGCGGCTGACTTTTTGCTGAACCGTTTTTTGATAACGGACGGCCACCTCGTTTATACCGTTAAAGCGTTCTTTTTCAGCCATGCTGATTTCAGCAAACATATTGTTTACGGTATTATACGCATCGGGTGCTGTTTCATCAAAAGCTTGGTCAATTTTACCGATTAAACGCAAAAAGCACAGCTTGTTGACTTCATCTTGTTCCGAAAATGCGGTTTTGGCATCAAACTCGTTATATGATTCAACCAAATACTCGTCATTAATAAGATTAATGCACTGGTCATAAGTTCCGTCTTCATTATCAGGTTGAATACGCAACGGGCGGTAACCGTCATTTTCAATGCGGCGGGCTTTATCAAGCACACGCATGTTGTATAAGTGGGCGGCATTTTCATTAATGCGGCGCACGCGATTTTTTAAAATTTTGATTTTAGCTTCACGTTGACGAATTTCATCTCCGTTAAGCATTTCCGTGTGCGAAATTCCTTCTTCAAAAGTACGAATATCCTCATAAATTTTGTGAGTGCGAATATCGGCATTGTATAAGTCTTGCACCTTAACCTGAATTTCAAAGTTAAGTTCACGGTCATCAGGCATTTTTAAGCGCATAAAATGTTTGACGTCGTAATAACGCTTCTTGTTTTTGCTTAAAGGCATTATGAAACGGTCACGCGTTTTGGCAGGATTGATTTGCGCGCGGGCATGCGGTCTTGACCCGTTATTTAGCAAAGCTGTGGTAATCCGGTTAATGCCGCTTAAATATTTGCTGTTAATGGTTAAACGAAAAATATCATTCAACTTGGTGTTGCCTTTAGAAATGTTGCTTAATTTTTCGGCAAAGGCTTCGCGATCTTCACTGATAAAGGCTAAACGTGAGGCCTCAATGCACTCTTTAGCGTAATCTTTGTTATATTTTCCAGCCAATTTTTCAATAGCACGCTCGGCTTTTTTCATAGGAGGAAAAATTACATAAATCGGGTTGTTATACTTATCAACATATTCCAGGCGAGTACAGGTAAACGGAGTTACCGCTTTTAAGCCGTAATCTATCGGTTTGCCGTTGTCGTCAGCTTCTGGTTTGCCGGTGGTCGGGTCAAAGGCACAGGTGCGGTTTGGGCGCTTAAAGCATTCATAAATCGTGCGATATATTTCACGGTAAATATCCATAGGATCAGCGTAAAAGCTGATTAAATAGTCATAATCAGTATCATTAATGTGGCGTTTTTCATGCGCATTTTCAATCACTTCCAAATTGTGAGCGTTGATTTGGTTTTGAATATTGTCAATCTCATCATTCGGGAGGTTTACAACTTCTTGAACCGTGTATTCTTTATCCATCATCGTATCCTTTTGTCCAATAGTATTAATATGGCACAAAATCAGCCATTATACAAGAGGTTTTTATTAAAATTTTATATTTTTGTCAAAAAAACTTGGTTGACAGCAGCGGCAAAAGCGGAGTATGGCATAAAATACTAAACAGATGAGGAATAATATGGAAGTTAAAACCAACGCTTTGCGTATGCTTGATAAAATTAAAGCCGAATATGAGTGCTATCATTACACGCCGGACGCAACCTTAACCGGCGCGCAGATTGCCGCTATTTTGGGGCAGAACCCTAAGCAGGTGTTTAAAACCTTGGTTACGGTTGCTAAGTCACGCCAACATTATGTATTTATGCTGCCGGTAGAATGCGAACTTGATTTAAAAAAGGCTGCCGCAGCCGCGGGTGAAAAGGCGGTTGAGATGGTTAAACAAAAAGAACTTTTGCCTTTAACCGGATATGTGCACGGCGGTTGCTCGCCGATTGGCATGAAAAAGTTGTTTCCGCTTATTATTCATCAGTCGGCGGCAGAATTTGCCACGCTTATTTTCAGCGCCGGCAGAGTTGGCTCGCAGGTTGAAACCTCGCTTGACAATTTGCAAAAGTTAGCGCCTTTTAAACTTGCCGATATTTGCATAAACTAACCTTTTTATCCACAGTGCATTAACTATTTTTTAAGATAGTGGATTTTTTGCGCAAATGTTGTAACATCTTAGCATTAATCAACTGTTTGTGAGGAAAATATGTTCTTAAAAAATAAACTGGTACTTGCTTCTTTGGCAGTGTTGGCGCTGACCGGATGCGATGATAAAAAGACAGAGCAAAGTCAAAAACCTTTAGATGTAGGGGTTGAAGTGATGGCGGCGCACGATGTTCCGCTTTCATTTGAATTTGCGGCCCGTACACAAGGCTCAAAAGAAACGGAAGTGCGCGCGCGGGTAGGCGGCATTTTGCTTAAACGCAACTACATTGAAGGCTCAGAGGTTGAAGAAGGCAGCGTTTTGTTTGAAATTGATCCCGAACCGTATCAGGTGGCGCTTAATCAGGCGCAGGCTAAGCTTGAAAAAACAACGGCCGAGCTTAAAAACGCTAAAATTCAGTTAGATAGAACCGAAAAACTGTTTAAACAAAAGTACGCCAGTGAAAAAGCTTATGATGACGCGGTTGCCAATTACGACTCGCTGCATGCGGCATTGTCATCGGCGCAGGCTGATGTTGACGCGGCGCAGCTTAACTTAGATTATACCAAAGTTAAGGCGCCGATTAGCGGTCTTACCAGTATGGAAGCGCAATCGGAAGGAAGCCTGATTTCAACCTCGGGCAATACCGGTTTGCTCACGCATATTACGCAGCTTGACCCGATTTATGTTATGTTCTCACTTTCAGAAAACCAGATGATAACTATGGGACGCATGGTTGACAGCGGGCAAATCAGAAATCAGCCGAATACCTCTGACGCGGTTAAAGCAGTTAGAGCGGTTTTGCACTTTGGCGATAATACTGTTTATAACCATACCGGTGAAATTAACTTTGTTAATCCGAGCATTGATTCTTCAACCGGAACCATTAAACTGCGCGCGGTATTTCCTAACCCTGACAAGCGTTTGCGTCCGGGGCAGTTTATGCGCCTGACCGTTGAAGGTTTGGAGCGCGCCAACGCCATGACCGTTCCGCAAGAGGCGATTATGCAGGGTTCTAAAGGCTCTTACGTTTACAAAGTTAATGATAAAAATCAGGTTGAAATGGTAAGCGTTACCACCGGTATTGCCACTCCTGACGGCGGTTGGATTATTGATAACGGCTTAAATGAAGGCGATAAAGTGGTGGTTAATAACTTAATGAAAATCAGACCCGGCATGACGGTTAATCCGGTTAACGTTGCCGCGCAAAATGATAACCAAAAATAACAGGGGCTTTAATAATGTTTTCAAAGTTTTTTATTGACAGACCTATTTTTGCCACGGTTATTTCATTGATTGTGGTGCTGGCGGGTTTGGTATCAATGAAGGTGTTGCCGGTGGAGCAATACCCGAACATTGTGCCGACTGAAATTCAGGTTACGGCGGTTTACCCCGGAGCAACGGCAGAGGTTTTGGCCGATACGGTTGCCGCGCCGCTTGAACAAGAGATTAACGGCGTTAAAAATATGATTTATATGTATTCAAACGCCACATCTTCAGGTTATTTAACCATCGGCGTGGTTTTTGACATCGGAACCGATCCTGATCAGGCAACCATTGACGTAAACAACAAAGTGCAAATGGCAACCGCCAAACTTCCGGCAGAGGTTACCAAGCAGGGCGTTACCGTGCAACAAAAGTCAAACTCTATTTTGCAGGTTGTGGCAATGCGCTCAACTTCAGAACGTTATGACACAGTTTATGTTTCAAACTATGCGCTGCTTAATGTGTTAGATGAACTTAAGCGCTTAAAAGGCGTGGGCGACGCTTCATTGTTTGCCTCGCAGGATTATTCTATGCGGATTTGGCTTTCGCCGGATAAATTGGCGGAATACAGCTTAACGCCGCAAGATGTTATCAGCGCCATTCAAGAGCAAAACTCGCAGTTTGCCGCCGGTCAATTCGGGCAAGAGCCGATGGACAGCTCGGTTGCTTACACATATTCGGTTAATACCAAGGGGCGTTTGGTTAATAAAGAAGAGTTTGGCAATATTATTTTGCGCAGCAATGAAATCGGCGGAGCTTTGCGGCTTAAAGACGTTGCCCGCATTGAACTCGGCGCGCAGGATTACAGCGTCAGCTCGCGCTTTAACGGCGAGGAAGCGGTTGCTTTTGCGGTTTATCTGCAGCCGGGGGCTAACGCGCTGGAAACGGCGGAATTGGTAAAATCTACCATGGAAAGACTTTCTAAAAACTTTCCACAGGGCATAACTTATGAAATTCCGTATGATACCACTTTGTTTGTTGAAGTTTCAATTGAAGAAGTTATCCATACCTTTTTTGAGGCGGTGCTGCTGGTTATTGTGGTGGTTTATCTGTTTTTGCAAAATTTCAGAGCAACTCTTATCCCGATTTTGGCGGTGCCGGTTTCAATCGTCGGTGCGTTTGCCGGTATGTATTTAATGGGCTTTTCTATAAACCTTTTAACATTGTTCGGCTTGATTTTGGCTATCGGTATTGTGGTTGATGACGCAATTATCGTGCTTGAAAACGTGGAGCGCTTAATGGAAGTTGAAAAACTTTCGCCGAAAGAAGCGGCAATTAAGGCAATGCAAGAAGTATCCGGACCGGTGGTTGCGGTTGCGTTGGTGCTCTCTTCGGTATTTTTGCCGATTGCGTTTTTGGGCGGTATGACCGGCGTTATGTATAAACAATTTTCAGTAACGATTGCGGTTTCAGTATTAATTTCGGCCATGGTGGCGCTGACTTTAACGCCGTCGCTTTGCGCGCTGATTATTAAAAACAACCGAAACAAAAAAGAACCGATGGCGTTTTTTAAGTGGTTTAACACCTTTTTTGAAAAAGTTACGGCAGGTTATATTGCCGGCGTTGAATACTTTTTAACGCATCGTAAAACTGCGGTTTCGGCTTTTGTCGGCGTTTTGCTGTTGATTATCGGATTGTTTAAAATTATTCCGTCCGGTTTGGTGCCGACTGAAGATTTGGGCAACTTACTGATGGCGTACAGTATGCCGGAAGCTTCATCGCTGCCGCGTACCGAAAAATTTACCGGCGCGGTTTCAGATATGGTGCGCAAACACCCCGATATGCAAGATGTTTTGACGATTAACGGCTTTAATATGTTATCTTCAAGTCAAAACACCTATTCAGGCATCAGCTTTATTACGCTTAAAGACTGGAACTTACGCAACAAGCCGGAGCAGTCGGCGTCGGCGCTTGCCAAAACCTTTACAATGTATGGGTTAAGCCGTAACGACGGTATCGGTTATGCTTTCAGTATGCCGCCGATTATGGGTATGAGCACTACCGGCGGGTTTGAAGCCTATATTCAAAATAAGACCGGTAAAACCTCGCAAGAGCTGATGGCTAAAACACAAGAATTTGTTGACGCCGCTAATAAGCGTCCGGAACTTTCCAATGTTAAAACCACGTTTTCAGTCAGCACGCCGCAATATCGGATAGACTTAGACCGTGAAAAAGCCAAGGCGCTTAATGTTCCGATTAACAGCGTTTACTCAGTAATGCAGTCAACCTTTGGCAGCTTGTATGTTAATGATTTTACGTATATGGGGCGTAATTTCCGCGTAACGTTACAGTCTGAATCGCGTTTCAGAAGCTCGCCTGATGATTTGCGATATGTATATGTAAAATCAACTTCCGGCGAGCTGGTGCCGCTTGCCACCTTAATTACGGTTGAGCGCGTTACCGGTCCGGAATTGGTAAACCGCTTTAACATCTTTCCGGCGGCCAAAGTGTTGGGCGATCCGGCTTCCGGTTATTCTTCCGGTCAGGCTATTACGGCTATGGAAGAGGTTGCGGACGAGGTTTTGGGTTCTGATTACGCTTTGTCATGGATTGGTTCGGCGTATCAGGAAAAACTTACCGGCGGCGCCTCAACTCAAGCCTTTATATTCGGTTTGATTATGATATTTCTTATTCTTTCAGCGCAATATGAAAAGTGGTCATTGCCGATTGTGGTTATTTTGTCAGTGCCGTTTGCGGTATTGGGAGCTTTGCTGGCAACATGGCTGCGCGGTATTGAAAACGACTTGTACTTTCAGGTCGGCTTAGTAACCTTAATCGGGTTGGCGGCTAAAAACGCCATTTTGATTGTGGAATTTGCGGTAATGAAGGTTGAGGAAGGCTTAACTTATGCGCAAGCCGCGATTGAGGCGGCAAAGCTCCGGTTTAGGCCGATTGTGATGACCTCGCTTGCGTTTACGTTTGGTGTTTTGCCGTTGGCGCTTTCAACCGGAGCAGGGGCGGCAAGCCGTCACTCTATCGGCACCGGCATGGTCGGCGGTATGATACTTTCAACCTTTGTGGCGACCTTGTTTGTTCCGATGATGTTTGCAATTATCGGCGAAACGTTTGATGAAGAAAACGTTAAACTGCGTAAAATTAATAAACGCGCGGAAAAATTAGGGCGTCCGAAGCTTAAACGCGCCATGCGCTAAATAACGCTTTAAGCAAAACAAACCCCGTCAGAGTTATTTTTCGGCGGGGTTTTATTTTTTTATCAAAATTTAAATCTTCTTCCTGGTTGTTTCTTTGAGCAGTTTTTTATAAGCAAAGTAATTGCTGAGTTTATGTCCGCGCCAATGCAACAAGCCTCGTTGTTGCAACTCATGTAATTCTTGCGCAAAAGTCTGCCAAATTTCGGCGGAGCGGTCTGGCGTTAAGACGCTGCATCTTTTAAGTTCTTTGGACAAGATTAAAGGAATAAGATGATTTTTCATAAATTTCAGTTCTTTCGGAGTGGCTGATTTTTGAAAAACATCGCACACAAACAGCAAACCGGAGGCATAATCTTTGATAGTCTGCACGGAAGTTTTTTGCGCGGAGATTGACTGCGGGTTGATAGTGTAAAAATAAAGCGGAATATCTAAAATTACGGTTTTGGGGCGGCGCAACAAAGCGGCGTAAGTGTGCGGATAGTCTTGAAAATGAATTTTAGGAATAAATTGTAAGTCATTTATCAGTTCGCGCTTATAAAGTTTTGACCATACGTTAAAAGAAATTCGGAATTTTCCGCCATGGGTTTGGAAAAATAACGGATTATCGGTGACTTTGTACTTGATTTGATTAAGGTCATATATTTGCGGCTTAATATTGCCGTCTTTGTTTTTTAAAAAGCTGAAAGAAACAAGTTCGGCTTTATTTTTTATGGCTAAGTTATAGGTGATTTCCAGGCATTGAGGGTGCATGCAATCATCAGAATCCAAAAAATAAACATATTCGCCGCGGGCAAGTTTTAGACCATTGTTGCGGGCGCAACTTAAGCTCTGGTTAGTTTGGTTAACGATTTTAAAGCGTCTGTCTTTTTGTGCCTGCCGGTTTAAGATTTCGGCGCAATTATCGGTGCTGCCGTCATTAACGCAAATAGCTTCCCAATCGCTAAAAGTTTGCGCCGCAATACTGTCTAAACAGCGCTGTAAATATTGTTCAACATTGTACACCGGCATTATAATTGAAATTTTGGGCGAGTTTTCTGGTTTCATGAGCTAAAGTCCTCTCAGAATGGTGGTTCTGAGGGGATTTTAGCTTGCCGTTTTTTTTTTGCAATCTTTACGAGTCGGGGTGTGCATAAGTTGTATTAACTATCGTGATTTTTCACCACCCCGGCGGCGTTCCGCCGCCACCCCTCCATAGAGGGGAATTTGAGTACGCGGAATATATATAGGTTGCAGATAAAGGTTTTGACAAAAGGGGGAATATGATGTATAAAGAAAATAAATTAAACCAAAAAGAGAGGTTAAAATGAGCAGAAGAGACGAAATAAAAGTGTATAACTCGGTTGAAGAAAGAGTTGATGATTACGAGAATTATAAAGACGATTGGAATTATGATGCCGATAAGCAAGAAGGCGTACACAAAAGCGGGCTTGAAATGCGTTATATGAGATTAGACCGAGCTAAAATAGAGCCACGGAATTTAGTGGAATGGCAAAAGAAGATGGAAGCGGAAGGCTTAACCGAACATGAAATTAAACAGTATCTGGTGATGTTGCTTAATCAGTTTGTGGTGATGTTAGACGAGAATCCGCCGGAAGAAAAAGAGCTGACGATTGATGAGAGAATTAAGGATAAAGAAAAAGGGGATGCACAAAAATTACAATGGATGAGAGAAGCGGGTCGTTCAGAAGAAGAAATAGCGCGCGTTAGTGAACATATGAAAAATTATAATGAAGAATTACGCAAGAAGTTGGAAGAAGAAGAGAAAATAGAGAAAAACAAGTCAGTTGGGCAGAGGATTAAAGAACGGGAAGAAGCTAATGAAAAGACCATACGAGAATTACTAGAGGCTGGAAATTCGGAAGAAAGTGTAGCTCGTTTTGCGGAAAAATTACGAAAAGAACGTGAGAAGTTGCGTAAAAAATGGGAGCAAGAAGAGCGGCTACAGAAACTGGAAAATATAAGAGAGAAGTTTAAAGGCTGCAAAGAGGACCGCTAATGAGAAACCCGGATTTAACCGATAACGATACCCTAAAAGACCTGAAAGAACCGGTGGCGGTATACTTTACCTATGCCGACGTAGATAAATTTCAATATTATTTGGAACATAATCAAGAATTGGTCAATATAGATAATCGTAATTGCGATGCGTTAGTTACATATCTACAGGAGCATGATTTCATGGCAGTATCATATCAAGATCCGGCGGCGGCATATCCGGGGACAATTGTGGTGAGTAATACCGGAGTTCAAATGCCGTTTATGGAGCCTCAAGAAGCTAGGTCTTTTGCAAAGCGCTTATTGTATGATATAGAAGAATCTAAAATCGCAATGCCATTGAGCAACGCTCTTGGTATCAGGATTGAACAGTTGTCGCCGCCGGTGTTAAAGGCGCAGGAAGAGGAACCACGCTTTCCGTTTACGCGCCATCCGGATGGTGAGATGTTGAAGTATTTGCAGCATCGGTTCGGTAAAGATTTTATTGAAAGATGCAATAAATATGCGTGGGAGCACGGCGAGGACGTTACACCAAGACTTAAACAAGAACATAATGCAGCGGACATGAACGAGCCGATATATTCCGGGAGGCAGTTGGCGCTAGAGCGGTATGCTTCACATCCGCGGAATGACCTAGAAGCGCGGAATATTGTGTTCGGGACGTTACGATTTGCCAAAGCGTGGCAATATGCAAAAGAGTTTGGATTTGTGCACAGATTTCACAAAGCAGAAAATCAAAAATATTATATAGATTATGGGGTTGAACGGGGCGAGTTATTTACGCTAAACCCTGTGGATCAGATAGAAACGATAGTAATCCCGGATAAGAATGAGTATTTAGGCGTGGAACTGAACTTAAAGACAAGAAGTTTTAACATTCCGCTAGAAGACGAGATGTGGATGGGATATGCGGAGGCGTTCAGGGCGGCAAGTATGCCCAAGGAAGTAAAGTTAAGAGAGCGGCGCATAAATATTTTACGAGATGCAAAGATGAACGGCGGACGAGCGATAACATACATGCCGGTGGGTTTTAATATACCAAGTTCAGAGTTAGAAAAGTATAAAAACAGAGAACCGGCAGAGCTTGAAGATGTGCTATTAAGTCCGATGACACCGATACGGGAAGGGTATCAAGAGCATAAAAAGAAGAAAGGCATAACGGAAGAAGATAAGAAGCGATATTATGCATCACTTAATAATCTTGCAAATATGGCCCGCACGCTGAGAGCGGAAGATAATAAAGATACTTCCGCAAAACAATCCGCACACCACACTACCACCAAGAACAATAATACCGGCAGGGAGTGAGGTTTTGCGTTAAATGCCGCTTGCAAGAGACCACCCCGTCGGCGTTCCGCCGCCATCCTTCCTCAGGATGGGAATTTTTATAGTGTGCGGCACCCCTCCATAGAGGGGAATTTAGGCATATGTAATATGTATAGATTGTAGATAAAACCGCGGCAGTTTTGTCGTGAAAAATAAAACTCCCTGAAAGCGTGAAGCAAACAGGGAGTTTGGAATTTTAAATCAGCAACTTATTTAATTTGCTTTGAGCATAACTTCAGGTGATTCTATGCCAAGCAAATACAGCAGTTTTTTGAGCATATCGCGCACAATTGTGGCAAGTTTTAAGCGCGAGGCGGCAATTTGTTTGTCTTCTGCCGTCATAATCGGGCAGGTGTTGTAAAAATTGCTGAATACTTGCGCCAAAGTGTAAACATAATCGGTAATAATGCTGGTTTCTTTGCCGGCGTGGGCGCGCATAATCACATTTTCAAACTGAGCAAGTTTGAGAGCTAAATTGCGCTCGTCATCACTTTCAATGATAATGTTTCCGGCTTTTAATCCGGCGGCATCGGCCTTACGCAGAATGGAGTTAATCCGCGCAATGGCATATTGAATATAAGGACCGGTTTTGCCGTCAAATTTAGCAAAGTCTTCCAAATCAAAGGTGTAACCGGAAGCGATGTTATTTTTTAGATCTTGAAACTTAATGGCGCCGATGGCAACTTGACTGACAAGTTTTTCAATTTCGGCTTTGCCATAACCGGCAACCTCATCAGGCTTGGGCATAGACTGGCGGACTTTATCTTTGCTCATGGCAATTAAATCCGCAAGGTTCATCACGCCGCCGTCGCGGGTTTTGAAAGGCTTGCCGTCAGCGCCGTTGACCGTGCCAAAGCCGATATGTTCAAGTTTAACATCGGGGGCAATGCCCAACATTTCAGCAACTTTAAAAACTTGTTCAAAGTGCAGAGACTGGCGCTTATCAACCACGTAAATAATTTCATCGGCTTTGAGGTCATCGCAGCGCATTTTTATGGTGGCAATATCAGTTACCTGATAGCCGAAGCCGCCGTCTGACTTAACCAAAATTACCGGCGGCATTGGTTTGTTGCTCTCCGGCAGGCGGATAATGGTGGCGCCGTCGTCAACCTCAGACAAGCCTTTTTCTTGGGCGATTTTTACAATTTCAGCGCAAGTATTATGGGCGTCGCTTTCGCCGAGTAATAAGTCAAAATGTGCGCTGAGCTCGTCATAATTTTCTTTAACCGCGGCAACCGAAACGCTGCGCAAATGCTGCCATGCCTTGCGGTACTCAGAGTTGCCGTTTTGCAGCTCGGCCGTAATGCGGCGGGCATCTTCTTTAGCGGCTTCGTCTTCTTTGCAGCGAATATTGGCTTGCTTATAAAATGATGAAATTTGCTCAATATCATAAGTTTCGGCTTTAGATAAGTCACCGTCATGGCGGATAATTTCAGCCAATATCATACCCATCGGGGTGCCCCAATCGCCAAAATGAATATCCGAGATAACGTTATTGCCAATAAACAATTCAATCCGGCGGATAGCTTCGCCGATAACGGCTGAGCGCAAGTGTCCGACATGCAGAGATTTTGCCACATTCGGGCCGCCAAAATCCATAACAACTTTGGCAGGATTCGCAATTTTGCCGCAGCCGAAACGCTCGTCTTTTGCCATATTATCAAGCACTTCGCCGATAAAGCTATTATTGAGCTTTAAATTTATAAAACCAGGGCCGTCTATGGAAACGGCGGCAATATCGGCATCATTTTGCAGCTCATTTACAATAGCTTGCGCAATTTCGCGCGGATTTTTATGCAAAATTTTAGCCTGAGCCAAAGCCCCGTTGCACTGAAAATCGCTCAAGTCAGGGCGGTCAGATGGTTTTACCGCGGCAAAACGCGGGTCTAAGTTAAGTTTGTTAAAAATATTGTTGAGTTTTTGATTAAGTGATTTTTCAATAGATAAAGTCATTTTTTGTTCCTGTTATTTAACGCATTTGAAATAAGCATGAGAGGGCAGCACAAGTTTGCAGCTGAAATGAGTGGTGTTTACTTTTTGGGCATGAGAGCCGGTGTTGTTTTTAACGCACTCGTCATCGGCAAGCTTTTGCAATTCGTCCTCGGTTGTCCATAAACCATTGTAGCAAACCGCCGGAGCTTCCGGTTTTGATTTGCCTACATACAGGCGGCTGATATCCTGCGCGCCGGCATTTCGTCGTCGGTCAATAAAAGGCTCAAACAGCGAGCAGGCGGTTAAACTTACTAAAAATAAAGTTGCAGTAATGATTTTTATACTGGACAATTTTAAAAACTCCATTACATTAAATTCAAATTGTTTCAACCATATTATACAAAGAAGTTTTTAAATGCAAAGCGAAAATGAATATATTGGCGATGATAAGTTCAAAAAATTTTTGGAACATTACCAATGCCCAACAACTTTAGACGTGGTTAAGATGAAATTTGCCGGCGCAATATGCAGCCCTAACCTGGAGCTGCGTCCGACTGACGTTATTTCATCATTTTGGCCGGAAAATGAACAACCAAGGCTTGAAACCAAAAAAGAAGCGGAGTTGTTCTTTAAGTTTTTTATGGGGCTGTGGGATGAAATGTTTGATTTGGTCAAGCTAAATAAAGTCAGCTTACCGACCTTTAGCAAAGCAGAAAAAGCCAATCTGCCGCTTTGGTGCCAAAAGCGCTATGAGCAACTTGAACTCGGCTATTTGGAAGGCTTTTGGGGTGGATGCGATGACTTAAAACTTCCGGCTTATATTGCGGAGATTGCCGATTCTTTATCGGAACTGGCTGATTTGTATCCGGTACTTGCTAAGCGCGCTTTTGCCGGTGATGACAGCTCAGAGATTAACAAAACGCTTGCCCATACCGATAAAATGGTGGAGCGGGCTATTCATTTTATTATTGAAAACTCGGTTTTGCCGCGTATCAGTTCGTTACAGCGCAAAACTAATTAACGGAGGTAAAAATGGACGCATTAGAATGTATTTTAACCAGACGTTCGGTCAGACAATTTGATAACACTAAACAAATTCCACACGCTGATATTGAAGAGCTGTTAAAAGCCGCTTCATACGCGCCTTCAGCTCATAATAAACAGCCGTGGCATTTTGTGGTAATTGAAGATAAAGAGGTGATTAAAGGGTTTAGGCAAATTCAGCCATGGACGAGCTTTGCCAAAGACGCATCATGCGTGATTGTTATTTGCGCCGATATGGAAGTTGCGTTTCATCGCGAAAAAGAAGATGAAAAGTGGAGCTTTGCCGATATTGACTGCTCGCTTGCGGCGCAAAATTTGCTACTTGCCTGCCACGCTAAAGGCTTGGGCGCTTGTTTTTGCGGAGTAGCGCCGATGCCCGCGGTTATGGAAGGGCTTAAACATTATCTTGATTTACCGGAAAATATTCGTCCGCTTACCATTATTCCGGTCGGCTATCCGCTTGAAGAGCCAAAGCAGCCAGATAACAGATATAATCCCGATAAAGTTCATTGGGAACAGTGGTAATTATTGCGCTTGTTCTTTAAATTTTAAGGCCTGCTGACGGGCGAGGGCGTCTACTCGCTCGTTTTCAGGGTGTCCGTTGTGACCTTTAACCCATACCCACCTGATTTCATGCGGTTTAATCAATTCATCAAGTTTAGTCCATAAATCAACGTTTTTAACATCGCTCTTTTTATTGGCGGTTTTCCAGTTGTTGCGCTTCCAGTTTGGCAGCCACTCGTTAATGCCGTTCATTACATACTTGCTGTCAGTGTACAAGGTTATGTTGCAAACAGTTTTTAAGGCTTTTAACGCCTCAATTACCGCGGTTAATTCCATGCGGTTGTTGGTGGTATTGGCTTCGCCGCCGCTTAATTCTTTTTCAATATCTTTATGGCGTAATATAACGCCCCAACCACCGGCTCCGGGGTTGCCGGAACAAGCTCCATCAGTAAAAATTTCAACTCGTGCCGCCATGTTATTCGCTCTTCAAATACTCAGTAAAAAATTCGGTCAGCAGGCTTTCTTGCTCGTCTTCTTCGCGCAGAGCCTTAGCCACAAAAGAACGCAGCTGATTTTTCGGAATAAAAATTCTGAAATCTTTGGGGACGGCTCCTTCCGCGCCGATAACGCCGTTAATGCACAAATCTTCTTCAATATAGGGCGATAAAATTATCTGCACATTGGCAAATTTGAGCATACCGCGTGGGGGCAAGCGCAATTCGGGACGGGTAATTAAGTTGGTATGCCCGCTGATACCGGTTAAAGCATCCATTTGACTGTAATTTAAAAAGCGTACTTTGTTATATTCGCTGCCGGTAGATTCGGTGGTGCATGATAAATAAATTTCACGCGCTAAAGCGTTGCTTTGGTTATGCGCCTGAATTGAAAAGCCGATTTTAACATATTTTTCAGGCGGATTATCAATAGTTTTGGGGTAAAGCATATCTTCATCGGCGTTTTCTAAAATTTCAAGCGATTTATCTTTTAAGTCTAACTCAATATTAGGCTGCGGACGCTTGCCGAACATGCCGGCAATTACCGCGTATGGCGCCGGAACATTGTTAGAGCCGGAGCGAATGTAAATAGTGCTGTTGCCGGTGGTCATCAGCGGGGTTATCTCAGATTTAGGGATATAGGTGGCAATAAAGCCGTTGCCCTCCGCGTCAGAGCTGATAATATGGTTGCGGACTTTGTTGTGGCTCGGAATGGTGCAGCCGGATATGGCGCTTTCAAGCCAGCTTAAAAAGCGATGCACATTTTGGACTTTAACTTTGGCTTTAGCGACATCGCCGATTTCAGTATCGCGGGAGCATTCAACACCCCAAATGACAACGCCGCCTTCAGAATTACCGAATCCGGAAATAGCTTTAGCCAAATTTTTGCGGTCGTCACGGTGCAGGGTGTTAAAGTTTTTACCGGTTGAAACCGCTTGCTTAAAATCAAGGAACAACTCCTCGCTTTGCCGAGTTAAAATAAACTCATCAATGGCGTCTTCGCCAAAATAAATAAGTTTTTGAAAAATATCTTCCGCACGTGACATAGCGCAATCTCCGGTTTGTTAAATTTAAACCGAATTTAACACAATTTGGATAACAAAGCCTTAAAATTGTAAATATTTTTGCAAGCGCTCATAATCAGGATATTCTTTTATATCGCCAAGCAAAGCATAAGTCGGCTTTGATGTAAACAGCATTTGCGCCGCTTTTTGAATATCATCGGCAGTTACCGCGTCAATATGCGCAACAATTTCATTAACCGGAATAACGCGATTATACAAAAGCATTTGGCGGGCAATAACTTCGGCGGTTGCCGATGAGCTTTCAAGCGCCATTAACATACTGGCTTTGAGCTGTACTTTAGCACGGTTGATTTCAGCCTCAGTAACCTTGTTTTGCACCACTTTTTTAATTTCGTCCGCCATTACCGGAATAATCTGATTGATTTCAGAGCCTGATAATCCGGCATAAATGCCAAACAGACCGTTAGCGGTGTGCGAGTTGGTAAAGCTGTAAACGGTATATACCAAGCCTCTTTTTTCACGAATTTCCTGGAACAGGCGCGAGGACATACCGCCGCCGAACAAGGTTGAAAATACTGAAATCGGGTAATACATCGGGTTAAAATATTCAACGCCTTTAAATCCGACTAAAACATGAGCCTGCTCAATGTTGCGTTTTTCAGTATAAAAGCCGCCCTCATAAACTTGCGGAGCGGGCGTAAAGAGCTTTTTAGCCCTGAAACCGGCAAGACGGTCTTCAACCATTTTAACAAACGCATCATGATTTAAGTTGCCGACCGCAACCACCATCATATTTTCAGCCGCATAATTGCGCTGCATGTAACCGCGTAAATCATCGGCGGTAAAAGCGCGGACTTTTTCGGCCGGACCTAAAATGGTGCGCCCCAAAGGCTGATTAGGGAAGGCTTTTTCTTGAAAATAATCAAAAATTACATCATCAGGGGTGTCGTTGCCTTGCTTAATTTCCTGCACCACAACTTCTTTTTCTTTAACCATTTCATCAGCCGGAAATGTCGGGTTTGCCACAAAATCAGCAATTACATCAAGCGCAAGTTCTAAGTCATTTTTAAGCATTTTAGCGTAAAACGCGGTAAATTCACGCGAGGTATAGGCATTGTTTTGTCCGCCGACGTTTTCAATTTCTTCCGAAATTTGCAAAGAGGTGCGCTTTTTAGTGCCCTTAAACACCATATGCTCAACAAAGTGCGAAATACCGTTAATATCTTCTGTTTCATATGCGGAACCGGTATTTACCCAAATACCTAATGATACTGTTTCATTTTGCGGGCGCTCTGATGTTACAATGCGGAGCCCGTTGCTTAATATGGTTTGTTTTGTTTGCATTTTTACCCTTTACTTAAAAATCTAAATTGACAGTATTATATCGTGCGTATAACATAAATCAACAATAATCGTATAAAACAGGAGTTTTAATATGCATAAAAATTGTAAATTTGCCGTGGTGCTTTCAGGTTGCGGCAGAGCCGACGGTTCGGAAATTCATGAGGCAACCTGCGCGTTGCTTGCTATCAGTAATGCAGGCTGTACCTATCAATGCTTTGCGCCGGATATGGAGCAAGCCACGGTAGTTAATCACTTAACCGGTAAAAGAACCGACGAACATCGCAATGTGCTGATAGAATCGGCGCGTATTGCCCGCGGCAACATTAAAAACCTGAACGAATTTAAGCCGGAAGACTATGACGCCGTAATTTTTATCGGCGGGGTCGGAGCTATTACTAACTGGTGCGATTTTGCCGTTAAAGCCGATAATTGCACGGTTGAGCCGTCAGTTTATAATGCGGTTATGAATAGCTATAAAAACGGCACGGCAATCGGGGCGATGTGCATTGCTCCGGTGTTGATTGCCAAAGTTTTGGGCGGCGAGGGCGTTTGCGTTACTATCGGTAATGACGAGGAAGTGGCAAACTTAATTGCCGCTATGGGCGCCAAACATCAAAACTGCGCGGTTACTGAAGCTTGCGTTGATAAAAAATGCAAAGTTGTAACCACTCCGGCTTATATGCTCGCCGCTTCAATTTCAGAAGTTGCGCAAGGGGCTCAAAATATGGTAAAGGAAATACTTAATTTAGTAAAATAACGGACTAGAATATTATGCGTTTGGTTGACACTCATATCCACTTGCAAGATTTTGATATACCGGCGGAAGAAGTTGTTGGTCTTTTGCAACAAAACGGTATTGATAAGTGTGTTTGCATTTCTGCTACGGAAGATGATTGGGAAAAAGTCGGCGCTTTAGCGCAAAAGTTTCCGCAAACAGTGATACCGGCGTTTGCCATTCACCCATGGTATGCCCAAAGCGCAAAATCAGGCTGGCGCAACAGATTGGAACAAAAACTTAAAGATTTTCCGCAAGCTTTAATCGGCGAGTGCGGGCTAGACCTTTTAAAAGGAGCGGAAATATCGTTGCAACAAAAAGTGTTTGAAGAGCACATTGCTTTAGCCAAGCAATACCATCGCCCGCTTTTGCTGCATATGGTAAAAGCTTGGAATTTGTTAAATAATTATTGGAATGAACTGCCGCAACCGTTTGTTTTTCATTCATTTAACGGTAGCGCTGAACTCTTGCGCCAAATAATTAAGTATGGCGGACATATTGCGCTGAATGCCAAAATTTTGCAGACAAAGCATGCAAAAGAGGTTATTAAAAATGCGCCTGAAAACAGGCTGTTGCTTGAAACAGACGCGCCTTATCAGAGCAAAATATCCGATTTGCCGCATTTGTGCGAAAAAATTGCTTTAATCCGCGGCGAAAGGGTTGAAGATTTGGCTGATAATGTTTATTATAACTCATTGAGGATTATAAATTTATGAACGATAAAAGACTTATGCGCACCAAAGCGTTACTTGGTGAAAACGGGGTTAAAAATTTGCAAAATGCCACAGTTATGGTGTTTGGTCTTGGCGCCGTCGGCGGCTATGCGTTAGAAGGTTTGGCACGCGCCGGCATCGGGCATTTAATTTTGGTTGATTTTGATGTTTTTGACGAAAGCAATATCAACCGGCAGATTTTGGCGTTAAGCTCAACCATCGGCAAAAAGAAGACGGAAGCGGCTAAGCAAAGAGTTTTGGAAATTAATCCAGAATGTGATGTTGAACTTGAAGATACTTTTGTAAGTGACGAAAATATCGGCATTTTATTAAATCGCAAAATAGATTATGCGGTTGACGCAATAGATGTGCTAAAGTCAAAATGCTGTTTGATATATGAGCTTTATAAGCGGCAAATTCCGTTTGTCAGCTCAATGGGGGCAGCGCTTAAAACCGATGCCTCGTGCATTAAAACTGCCAAGCTCTCAGAAACGCTTAATTGTCCGATGGCGCGTTGTATCAGGCAAAACTTAAAAAAGCGCGGCGCTGATTTAAGCAAAATAGATTGCGTGTTTTCAGCAGAGCAATGTAATTTGCCGGAAGGGGCAATAACTAAAAATCCTCAGGGCGGTAAAAATATTTTAGGTTCTCTGCCGACGATTACCGCCATTTTCGGCTTAACTATCGCCAATAAAATAATCGGAGATATTGCAAAAGGAAGGTAGGCTATGCAAAATAATTCGGCGGACTATAAGGACTATAAAATTAAAATTGTGGTACTTGGGCGCCGAAAATCAGGCAAAACCAGTTTTATCAGCCTGATAACCGGCAAAAATGCCGATATTGAAGGCAAGCCTTCTGCACTTGCCGCCGGAACTTATGAAATTACACAGCAAATGTATCCGATAGGTTCGCTGCTATGGTTTGATACAATAGGTTTTGGCGGCGGCAATACCAACATAAAAAATCAGCTTGATAGTTTGGCGCCGGTGTTAAATGCCGCTGATGCTGCGGTTTTGGTTTGCGAAGGCGATAAAATCGGCAAAATTGAGCGCGCTTTAATTACCAATTTGGAACTTAAGAGAATTCCGCTGATTGTGGTTTTTAATAAAGCCGATACGCATCATATCGGCGATACGGTTGGCGCAATTGCCGTAAATTCAACCGATTTACTCTCTCGCGACAAAGTTTTGTCGGAGTTAAAAGAAGCTTTAATCAGAGTTTGTCCGGAGGATTTATTAGTGCCGCCGGTTTTGCTCGGTGATTTAGCGCCAAGCGGCGGGCTTGTTATCATGTTGGTTGCAGATGATTATAAAGCGCCGCAAGGGCGCCTGATATTGCCGCAGGTACAGGCAATCCGCGATTGTATTAATCACCGGCAGTCTGTTTTAACCGTTACGGAAAAAGAATATGCCAACACTTTGAAAAAACTTAAAACTCCGCCGGATTTAGTAATTTGTGATTCTGACTTGGTAACAACAATGGTCGCGCAAACACCGCCTTCAGTTAAATGCACCACATTTGCGGTTTTGACCGCGCGTATGCAGGGCGACCTGCAGCAAATGACTTCCGGCGCTTTGGCGTTATGGAAACTTAAAGATGGCGATAAAGTGCTGATTGCCGAGCCGTTTAAGCCGGAGGAGCTGAAAGATGATGTCGCCACTATTCAAATTCCGCGGCAAATATCCGAAAAAACCGGCAAAGACTTAGTTATTGACCATTTTTTCGGCTCAGATTGTCCGATTGGGCTTGAAAATTACAATTTAGTAGTACATCGCGGACTACATCTTTCCAGTCGGCGCGAATATTTGGCAGAACAAAGCAGATGCGCCAGGGCTAATGTTCCGCTGACTAATTACAGCGTTTGTATTTCAGAATTGAATGGCGCGCTTGAAACCATTTTGCGACCGTTTCCAAATACGTTGGAGCGCTATAAACGCCGCCGCGATGAAATTTTAGCGACGGGACGGCGATTATAATTTGCAGACGTTGCATAAAATTACTGATGTTGTTGCGGATTTTATCTTTTGCGCTATTATTTGCTATATTTTACTTTAATAAGGATACTTAAATGCAACAAACACCTAAAGGATTACGCCTGCAAATAGCTTTACTCGGGCGGGTTAATGCCGGAAAATCCAGCTTTTTGAACTTAGTGACCGGACAAGATATTTCAATTACATCAGAAGTTGCCGGAACTACCACCGATGTGGTTGAAAAAGCGCAAGAACTTTTGCCGATTGGTCCGGTTTTGTGGCTTGATACCGCCGGTTTTGGCGATGAAACCAAACTTTCGGACAAACGACTGGAAAAAACGTTAAAGGTTTTAGACCGCGCCGATGTGGCGGTTTTGGTTTGTGAAGGCGATAAAATCGGCAAAATTGAGCGCCATATAATAGAGCAGGTAGAGGCAAAAAAAATTCCGCTGATTGTGGTGTTTAACAAGGCGGATATTCGCAAAATTAAAAATCCAGATGGCGCGATTGTTGTAAATTCATTGGATAAAAGCTCGCGTGATAAAGTTTTAAATGAACTTAAATCGGCCTTGATTAAAATTTGCCCTGATGAAGTGCTTAATCCTCCGGCATTGCTTGGCGATTTGGTGCCTCAGCATGGAACGGTTATAATGATTGTGCCGATTGATTATGAGGCTCCAAAAGGAAGAATTATTTTGCCGCAGGTGCAAGCTATTCGCGATTGTTTGGATTATAATCAGACTGTGATTGTGGTAAAAGAAAATGATTATGCGGCGGCATTGCAAAACTTAAAGAAAGCGCCTGATTTGGTAGTTTGCGATTCGCAAGTGGTTAGCAAAATGACGGTGGAAACTCCGGCAGATATTAAATGTACTACCTTTTCGGTTTTAATGGCACGCTTGAAAGGCGATTTAGATAAACTGGCTCAAGGCGCGGCGGCTATTTGGAAGTTGGAAGACGGCGATAGGGTGCTGATTGCCGAATCATGTACGCATCATGCCATGAAGGACGATATCGGCACGGTTAAAATTCCTAACTTGTTAAAATTAAAGACCGGTAAAGATTTAATTATTGATCATGTTTCAGGTTGTGAGTTCCCGTATAATTTAGATAAATATAATTTGGTTATTCAGTGCGGCGGATGTATGCAAAATCGGCGCGAGATATTATCGCGTATAAATAAATGCGAACAGGTTAAGGTGCCGATTACTAATTACGGAATTTGTATTTCAGAGCTTAACGGCGTGTTAGCCAGGGTTTTGGAGCCGTTTGGCGATATTTATCAGCGTTATGCGGCGATGAAACCGACAAAGTGATTTTTTATTGTAACTTCAAATTGTTATCGCAAAAAACGATACAAGACGATACAAAAAGATACATTTTTCTACTTGTGAAAGCTATTTAATTAATCTTAATATAAATTAGGATTGATTTTAATATTTTATAAGGAGAAAACAATGTTAGGAAAAACAAATTCAGTTGCTAAAAATGCGGGTGGGGCGACTCTCACCGCGGTAAACAAGACCGGCGCGGCTATCAGCCAAGGCGACAAGGTGTGGATTAACAGCAATGTTCAGACCGCGGGCGGCAACTACAAGCTTGCCAACTATTCCGGCGGCTCGTCAATGTGTCCGGTCATCAGCCGTACCGGTAATTTCGGGTGGAATTACTCTGTCCTTTTAAGTATCGGGGCGGAGGCGGCGACCAATGTCGGCAGTTTTAGCGCAGAGTCAATGTGTATCCGTTATTTGGCGGATAGTAGTATGTTTCTTGGTAACAAACGGGTTGATGATACCGCGCAGTATGATATGGGATATTACCGTATACCGGTTGGCAATGACTTATGCTATGGGTACGACAAAGGAACTAATAATTTCCATTTTTACAAAATAAATATGGCTAACGGCGAAATTTTGCAAACATGGGATATTGCAACTGCTCCCACGTCCAGTACGTATAACAGCATGGCTTTAGTCGGCGACAAGATTTATGACGTGCGAGGCTCTAAGTATTATGAGCTTGGCGAAGATTCCTCAATTACCGAAAGCACTTATACTTGGACTAATAAAGACACCAACACTATATTATATCCGGCGGGAGTAACCGCGGACGGCAAGTATATTATCTGTTCAACTGATTATCGTTTTTCAAATCAAGATAACACGTTAGGTTCTTTGCGTTTGGTTGAAGTGCTAGACAGCTCGCGCCTTAAATGCTTGCAACAAACAGAAATGCCCGCGGATTTACAGCAGTTTTACAACGGAAGGTGTCATATGGTGTTTAACCCATACACCGGAATTTTGACGCTTGTTAAAAATAGAAGCACCACATACGCGGTTATGAAATATGCCGGCGGAGTTTGGAGCAAGCTTGCTTTTGATTTGAGCGGCTTTTTGGGTGATGAGTTTTGGCTTAAAGGCTCAATTACGGTTGCGGACGATTTAAGCAGAGCATGCGTAAATTACAGCAAAAACAATACTTCCGCTGATTACACTTATTGGGCGCAGATTGTGAACATGAGCGATACCAGCGGCTATGCGGCGGTGCCGTACAAGGCTTATAACGTTACGGCTGACACGGTAACCGGTTATGCCAAAGCCGCGGCAAGCACCGGTGCTTCTTTTGAGGCAAATGTGGCGAGTGTTGAATAAAACAGCCTAAAGGCGGAAAGGAAAGGGGCGGAAACGTCCCTTTTTTATATGATTTTTACGAAAGGAACGAATAAATGAATGCGATTGAACGTATTTGGCGAATCGGTCAGACCGGCGATGTGAACGACCCGCAGGAGCTTTCGCCGGTGGAAAACATTATGCGCAACTATCAGCTGCCGAAAGCAAGCGCCAACATGGCAAGCACGGCGCAAGCGCAGAATCAGCCGACAGATAACAGCATGTGGGGTAAATTTAAGAATTTTGCCGGAAGTAAAGGCGGTCGCATGGTGCTGGGCGGGCTTGGCACTGCCGCCGCAGTCGGTTTAACCGGCGGAGGTTTGGGCGACGCGCTCGGATACGGCGTTATCGGCGCCGGAAATACCGCAAACACTATTTATAACAAAGAGCAAGACGCTTTAGGTTGGCTTGAAAAAGAAAAAGAGCGACAGGCGCGATTAAGTGACGCCAAAGCAAGCCGTGATGAAGCATGGCGCCGTTTGGAAGCCACGTTGCAGGCGCAAAAAGACGCGCGGCAAGCGCAGTATGACAACGCTGTCAATATGTTAAACTTCAATCGTGACTTGAAGCAAAAAGATTATGAGCGCGGGCGTCAGTGGCTTTTGGATAATCCAGACCTTGACGAGGATGCTCGCAAAAAGGCTTTACGAAGTTTAGACGCCGGATATTACGGCGTGACTTTGCCGAATGCTGAGAAAGTGCCTCTTAAAGACTTTGCGCAAGCTATGGATTATCTGAACAAAGCAGGCGCCACTGCAGATTCGCGGAATAAGTATGCTGAAGGTCAAGGATATGGTATGCTTCAATTTGAGGATACCAGCA
Source organism: Lachnospiraceae bacterium (assembly GCA_963594125.1). Classification (GTDB taxonomy): domain Bacteria; phylum Pseudomonadota; class Alphaproteobacteria; order RF32; family CAG-239; genus CAAFZY01. The sequence goes on from CAVBCV010000003.1 coordinate 44,352, forward strand.
AAAAAGTCAGTGAAGCGCTTAATACATATAATGATTTAATAGCGCAAGGTTGGAGCGACGAAAACGCTCGCTATGCTTCAGGGCTGAAACAACTGCAAGATGACCTCGCTTTATATGAGGGCAAGAGCAACATTGACACTAACAATAATATTAGGGCGCATGGCGTTAATGCCGGTGTTGATTTTGGGTATAAAGAACAAGGGGCGAATAATCAGCTTAACCGCGATGTGACTAAATCAAACCACGATTTTGAACTTAAATTGTTGAACTCGGAATATGACAATGAATTAAAGAAAGATTTTGAGCAGTTTAAGGCTAATTTGCCGGTACAAACGGTACTTGCAGCTGAACAAAAGGCAGAGAGGTTGAAACGAGACGGTTATAATGTATCAGCCGGTGATATTATCGCGGAAGAATATTTGAATGCTCGCTTGAGTAACGAGAATATTCAATCGCAGATTAATAGTCGCGAAACGACTCCGCAAATTATTAATGCGGAATGGCTGCAAAGCCATCCTGAGGCGCAAAATCTGCCGGTGTTTAAGACTGGTACGAATGTTACGGTTAATAATGGTCAGAACAATAGCGAATTTGCCAAACAACAAGGCAAAAACATGGCTAACCGCTATGATGACTATCAAAAAGCCGGAGTGGCGGCGCTTGCGCAACTTGGTATTATTAACAACATGAAAGACGCTGTTAATAATCCGAGTGTTTATCAGGGTATCGGCGGTAATATGGTCAATACTTTAAAAAGAGCACTATCTTCTGCCGGCTTTAATATTAATGGTTTAAGTGACGCAGCCATTATTGAATCGGGCAAATCGCAGTTGATGGGTGCTTTGCGCAAGGATTTAATGCCGGGACCGATGTCAGATAGAGATATTGAGTTTTTGGTGAACATTGTTCCTTCATTGGGTAAAACGCCTGAACAAAATAAAGCGATTATAACTTTGTTTGAAAAAATATATCAACGCCAAGCGGAAGCGGCGGAATTTGTTAATAACTATACGATTGAACACGGTGTGTTTGACGCGCAAGGCGAGCGTGAATTGTATCAATTTACAAATCGCCCTATATTTACGGAAGAAGAAAAAGCGGCAGCCGCCGGACAAGCAGTTTCAGGAAACCAGAACGGCGGGCAAAATGCCGCAACCGGAGCAGATACGGTACGGATGGAAACGCCTGACGGGCAGATTGTGTTTGTTCCGCGAGAAGAAGTTGACGAGGCTATTAGCCACGGAGGGAGGATAGCATAATGAGTTATTGGGATAAATTTGAAAAAGAAGACAATTATTGGAGCCGGTTTGATAAAAACAAGCCGGCATTACGTCCGATGACTGAAAGCCAAAAGGCGGAAGCGCTTAATTTGGCGCGGCAAATCAGACCGAAGACCGATAATACTTTTGGCGATTATTTAGCGCAAAATGTGGCTGATATGGCTTATGGCGCCGATAGGGCGTTATCAGGGGCGACTTTTGGAGCTTATGACTGGCTTAAAAGAAAAACCGGATTAGGCGTTAATCAAGACGAATATATGGCGATGAAGCGCTATAATGACGGAAGCGACATGCCGGCAACCGCTGCCGGTGTTGTTGCGGAAATCGGCGGTAATATTACCGGTGCCGGTGGCGCTTTGGCCAGAGGTTTGAGCAAAGCGGGGCTAAAAGGCTTAAAGCTGGCAAGCGCGGCGGGCGGCTTGGAGGGCGCCGCTTATGGTGTAACCGGTTCTGACACTTTGGGCGATTTACCGAAAAATATTGCTTTAAGCGGAACACTTGGCGCTGGAATGGGCGCGGGTATGCCGTATCTGCTTAAACCGGCAACAAAGTTAGTACGCCCGGTGGCGGATAAAATTTCAAGTACTTATAATGCAGGAAAAGAATTGTTAAAAGCCAAAAGACAATTAAATCAGTTGACAAATGATCCAGATGTTGGTATTGTCAAAAATATATGGAATAAAGTAACAGGAAATGGAAAATCAATAAATGATATTCTCTATGAAGAAAATCAAAGGTTGGCTAGACAAGCGGCGAAAGCAGAAAAAATTAAAACGGCAAGAAGAAATACGCCGGAAAATAGCTATACTAGACAAGAAGTTTCCGGACTGGGAAGTTTGGGGTCTGGATATAGGGGACGCTGGGAGGCTGGAAAAAATGTAAAAGGCGCAGTAAATGCGCCTTTATCTTTTAATGAATACTTTCCAAATAAAGAAAATGGTAATCGTTTTTATCAGGCCATGTCTGCTTTCAAGAAAGGAGCCGGGGCAAAAGGTGAACAGGTTTATCAATATAGTCCTGAAGAATATGCAAAAATGCGAACATTCTTAACTGATGATGGCAAAACAGGCTTTGCGCTTAAAGATGATGGCGATATTGTTTCAGTATTTAACGGGGGAGCTAAAGGTGGTATTGATTCTATAATGCCTGCCGCCACTTCCGCTGGTGGCACTAAGTTAGATGCTTATGATACCTTTTTACCTGGGGAATATTCTCGGCATGGTTTTAAGGAAATTAGTCGCGATATGTGGAATGAGCAATTCGCACCAAATAGATGGAATAAAAAAGCGATGAGAAAATTTAACCTAGGCGAGCCTGATGTTGTTTATATGGAATATGATCCTAGTTATTATGGTAATTATCAATCGCCAAATAGTTTGCAAAATGTTATTAACCGTTTGCAGGATAATATCAAAAATTCAAAAGAAGCAATTAGAAATGTTTGGCAACCACAACAGTCAATTAAAGGTGACCAAATAAACCGTTCTTTTGTTGAGGCGTTAGCAAACAGGGATAAAGCAAGAATTATGCGCAACGGTGTGTTGTCAGGGGCAAGTGATTTGTCGGAACGGGCGCGTATTTTGCAAGACAATCTGGCACGGCGTAAAAATGGTTGGTTTGATGCTGATTTTGAAAAACTGATTAAAACCCCGGAAATGGCAAAAGCTGAAGTTTCGTATGCTCAGTTTATGGCTAAAAACGGCGGAAAAACACTTGCGCCGGAAAAGGTAAATAGTTTTTATCAAAATCACCCGATTGCCAAAGATATAATTGCCGAAATGCGAGAGGTTGATCCGCGAGCTTTTGATAATATAGCTCCGGGAAGTTTGGCAGAATTTGATATGCTGAAGAAAATATTGCGTGAAGAAGCCGGAAATAAAATTAAAGTCGGCGCTTCAAAGTCAGGTGCCTTGAAAAGAGCTGAAAATTCATTAAAAGAATTAATGGATACAGAGTTTCCGGGATTTAAGGATATTAACACTAAATACGCGGAAGCGACTTCTGCTCAAAATATCTTTGAGAGTAAGTTAAATCAAGGCTTGACTTCAGTTGGCGGCGGAACGGCAAATGTAACCCCGTTTTGGAGCGGAATATCAAGTCCTCTGACCGCTGCCGGTGTTGTGGGCGGCTTTTTTAATCCGATGTCATTGGCGGTAACTGGTGCCGGTTTGGCTGGTAAAGCTTTGATGCGTAACAGCCGACGCGCTGCCGCGCGGCGTTTGGCTGACGGAATAGTGCGTACACCAATTAATGTTGATATTAATCCGGTGTTTACAAATGGCTTGTCAGCACCGGCATTAAGAGCTGCATCAGATTATCAAAATAAACAATGGTATTAACGTTAAGCCGCCTTTTGGGGCGGCTTGGCAAATTAAATCCGGCGGCTGTTTCTGCGCCATTTTATAAAAACTATTGATTTTATGCTCCAAATAAAGTATCATAATAATAAAGGAGGAACAATGGCTGTTATTGTTTGGTTTGTGCTTTTTTGGACTATGGTGTACATATTTATAGAGTTGTTCAATTCTGTAAAAGAGCAAATCATAGATTATAAAATGCTCAGAAAGGCTGGCAGAGGTCGCATATACAGCTTTATAAAAGCTATTTTTGGATGATATAATTATTCATAAATAAAGAAACTAACAGTAACTGTATGGCATATAGATAAATATCAATGGCGGAAATGAAAATATTTTTAAATGGTATAAAAGAGTTTTGTAAACTATGCCTTATTGGCTTTTTCGTATCGCTTATAGTTATCGGGTTGCCGGGGGCTATAATGTTGTCGTGGGGTGATGAAGAAAATATTGAACGGTGTATGCAAGAGTTTCCGGAGCGAACGTATGATGAATGCGAAAGCGCCGTTGCTTGGTAGCAGATTTTATGGAGATGGTAACTGTGAAGAAATGGTGTCTAAATTTGTCCGTGAAAATGCCTCGCACGATGAAAATTGTGGACAGAGTGTTTAATTTTTTGGAATGGCTGACAAAACCAAAGGTAATGGTGTTGTTTTGTTTGCTTTGGCTTGTTATTGCTTATTGTCTTGTTATGGCAGGGTATTAAGACATCAACACAAACGCCGTTTGGTAGCGGGGTTTAATTTTTTTACGCAAGAGGCTTAAAGCCTCTTTTTTTATGAAAGAACAAATAATAATTTAGTGTACCCGTATCAGTTTGAAAGTGGAAAGGAAAGGGGCGGAAACGTCCCTTTTTATATGAATATATGCGAGCACGCGGCTTGTAAAATTAAGGTTAGTGATTATTATAAAACAGAGAGTGATTTTTATGGAGGGGAAAATGGAGTTTTTTATTTGTAATCACTGCGGCAATATTATAACTTTTGTGCACAATTCCGGCGCGCCGGTTTCATGTTGCGGGGATTTTATGCAAAAAATTACGGAAAATACGGTTGACGCCTCGGCTGAAAAGCATGTGCCGGTTATTAAACAAAAAGGAAACAATGTGGTGGTTAAAATTGGCAGTATTCCGCATCCGATGGAGCCTAAGCATTATATTATGTGGATTGTATTGGAAACAAAATCAGGCTATCAATTCAAACGTTTAAGACCAGGCGAGGCGCCGGAAGCTATTTTTGAGCTTTCAGCTGATGATGAAGTTGTAAAAGCTTATGAATATTGCAATATTCACGGGCTTTGGAGCGTCGCTTTGTAATAAAAAACATACTTAAACTCTCCGTTTTTAACAAAATGAAAAAAAGTTAAAAAATCAGTTGACGAGAATGAAAAGATACGTTAAATATAATCGCAACCACGGAGAGTTGGCAGAGTGGTAATGCAGCGGATTGCTAATCCGTCATCGTGTTAAAGCGATGCACAGGTTCGAGTCCTGTACTCTCCGCCATTAAAAAGGAAACGCAAGTTTCCTTTTTTTGTTTCCGACATATACCGGTTAGTACAGGACGCGAACCTATAATGATAAGGTGAATTTAAAAAATGAACATATTTGCTGAAATTATCGGCTATATTGCCGGATTATGTATTGCCACTTGTTTTTTGCCGCAGACTTTGCAAACCATTAAAAGTAAAAATGTAAAAGACTTGTCATTGATAAGCTATATCATCTATTGCACCGGAATGATTTGTTGGGTGATTTACGGCATATATTTACACTCAGTACAGATGATTCTGTTTAATTTAATTTCGCTTTATTTTGCCGGTACTATTTTATACATGATTGTTCGGTACAAAAAATAAACTTTAAAAACAACCGGTTAGTCTGCCATTGGGCGGGCTTGCGACCACCCCGCCTTCGGCACTCCTCCATAGAGGGTAATTTTTAATTGCGGATTTAAATACAACTTATGCACAGCATGGACTCGTAAATATTGCAAAAAAAAAACGCGAGCTAAAATCTTCTCAAAATTAACATTTTGAAAGGATTTTAGCTCATGTATACATATTTTAACCGCTTTTTACACTACATGCTGTCACACTCCGATGCAGAACCGCAGTCCACCCCTATGTTGTCATATTCGGGCTTGACCCGAATATCCAGGTGGGGCAAATTTGCTAATTGGTTTGACCTGGACACTCCGATCAAGTCGGAGTGTGACAGTATGGGGAAGGACGCATCGCTCAAGCCCGATGGTGACAACATAGAGAATGTTGGTCGGTCTATGGTAGAGATGCTGGGCGTGCTCGCGATTATTGGAGTTTTAAGCGTTGGGGCGATAAGCGGTTATAGCAAAGCAATGTTTAAGTATAAGCTTAACCGGCATGCGGAAGCGGTTAATATGCTTATAAATAATGTGCTGCAACTCAAAGGGCAGCTGCTAATCGGGCAAAATGAAGAAAAATGTTACGGCACCTTGTTTAAACAAATAAATTTGATACCGGACGGAATAAATTATCGCAATAACTGCCAATTAGAAGATAGCTTCTTTAACGGTAATATAAAAATTTATCGTAATACTCAGAAACAGCAAAATTTTGGCGGCTTGTGTTTTTATTTACCGGTATCATCGCAAGGCGAGGAGATATGCCGTAATATTTTGTTTGCCGCTAAAGAAAATGCTGATAATTTATGGATAGTTGAACTTATAAAATATATGTCTGATTCCAGTGTGGAATATTCTGAAAAATCTATTTACGGCAATAATTATTGCAATCAAGGTGACAAATGTTTGTATAACATGACGCTTAATGATACGGAAGTTCTTTGTAATGTATGTGACGGAGTGTCATGTGGTTTGTGCGTGTTAATGAGCTATAAATAGAATAAAAGTTAATGTAACGCATTAAACTAAAAGGGTGATTAAAAAACACTCTTTTGTCGCATAATGTATATTATGTATACAAAGAGGGCGAAAATTACAATAAAGAGGCTTTTATTAACGTTTTGGCATATTCTGACTGCGGATTTGCAAACACATCGTCCGTAGCGCCTTGCTCAATTATTTTGCCGTCTTTCATCACGGCAACGCTATCCGCAATCGCTCGCACAGCGCGCATGTCATGCGATATAAATACATAAGCTATGTTATATTTTTGCTGCAACTCACTAAGCAATTTAATAATTTGCGCCTGAATGGTTACGTCAAGCGCTGAAGTCGGCTCGTCTAAAATTACTAATTTCGGATTGACAATCAGCGCTCTGGCAATGGCTATGCGCTGACGTTGTCCGCCGGAAAATTCATGCGGATATTTATACAAGTCATTTGCAGTTAAACCGACTTCTGACAACATAGTAATAACTTTTTGCTTAATTTCTGCGTTTTTTAAGCGCGGAAAATGCACTTTTAAGCCTTCAGCGACAATTTCAAGCACATTTAAACGCGGATTTAATGAATTGTACGGATCCTGAAACACAATTTGCACATTTTTACGGAACTCGCGGCTGTTTATATTAAAGCCTGCCAATTCTATTGTTCCGGAAAATTTAATCATATTGGCTAAGCACATGCCCAGCGTGGTTTTGCCGGAGCCGCTCTCGCCGACCAAGCCTAAAGTTTGCCCTTGATAGAGCTTCAGCGACACATTATTTACGGCAAACAGACGTTTGGTAACCCTGCCCCAAAAGCTTTTTTCCAGAGGATAACTGACCGTTATGTTACGGGCACTTAGGACATCTTCGCTAAATATTTTTTTGTTTGTTTTCAATAGTGAATAAGCTTGTATTAATTTTTTAGTATAACTATCTTGCGGGTGTAAAAATATACTTTCAGCCTCTCCGCTTTCAACAATCTTGCCGTTTTTCATCACAATTATTTTATCGGCAATTTTGCGCACCAAGCGTAAATCATGACTAATAAACAGCACTGACATATTAAATTTGTTTTTTAAGTTGAGCAGCAAATTAATGATTTGCTCTTGAATTGTAACGTCTAGCGCGGTTGTCGGTTCATCGGCGATTAAAATTTGCGGATTGTTGGCAATTGCCATAGCTATCATCACGCGCTGACGCTGCCCGCCGGAAAGCTCATGCGGATAAGCGTTGAATCTTGCCGCCGGATTTTTAATGCCAGCTAATTTTAAGAGCCTTACAGTTTGTCTTTTGGCTTGTTTTAACGTAATTTTTTGGTGCATAAGCAGATTTTCAGCCACTTGATGACCAATTTTGTGCAGCGGATTTAATGATGACATCGGCTCTTGAAAAATAAAACCGATTTGCCCGCCGCGAATTTGCCGTAAATCTTTTTCAGGCGCGCCAATCAGTTCCTTTCCGTGCAATTTTATGGAAGAATTGTCCGAAAGTTTGGCTTTGCCGCGCGGCAATAAGCCTAAAACAGACAATGCGGTTACTGATTTACCGGAGCCGCTCTCGCCGACGATGCCCAACACCTCGCCTTTTTTAAGACTAAATGAAATATCATCAACGGCGGCAAACGGAGCGGCGTTGTCACGATTAAAACCGACCGATAAATTTTTAACTTCAAGCACTTGTTCGGTCATTGGGTTTTCCTTGTGTCAAAAGCATCGCGCACGCCCTCGCCGATAAAAATCAGCAAAGTCAACAATCCGGATAGCACAATAAAAATGGTAATGCCAATCCACGGAGCTTGCAGGTTGTCTTTACCTTGCCGGACTAAATCGCCCAATGACGGATAATCGCCCGATAGTCCTAACCCCAAAAAGTCAAGCGAGGTTAGCGCCACAATGGCTTCCGATAAAATAAACGGAATAAATGTTACACTGGTGACTAAAGCATTGGGCAATATGTGTCTGAAAATAATACGAAAATTACCAACTCCCAATGCTTTGGCCGCAGCCACATATTCAAAATTACGGGTGCGCAAAAACTCAGCGCGCACCATAGAAGTTAAAGAAGTCCATGAAAACAACATTAAAATCAGCAAGATTGTCCAAAATGTAGGTAAAAATACGCTGGCAACAATGATTAAAATAAAAAGCTGCGGCAAAGATTCCCAAATTTCAATAAAACGTTGCAAAATCAAATCGGTTTTGCCGCCGAAATAGCCCTGAACAGCGCCGATAGTAATGCCGATAACTGAAGAAAATAAGGTGAGCAAAAAGGCAAACAGCACGGATAATCTGATTCCGTATAAAATGCGGGCGGCAATATCCCTGCCCTCATCATCAGTGCCTAAAAGGTGGTGCTTATCAGGCGCTGACGGAACCGGAGTGTTGATTTCATAGTCAACGGTGTTGTATGAAAAAGGTATCGGCGGCATTATCATCCAACCGTTATTTTTGATATTTTCCGCAATATATTTATCCTGATAATCGGCAGGCGTCGGGAAATCGCCGCCAAAAAATTCATCGGTATAGGTTGTAAGTATCGGAAAATAAAAATGCCCTTTATACTTTAGCAATAACGGCTTATCGTTGGCAATCAGCTCGGAAAACAACGACACGGCAAAAATCAAAATAAACAATACGGCTGAAATTTTAGCCCGTTTATTTTGCTTAAAAGCGGTAAATCGTTGTTTCCAAACCGGACTCATTCGTTATTTGTCTCTTTCAGCAATAACTCATTTTTCAATTCAGGCGTATCGTTATCTTGCGGATTGGACGCATTTTCAGATTGCGATTTGTCTTTGGTGACAATATCAGGTTTGACATCATCGTTGATTTTGTTAATGTAGCACCATTTCGCATACCATTTTTCAAAACCAGGAATCGCCTGATTTGCCTGCTCTTGCGTTATATCAAGTAATTGCAGCTTGCGTTGCAGTTCATCTTTTAAGCTTTGGTGAATATTAATTGATTCTAAGCCTTTGCAGATGCCGTCATGATAAATGTACTGGCGCAAAATGTCTTGCGTGCGGCATACGCTGTTATCTAAGGTCAACTGCTTGTTATTAGGCGATTTAATGGCAAGCATTGACATTTTATCATACAAAAAGCTATTGATAAAATCATCATACGGAATATTGCGGAAATCATCAACGCTGGACATGCCGTTGATAACAATAACCGACTTATTTAACAAACCGGCGTTGTCAAGTTTGTTGATAAATTCTTGCATTTTGCCGAACAAACATTGGGTTTGGTCTAAATAACCGTTGCGTTTGGCCATGCTGTTATCGGTTTTTATCCATGGCATATTTTCCATATTAACCCACTGCTCGCGCGGTTTAATATTGCAAAATTCGTCATATACAAACATATCGGACGGAATATCGGCATAAACAAAATAAGCCTGCGCGCCTTTATCATTAATTACATCTTCGGCTAAAATATCAAAGGTTTTAACAGAATTGATAACATACAGGTTGTTATAATTTATACCGACCATCGGCATGGTTTCAGGCTGCCCGATAATGCGCAAAGCCTGATAAATACCGGACATATCCTTGAAGATTTTCATGCTTGAAATCCACTCAATCAAGAGCACCTGCGAGCGCTCAATGGAGCTCATGCTTGAGCTGTATAAGTTAACCGGACGATTTAATTTTTCCATACATCTGTCAACGTTAAACACGTGATTTTTATGGCATAAATCAAACCCGCGCGATTTATAGGCGGATATTTTATATCCGGCTTTGCGGAAAGTATCAAACATCTGGTTATCTTTTAAGAAAATATATTCATCATTTACATTAAAAAACTTCCAGTATTTGTATATCATCATGGTATCTAAAATATGCTTGGACGCGGCATCATCGCTAAACAAATTTACTGCCAACACCATGTTAATGAACGAATTATTTTCTTCATTATAAGAGTTTGAAAATACACTGAATTTATTTTTAGCGTAAAAGCCGTTTATCAATTTGGTAACATTTTGAGCTTTGGCATCGTTAATACTGTAAAAATACTTAGTGGCTGCCAAGTTGGGCAGCATAAAATAAATAAACTTTTTATCATCATCGGAAGAATAATCTTTAAGTTGCGATTGATAAAGCTCAATAAAATCATGCTGATTGCGCATGTTGTTAACTTCATGGCGCAAAATTCCGGCAAACGCTACCACAAACAGCAACACATATATCGCCAAAATTATGACATGGGCGCGCCAAAAGAGCCATAATACCAACAATGAGAGCAAGACCGAAACCACAACATAAGAGCCGACATACAAAAATTGCGGTGTGGACGAGCCTAAAAAATTCTGCACATATTCGCCCAAAAAGGTTTGCGTATCAAATTGCGCGAACTGGTTAAACAGCACGATTGAAAACCAACAAGTTACCAATGCGCAGATAATATTCTGTACCCATGATGAAAAAGAGGTGATAATCATCAAGACTGTTGACAGAGCAAGCATAAAGGTCATCAGACCAACCAGCTCCGCCGCCAAAACAAAATTGGCGCCGAAAATATTCAGATTGCCGGAATCGGTGAACAAAACCAAGTCAATCGCCATTAACAAAAAGATATACAAGGCTTTTAACAAAGTGCTGAGTATTAAAATCGGGATTTTATGTTTTTGTGGATTTTTATGACCGCGGAAAAATTTTTCACTTTCAAAAGTCAGCGGTGAGCGAAAATGACGTGTATACATTTTTATTAATCCTGTTATTGTCAATAGTTGCTTTATTATTTACACATACGCCGGCAATAACAAGTTTTTATACATACCTATCCACAATAATAAAAAAAGCGGAGAAATAAATCCCCGCTTTTTTTTGTAGTAATATTTCCGGACTATCTGGAGTAAAACTCAATAACCAGATTCGGTTCCATAAGAGCCGCATACGGAATATCATCAAATTTCGGTACAAAAGTATATTTTGCCGACAATTTTTTGTTGTCAACTTCCAAATAAGACGGAGCTTCACGACCCTGTGATTCAACAGAAGCTACAACCAAAGCCATAGATTTTGATTTTTCTCTGACTTCAATAACATCGCCAACTTTAACCATGTAAGAAGGAATGTTTACTTTTTTGCCGTTTACGGTTACATGACCGTGATTTACAAACTGACGAGCAGCAAATACGGTCGGAACAAATTTAGCTTTGTATACCAAGTTGTCCAAACGTGATTCAAGCAAACCAACCAAGTTTTCAGCAGCGTCACCTGTACGACGAATAGCTTCGGCGTAATATTTGTGGAACTGTTTTTCTGAAATGTTACCATAGTAGGTTTTCAATTTTTGTTTTGCATATAATTGCTCGCCGTAGTCAGTGGTCTTTTTTCTTCTTTGACCATGTTGACCAGGAGCATAGCTGCGTTTGTTAATCGGGCTGTTGGCATCACCCCAAAGGTTTACGCCATAGCGACGGCTGGGTTTTTTCTTTGCAGAAACGATACTTTTCATAAAATTAAATCCTTATATTGTTATTAGGTTATTGTCCCGATAGTTTTAAACATGAATTTAAAACGGGATACATGTATCCGCTTTCTCGGAAGTGAGTGTAAAATAATACAAAATAATCAAATATGCAAGCAAAAAATTTGCCATAATATCAATTAGTAACCTATAAGCTAAGATTAAGACCGAAAGATATAACCGCCGCCGGTGAATTTTTATCTTCAAAGCCGCGTTTTAAGTATAATTGCGCGTCGGAAAGCACTGATAAATTGTTGTTTATGCTGTAATTATAATATGTTTCAATTATGTGCTCGCAGCGGTTATAAACCTTTGTATCAGTTGCTTTTTTATTTATTTTATTGATAGAGTACGCCACTCCTAAGCTGTCATTTTGCGAACGATTAAACGGGTTGTTATAAAGCAAGCCTGCCGTATATGAATGGTCAGCAATATTATTGCCGGTTGAGCCGTTTAACCTAAAAAACAGACTATGTTTATCGCTGATGTCTTGCGCTAAATACAATGACCATCCCTGCCCCGAGTATGCTGATTTTTTAACATTAGGTTTGTTATACAGCAACAAGCTGTATGAACCTTGGTAACGGCTGTAAATTTTAGGAACATAATTTACGGACGCAAAATATGAGTTTTTAGCAAAATGATTAAAACGTATTCCGTCCGCCGTCGGATTAGAGGCATCAATAAGCCCCAAACTCAAAACCATATTCGGGTTTAAGTAAGCTTGCGTATAAGCCCCAATACCCGCAGTCGGGTAAATAAAGGTGGTGTTTTGTGATGTCGCGGAGTTTAAAAAGTAATAACGCTGCAAATCACTTGCAATCGGGCTGTCAAATTTTGCAATCGGAATTTGTCCGATGGCGACAGTTATGTTGTTGTATTCGTTTGGTAAATTGTATGAAAGATACAGCTCATATAACTCATTATAATCAGTATCATAACTGTTAAATAAAGTGGCAATTTTTTGCCGCGCAGCCGCTTCTGCCGGTTTGGTGTGTGGAAATCTTACAATATTCATTGAAAAATTAAAATCCGTTTTGCCATATTTATTGTCTGAAAGGTTTTTATTTAAATAAGGCGTAATCAACAGCTGCGATATGTTTTGCGATTTTACATTTTGGAAGCGATAAATGCCGTCTACTCCAAAATTAACATTGTATTGCTCTTCAATATCTTGTTTGTTTAATGCTTGGGTCTGAGCCGCGCACAGCAAAAGCATTATGGCCAAAAGTAATTTTCGGGTCATTTTGTGGTCCTTATTAAAAATGTTGCGTTATATCAGATAGCTAACTTGTTTAAATGATAATCAACCAGTTCTCCGCCGTAACAAACAACGTTGGAAATTCCGTAAGATAGTTTTTTGATATAAAATGTGACCGGAACGCCTTTATAATTCCATTCTATACGGTCAAAAAACTCGGTATCCTGCCGGATAACTTCCGCATGCTTGCTCATGGCTTCTATAACTGCCGCGGCATCATCTTTGGTTAAGGCATTATCACTAATCCAGCGTGAATACGGATTGTCTGTTTTGCCGTTCAAAGTATTTAAATTTAAGGTTTTAAGACTGATGGTTTTAATGTTGGGATAGGTATCAATATATTGCTTGATTTCCGCCAAATAATCCGCAAAGCTTTTGTCTTTTAACATTACGTAATTAAGCCGTATATTTGCTTTTGCAAACAGCGGCGAGTTGATGTAATCTTGATTATATCCTAAAATTTTCATATCTTTGTTGCTGTCAAAATCAACTCTGGTAATTTCAATGATAAAGTCATTTTTAATCAGCTCCAGCTTATCCGGCTCAAAGAATATGTTACCGGACGATTGAAAGCGTTTTTCATCAAAAATATTGACTTTGCGGGTTGCCTCAACTACTTTACGGATAGTTTCATAACTGTGTAATGAAGGCTCTCCGTTGCCGCAAAATATAAAATAACGGAAATTGATGTTTTTTGACTTTAAGTAATTAAATTTAGCTTCCAGTTCGTCAACTTTATCATCAACCGGCGGCCATTTGGTTATTTTTGCGGTGCAATACGGGCAATTTTTGTTGCATCTAAAAGATGACAAAATCAGTTCAAATTCTTTGTATTTCATTTAAAGTACCTCCTCTAAGGTTTTGCTGATTAAATTTACAATTTCAGAATAATCTTTGTATTTACGCACCACTAAGTTTTTGCTACGTTTAAGCGCGTCGGCAATGGCAAACCAATATTCTGATTTAATGGTATAAGCAGAATCTTCTTCTTGATAGAGCAGAATAATCTGCTTGCCGGCATTTAGCGCCCAACCAAGTTCCACAATAGAGCCGACGGAAAAACTTTCGCCCAAAACCGCCGCAAAAATATCGCTGCTTAAAATAAAGTTATATTCAGCGTTAAGCACTTCATTGCAATCGGTTGAAGTAAAATTGCCGCCGGAAGCCTGCTCGCAATAAAACGGTCCCGCATATTCAAATTTGCCGCCGACAACCAAATTACGCTGATAATAGGTCAATAATTTAGAATCTTGCAAAAGTTTGGCGCGATAGTCTTCACTTAAAGCAGCGGATAAAGGCAATCCCTTTTGCTTGCTTTTATTAAATTTTCCGGCAAAATATACTTTTTTCATTTTACATTTCCTTTCATGAGTCTTAACCAATTAAAAAACGAGATTATCGCCATTACCGTCCACACAATGTTTAAGCCCATTAAATAATAAGCCTGAGCCGGAAGCATGGCGTATTGCACTGTGTAGCAAAGGTCATTAACAAACCAGATAACCCACGTATCCAGCTTTTTTCTGACCATATAATAAGTGGCGACAAATGAAGATACGGTGCTGAACGCGTCAATATGCGGCAGCGGGTCCGAAGTTTGTTTTAAAAACGCAAACAACACACCTGAGCTGACGGCGATTACTAAAACGTATATTAACCGCTCGGTTGATGAGCATTGCGTTATGGCGGTTTGTTTGTTGCTTTTCCACAAAATCCACCCTGCGATACCCATAAACAGATATATGGTGTTGCTTAAAACATCGCCGTATAAATGGTTAAGATATGAAAAACAAATTAAACAGCCGATTTGCGCAATATAAAACAACCAATTGCAACGCTTGTTTAAGAGCACAAAAAGCCCTTGCAACAATCCTAAGACTGTTGCGCATATTTCTAAAATTTGCATAGCGCCACCTACCTTTGCATGATAAGCGGTGAAATGTAATGAAGTTTTTGACTGAATTTAGTCATAGATTTTCTCCTTGACAGCAGGTTAATTTATGGTTTGTCTCGCCTGTCCCTTCAAGACCCAAACCAACAAAAATCAAAGTTTGAAATTATTCATCTTCATAAAAACTTTTTTGGATAAGCTCCAAATTTTCAGGATGAACAAATTGTTTGTATCGGCTATCTTTGAGCGCAATCATATCACGCACCATATTTCCGGATAAAAACGGAAAATCTTGCGTGGTACGCGAGCAAACGCCAACATTCGGAACATCATTGGCAAAAAAGCGGTATTCGCTTTCATCGCCAACGTAAATAATATCCGGTTTGGGTTTGTCAGGCTCTTCTTTTTTTATGGTATCCAAAACGTGTACATTCCACGGAATATTATTGACGTCTTTAACGCCGATAATCTTCAAACGTGAATAGGCTTCATTTTTGCGCCACACATTTTGTATCATTTTTTTGCGAACAAAATAAGGCAGAGGATTTTTCTCGGTTCCGCTTTCTTGCGCGGCGGCAATCAAAACGGTTCCCCAAGCGCACTCTTCCATCATTTTTGTAATCAGTCTGTTATGCCCGATATGAAAAGGCTGACAGCGAATAATGCAAAAACCATGTTGATATTTAAACATAAAAAAACCTTTCATACTGAAAGGCCACTCATCAAATGGGTATACTCCCCGCTTATATATTGATGACCGGCCAAGTCGTTAAAGTTCGTGCCTATTGCCCTCAAGCACCCGAACATAGGTAGAATATTATACCTAAAATCGCTTGTCAACAATTTTTTATTTGCGGCAATAAAAATAAAACTGGAAATTAAAAAAAATAAACGTAAAATAAAGGGCGGAGAGCAAAATGTCATACGATTTATTGTTTGAAAAAGCTAATAATTTATATTTAACCGGCGCGCTTAATCAGGCGGAAGATTTATATCGGCAAATTTTAGAGGTTGTGCCCGAAAACCCTGATGTTTTAAATATGATGGGTTTGACTGCCCATGCCAAAGGCTGTTTTAGCGAGGCGTGCGAATATTTTTACAAGGCATTGCGGTTTGCTCCCCGTCATCTGCCGCTTTATTTTAACTTAGCGGTTTCATTAACGGCGGCGGAAAAATTACATGAGGCGGCAAACGCATATTTTGAAGTTATAAAATTAGATGCTAATATCAAAGAGGCTTATAATAATTTAGGCGGAATTTATGAAAGCTTAAATCAGCCGGAAAAAGCTAAAGAATATTACCGCAAGGCGCTTGAGCATGACCCCGCTTATTTGGAGCCATCGGTTAATTTGGCGGCGCTTGACCATGATGTTGCGGCGTTGCAAAGCCTCTGCGAGCAACACCCTGCATCTGCCCTGCCCGTATATTATTTGGCACTCATTAATTTTAAACAAAATAACCTTGCAGAGGCTGAGCAATATATAAAACTTGCGCAAAATCGGGATACCTCTTCTGCTGATATATATTTGCTTGCCGGAAATATTGCGTTAAAAATCAATAATACCGATGAGGCGGTCAAAGATTTTGCACAAGCCTTGCAAATTAACGGCAAATGCATTCCGGCGCTGATTAATCTTGCCGCATTGACCGAAGATGAAAGCTTATACCGCAAAGCGCTTGATTTAGAACCGAACAATGCGGAAGCTCATGCCGGATTGGCGGCTCTATTGTATAAACAAAAGCGCACCTTGGAAGCCTTGGAAGAGTACCGCCAGGCAGTTATTTTGAATCCGGATATGCCGGAAGTAAGCAATAATTTAGCCTTAATTTTGAAAGATAGCGGCGATTATGAGCGCGCTGCCGATTTATTGCTGAACGCCATTAAACAAGCGCCGCAACAGACTGAATTTTCTATCAATTTAGCTGAAACGCTTACGCTTTTTTATGCTCAAAACCCGCAAGAGGCGTGCAAAATTGCCGAACAATGGCAAAAATTTGCCCCTGATAACGTATTTGCCAACCGCTTAGTTGCAGCATTTAACGGCAAAAACAGCACTGACGGCAAAGCATACACAGAAGCTTTGTTTGATGCATTTGCTGAAAATTATGAGCAGACAATGCAAAATATTAATTACTCCGCCATTGCTAAATTAAAAGAATTGAACTTTGCGCCTATTGGCAAAGTGCTTGATTTAGGGTGCGGTACCGGATTAGTCGGGCAAGCATTTAAATCAACTAAAAACAGCTTTATCGGGGTTGACATCTCGCAAAAAATGTTAAATTTGGCGGCGAGCAAAGGTGTGTATGCTGATTTAATTAAAGATGATATTGTTAATTTTTTAAGCTGCAATAAGCTGAGCTTTGACTTGTGTATTGCGCTTGATGTGGTTGAATATATTGATGATTTTGCCAAAGTGACAACTCTTATTAAAAACAAACCGTTTATTTTTACGATTGAAAATGCTCCTGATGAAGTGAGCAGCTATCAGCTTAATGCCAGCGGCAGATACCAACACAATCCGCAATATATCCGCAAGCAGCTTACCGCCGCCGGATATAAAAATATTAAAGAACATCCTTTAATCTTGCGGCAGGAAAACGGCGCGGACGTAAACGGCACGCTGTTTTGGGCGGAATAAAATTAAAGTATTGCCTTAATAAAAGTTTTTATCGCCTTTAATGCGCTTGCTCGGGCGCATATCTATCAGTTTACCGTCTTTGAGCATAACCTGTCTATCCATTTTGGCGGCAAGCTCCAAATTATGAGTGGCGATTAAGGCGGAAAGTCCGGTTTCTTTAACAATATCAAGCAAGGCAAAAAACACATTGTCGGAAGTGTGCGGGTCTAAGTTGCCGGTTGGCTCGTCTGCCAATAATAATTTGGGCGTGTTAGCCAAAGCGCGGGCAATAGCCACTCTTTGCTGTTCGCCGCCCGAAAGCTCAGCCGGACGATGGGTTATTCTTTCTTTTAAACCCAAACGCGAGAGCAGCCATTCGGCTTTTTCAGCGGATTCTTTGGTATTTTTACCGGCAATCAGCTGAGGAATCATCACATTTTCAAGCGCGTTAAAATCAGGCAATAAATTATGATATTGATACACAAAGCCCAAATAATCACGGCGCAAAACGGTACGAACCCCGTCATCGGCTTTGGAGCAATCTTCACCGTCAAGAAAAATTTGCCCTGATGACGGCTTGTCTAACAATCCGGCAATTTGCAGCAAGGTAGACTTACCGGAACCGGAAGGTCCGATTAACGCTACCACCTCATTGGCGGCAATATTTAAGTCAACACCTTTTAAAACCTCAAGTTTTTGCTCACCCTGATAATAGTGTTTGCAAATTTCTTTTAATTGCATGGTGTGTACGATTTTATTACTCATAACGCAAGGCCTCCACCGGATCAAATTTTGCGGCGCGATACGCCGGATAGATTGTGGCTAAAAATGAGAGCAACAGCGAAACTCCGGCCACAACCCCAACTTCAGTCCAGTCCATTTTGGCCGGAAGTTTGGATAGAAAATAAATTTCAGCCGAAAACAGTTCGCGACCGGATAATCCTTCCAAAAACTGGCGGATAGAATCAATATTTTCACAAAAAACAACGCCTAAGCCTAAGCCGATAAGTGTTCCGACCACGCCGATAAACGCGCCGTCCATGAAAAAGATACGCATAATCATACCTTTGGTTGCGCCCATAGTGCGCAGAACCGCAACATCGCGCCCTTTGTCTTTAACCAGCATAATTAAGCCGGTAATAATGTTAAACGCCGCCACTAATATAATCAAAGTCAAAATTAAAAACATAACGTTGCGTTCAACGTCAATAGCATTAAAAAAGGCGGAATTGCTTTGCTTCCAGTCATAAACATAACCATCGTAACCGATACTTTGCTCAATAATTTCACGAATATCCGCCAAATCTTCATCATGCAGCAAGGTAACATCTATCTGTGTTGCCGCTTCCGGCAGGCTGAAATAAGTTTGCGCGGCTTCCAGCGGCATAAATAAATGAGTGGCGTCATATTCATACATGCCGACATTAAAAGTGCCTAAAACCTGATAAGTTTTCATTCTGGGCACGGTGCCGAACGCCGTTACTTTGCCGTTAGGCGAAATAAGCGTAATTTCATCACCGGCAATAACGCCCATTTTGTTTGCTAAGCGCTCGCCTAAAATAACCTTGTTGCCGGTAAATTGTTCAACGTCAACACCGGCAAGTCCGTTGCGGACAACTTGTTTTTTAAGTAAATCTTCTTTGCTGATACCGCGCACAATAGCGCCTTCCGCAGTGCCGCCGCCGGAGATAAGAAGTTGTTTTTCAATCATCGGAATAGCGAGCTTAACGCCGTCTATTTTTTCAATATCCGTCACCGCGGTTTTATAATCGGTAAACGGAAAGCCTTGCGCGGCAACAATAGTTATATGTCCGTTAATACCTAGTATGCGCGACAACAATTCGCTTTTAAACCCGTTCATTACCGCCATAACGATAATTAAAGTGGCAACGCCTAAAGCAATACCGGTAAATGCAAACCCCGTAATTACCGAGATAAAGCCTTCTTTGCGCTTGGCTCTTAAATAACGTCCGGCAACCATTCGTTCAAATTTTGAAAAAATCATTTATTTTTCTCCCTACCCTGATTGTAACGGGGCTGTTGGCGATTTACAAGTAAAACTATTTAAACAAGTCTTTAATTTTGTTAAAAAAGCTTTTTATTTCAGGCTGGCAGTTATTATCCTCGCTTAAACTGCGGAATTCTTCCAAAAGCTCCTTTTCACGCGGGGACAAATTGGTCGGGGTAACTACTTTTAAAATCACATACAAATCACCGCGTTTGTCTTGATTCATAATGCTCATACCCTCGCCTTTAACGCGGAGTTTGCTGCCGGTTTGAGTTCCTGCCGGAATAGAGAGCTCTACCTTTTTGCCGTCTATGCCCGGAATTTCCATTTTACCGCCTAACGCGGCGCACACCATTGAAACCGGCACCGCCGTATATAAGTCTTTGTTATCGCGCTCATAAAGTTTGTGGTCTTTAATAGTTACATAAACATACAAATCGCCTTTTTCACCGCCGCGTTTTCCGGCTTCACCGGCGCCGGTAATACGCATGCGCACATTATTTTCCATACCGGCGGGAATTTTAACTTTCAGTGATTTTTCAACTCTTATTGCGCCTTTACCGCCGCATTCTTTGCATTTGTCTTTAACTATGCGCCCTTCGCCATGGCATTCAGGGCATACGGTTTCAAAAAACAAAAAGCCGCCGCGATTGCTTCTTACTTTGCCGCTGCCGTGACAGGTTGGGCAAACCGGAGCTTCTTTACCATCGGCAGTGCCGAACCCATTGCATTTTTCGCACGGTTCCGTGGTTTTGATTTTAATTTCTTTTTCAACGCCGGTAAAAGCTTCTTCTAAGCTGATTTCAAGATTATAGGTTAAATCAGCGCCGCGCACCGCGCCATTACTGCCGCGTGGTCTGCCGCCGCCCATAAAGTCAGAGAAAATATTGGAAAAAATATCGGATAAATCCTCAGCATTCATACCAAAACCGGCGCCGAACGGATTGCCGCCGCCCATACCGCCCTGAAAAGCCTGCGCGCCGTACCGGTCATAAGCCGCGCGTTTTTGGTCATCTTTTAAAACCTCATAAGCTTCGTTAATTTCTTTAAACTTTTGTTCGGCTTCTTTATCACCGGGGTTGCGGTCAGGGTGATATTTCATCGCCAATTTTCTGAACGCGGTTTTAATTTCATCACCGCTCGCATCTTTGCTAACTTCCAAAAGTTCGTAATAATCTTTTTCCGTCATTTTTTATCTCTATTTGTTTCCGGTTGATTTAGGACTAACCCACATATTGCCTTTACGTAAAAATTCAGGCAGTTCTTTTAATGAAGAAGCGCCCGCCGCTTTGGCATGCCCGCCGCCGCCGAATTTTTCCGCCACTTTTGAAACGTCTACACTATCTTTGGCAGTGTAAAACGACAAATTCCAACAGTTTTTCTTATTCATGAAAAAGTTTACCATCATATCGTAATCTTTAACATTGTCTAAGGAGTCATAAAACTCCGAATAGCCTTGCGGTATATTGGCGCAAATACACTTTAAGCCTTGATATTCGCTTTCAAACGCTTCTGCCCGCGCTAAACGAAAATTGCGATTGCGGATATACGATAAAATCGCCTTGCCTTTTTCCACCATTTCCGTAACGTCAAGCGTATCATTAATCAGTTCAGACCAGATTTTATCGGTCGGACGGTTGACGCCTAAAGCCTGCATGGCATATTCAAACGGGCGCACTCGCTTGTCGCGCAAGTCAAACACATCATTTAAGCCTAACAGTTTTATGCCAAGCGGCAGCGGACGGTCAGGATAAAAATATTCCCATGTCAACATCAGCGCCGCCGTGCCTACGCGGCGAATACCTTTTATCGGCTCATGCGCTCCTTCTTTAATAGCTTTTTCATACTGCTCAATTACGGAAACATGATGGTCAATCCAGGTAAAATCGCGGCTTTGGCTCAGTTCAAACATAAAATCAAGCGGGAGCGCAAAATCGCAAACAATTATTTGGTCATGCTTAGCAATTTCATCATACGGAATTTCCATATCGTGATTAAGCCCCATCAGCTCTGTTTCAGGGTAAACACTCTTTACAATCGCGGCGGAACCTTTTCCGTCATGGTCGGCAATATGATATATACAAAGCATTACATCTTCCTTTCCTGTTAAAACTCAACCGTCATGTTATCATAAGCGGGATAAACGTTATCCGGCGTCAGATTATTAATATTATCATAATCACATTCAACCGCCATGTGGTTAATAACGGTTTTGCGCGGATTTATGATTTTGACGTATTCCAGCAGCTGATTTAGCCCCATGTGCGAGGGCTGAGGTATAAGCGTGGTAAGAGGCATAACCAAAACTTCAGGCTGTTTGGTAATCAGCTTTAATCCGGCATCGGAAATTTTTTTACAGTCAGCAATATAAACCAACCTGCCGTCGTCAATAATATAACCGGTAGAATGAACGGGGTGTCCTTCTAATGAAATCGGCACAATTTTAACATCGTTAACATAAAATTCTTTGCCCTCTTCAATAGTGTGAATATCCAAACTCGGGAAAAACACCGGATTATTCATGTGAGTTTTATCGGCGACCAAATAAGAAAAGCGCTGTTTGATAATATCTGAAGTTTGGCTATTGGCATAAACGTCAAGCGGGCGCAGTAAAATGCGGTTTAAATCGCGTAAATCGTCAATGCCGTGCAAATGGTCGGCATGTCCGTGCGTATACAGCACCGCGTCAAGAAAACGAATATTATTGTTTAACAAGTGCATACGCACGTCAGGCGATGTATCAATTAAAATTTTTGTAGAACGTATTTCCAAATATACACCGGTACGAGTGCGGCGGTTTTTAGGATTATCAGGGTTGCAATCGCCCCACCCGTTGGCAATGGCCGGAACTCCGGGAGCTGCTCCGCTGCCCATTATTACAAGTTTGCTCATCTGTCTTTGTCTTTCTTTATTTTTTTATTTACAGTATTCTTAAACTTTGCGCCTTTTTAAACAACTTAAAAAAGTTGTTAGTAGTTATAGCTGATATATTAATAAAATCAAGACCTTTTATTTTAGCCAAACATTCTGCCGTATGCACCATAAACGACGGCTCGTTGACTTTGCCGCGTAACGGAATCGGCGCCAAATACGGGCTGTCGGTTTCAAGCAGCAACCTTTCTTCCGGCACTTTGGCAAATGAGGTTCGCAATTCTTCTGAGTTTTTGAAGGTTATAATTCCCGATGCCGAAACATAAAAGCCTATATCAAGCAAGGCAGAAGCCAACTTCCATGCGGAAGAATAGCAGTGCAAAACGCCGGTAAAGGGCTTTTGTTGATAGGCATCAGTTAAAATTTCCGCGGTATCATCTTCCGCCTCGCGGCTATGAATAATTATCGGCAACCCGCTTTGCTGCGCCGCGGCAATCATCTTTTTAAGCACTTTAATTTGCACGTCTTTGGGGCTGAAATCATAAAAATAATCAAGCCCGCACTCGCCGATTGCCACCACTTGCGGCAATAAAGTGTTTTTCAGCACATCTTCAGTCGTTACATGTTCGTAATCAGCCGCGTCATGCGGGTGCACGCCGGTGACGGTTACAGTCTCGGGATATTTTTTGCAAATTTCCAACTGGCGCGGCAGTTCGTCAAACTTACCGCCGGCATTTAATATATATTGCACTCCGGCTTCATGGGCGCGCTTTATAACGCCATCTAAATCAGCGTAAATTTCATCAGAGCCTAAATGGCAATGGCTATCGGTTAACATTACAGAGCTCCGCAAATGGTGGTTATGATATTGTACATAACCTGTTTTTTATCCATATTAAGCGAATCGGCTTCATTGAGCGTTGTTCTGACTTTGTTCCAGGCTTCGCTCAACTCGTTAATTTTGGCGCCGCCTTTCATATTTTCAGAAATAAAATGCTCAATCAGCTCCGCCGCTAAATTCCACAAATTTTCATCACGCGATACTTCATCGCAAAATTGCAAAGCGTCAGTTAAATTATAGTGCTCGCGGGCATAGAACAAGCTTTCAAGCAACTTATATTTATTAAGTCCGCCGTATTCAGAATAACGCAGAGCCTTGCCGATGCTGCCGGAGCTGATTTTGGCAATGCCTTTAACATCAGCCTCGCTCAATTCAGGATTATAACGGCGCAGTAATGAGGCGACCTCGTCTTCAGACAGCGGCTGTAAATTGATTTTAGCGCAACGCGAGCGGATAGTAGGCAACAAGCGGTTAGGATTATGACTGATTAAAAACAGCAGGCTTTTAGCGGGCGGCTCTTCTAAAATTTTAAGTATGGCATTGGCGCTGGCGGTGTTCATATCATCAACGCTATCAATAACCACAATGCGCCAGTTGCCGTCAAACGATTTTTTGCACAAAAATTCATTTACTGTGCGCACTTCATCAACCTTAATTACCGCCGATTTTTTCAAATTTTGCAATTCATCATCGCTTAAAGCCTCGCCGTCTTTAATGGCTTTAATCACTTTTTTCTTATCGGTTTCAATATAATCGCGCTCAATAATTTTTAAATTAGGGTGCGAACGATTAGCAACCAGCCTAAAGTCGGCATTGCTTTCCGGCAATTCAAGCGAGGTGTACGCCTCTTTTTTGCTTTCATCAGCGGCAAGTAAAAAACGCGCCATACGATAAGCCAAAGTTGCTTTACCGATACCTTCCGGACCGGTTATCATCAATGAATTATGCAAACTTCCGGCTTTCCATGCCTTTAAGAACATTTCTTCGGCTTCTTGGTGTCCGCATAAATACGGGTTGGCGTATGGCTCAATTTTTTCCATGACAATCCTTTACAACCTAAACTTTGATTCAA
This sequence comes from Lachnospiraceae bacterium, assembly GCA_963594125.1. Taxonomy (GTDB): domain Bacteria; phylum Pseudomonadota; class Alphaproteobacteria; order RF32; family CAG-239; genus CAAFZY01. Next base: position 68,891 of record CAVBCV010000003.1, read on the forward strand.
TTACGGCGACAATATCGCGGTGCAATTCTTCAACCGTTTTATCAGCATTTAGAACAACACATCGTTTGGGTTCGCTTTCGGCAATTTCCAAATAACCGCGGCGCAGCTTGTTATGCCACTCAAGCGCCTTATTTTCAAAGCGAACTTCTTTAACCTCCATACCTTCCGCCTTTTTGAACGAGCGCGCTAAACCGATTTTGGGGTCAATATCCAAAATGATGGTTAAGTCAGGCTTGAAATTACCGGCGACAAAGGCATACAGCGCGTTAATATCCTCTTGCGACAAGCGTTTATCATAGGCGTAATACTGATATGCCATGGTAGAATCGGCAAAGCGGTCGCTTAAAACCCACTCGCCGTTTTTAAGCGCAGGCCAAACTTTTTGCGCCAGATGTATGCGCCGGTCGGCAAAAAACAACAGAGCTTCGCTGACAGCGTCTATTTTATCTGCTTCGCCTTCGGTTAAAATATGGCGCAGCTGTTTGCCGATTTCAGTTCCGCCCGGTTCTTTGGTTAAAACCGTTTTTTTACCTTTTTGCTCAAGGTAATCAGCCAGTAATTTGATTTGAGTGGATTTTCCGGTTCCCTCGCCGCCTTCAAAGGTGATGAATTTTCCGGCAGAGGCATTCATTATTTATCTCCTAATACCAAATACTTTAAGTTTGCCCAAAAGCGTCCCATTACGCCAAGTTCGGCAACATTATCTGCCGCCACTAAATCTATTTTGCGAATTTCGCCTTCAGGATCGGTGATTTCGGCATGACCGATAAGCTCGCCTTTTTTAATCGGGGCTTTAACCGGCTCATCATAAACCACTTTCATTTTATATTGTGAGCGAGCATTGCGGCGTATGGTTTCGGTAATATCTTCCGGCACCGCGATATTTACGCTTTTAACCTCGCCGTACCAAACCGGAACTTCCGCCATCACCTGCCCCGCTGATAAAATTTTGTAGTTATCAAATTCGCGGAAGCCGTAATTCATGAGCCGTTCAGCCTCTTCAGAGCGCTCTTTGTTGCTGCTCATGCCGGACATAACCTCAATCAAGCGGCGTCCGCCTTTGGCAACAGAGGCAGTTAAGCAAAATCCGGCTTCATCGGTGTGTCCGGTTTTTAAGCCGTCAGCCCCCGGCATGGTATAAAGCAAAGGATTGCGGTTGCCTTGTTTAATGTTATTGTGCTTAAATTCTTTTTCCGAAAAAATATGGTAAAATTGCGGAAATTCTTTAATGATTTTGCGCGCGAGCAAGGCTAAGTCTTCAACCGACATTTTTTGATCAGGGTGCGGCAGTCCGGTCGCGTTGGCAAAGGTGCTGTTTTTAAGCCCGATTTTTTCAGCCGTTTCATTCATTAAAACAGCAAAATCTTCTTCGGTGCCGGCAATATTTTCAGCCGCGGTAATACAGGCATCGTTGCCTGATTGCACGATAATTCCCTGCAATAAGTCCTCAACGGTAACGCTTTCGCCGATTTTTAAGAACATAGTTGAACCGCCGCTTGCCGCGCCGCCTTTACGCCATGCGTTTTCACTAACTGTAAAAGTATCTTCCAATGAGAGCGAGCCGTTTCTTAACTTATCAAAAATTATGTACAAAGTCATCAGTTTGCTCATGGAAGCAGGCGCCACTTTAACATCGTGGTCTTTGGTGTAAATATATGCTCCGGTGTCATAATCAATTAAAATTGCATTGCGCGCGGCGGTTTCAAAGGCAAAAGCCTGCCCTGAAACGCTGCTTAAAAGCAAGGCTGCAAATAACGTTTTTTTACCATTCATGTTAATTTCTCCTTATTCTCTTATGATTTTGGCATCATAAACGCCATAATTTCTGATTTTGTTAAGCGTGACTATGGCTTCTTCCTCATGTAAGAAAGGACCAATACGCACGCGGTAAAACATTGTGTTGCCGACAAAAGCATTGCTTACGCAGCTTTTGCCGAATTGCGATAATTTAGCCGACAAGTTGTCAGCGTATTCTTGTTGTGTAAACGAACCGGCTTGTACATAATAACTGACCTCGCCATTGTTTGCCGCCGGAACTTTCATGACCGGAATTGTCACATTATCAGGAACTTTTTGCCCAAGCAACGCCGCTTTAAGCGCCTTGCTTTCTTTAGCCATAATTTCAACCCGAACTTTGGTGATGCCTTTGGTTTGGTAACCCAAAAGCTGCGCGCCGCGTTTGGAAATGTCAATAATGCGTTCTTTGGCGTAAGGACCGCGGTCATTAACGCGCAGCACCAGCGAGCGTCCGTTTTCCAAGTTGGTGACTTTTACAATAGACGGCAGCGGCAAAGTGCGGTGGGCGGCGGTTAAAGTGTTCATGTCATAGCGCTCGCCGTTGGCGGTTTTTTTAGCGTGAAAATCTTCGCCGTACCAACTGGCCATACCAACTTCGGAATAATCATAATCTTCAGCCGGATAATACCATTTGCCCATAATTTTATACGGGTTGCCGACTTTATATGTTCCGCCGAATTGTTTGATGGTTATGGCTTGCGCCTGCGGCGAAAGTCCGCTCAATTCAGGCGTTCCGGTTGAGGAGCATGCCGCCAACACGGTTATTAATGCTAAGCTTATGTAAATTTTTATTTTATTAAAGTTCATTTTATATTTTATTCTCGCTTTTAATAATCATATCGGCTTAATTTAACTTGCTTTTGGCTTTACGTCCAGCATCATTTTCAGCCTGTGAATTTTTTGCGCTTAAATTTTTGGGCGGCTGTACCGGAACAATAAAGCCGGTTTTAGAATTGTAATGGCGGATTTTGTTCAAAAGCTGCCAATCAGGATAACCATCCTGATGCATTCCGGCTTTAGCCTGCAGTCTTTTTACGGCTTGTTTGGTTTTAGGTCCTAAAATGCCGTCTTCTTTAAGCTTTGTGCGCAAAAGCTTGTTGGCAAACGCCTGAACTTCTTTAACCTCTTTATCGGTCAGCTTATATTGCTGAGCATTGTTAATAGCTTTATGCGGAAGCTTATTGTTTACATAATCGGCTAAAATACCGATGCTTAAAGCATAATTTTCCGAGCGGTTCCATATCATTATCCGCTTAAAATTGCCAAACACCAGATAAGCGGTGCCCTTGCGCCCGTCCGGAATAATCAACGAGCCTTTCAGGTCTTGATTCCACGGTAATTTTTTACCGCCTAAAGTTTTAACGCCTAAATCAGACCACTGTTTAACCGTTTTAACTTTTTTATATCCGGTTTCAGAATAGTTAAAGTTCCACGGCAAGCGGACTTTGCCGCCCCACGGTTCATCGGCTTTCCATCCCAGTTTGCTTAAATAATTGGCGGCGGAGCCAACCGCATCATCAAACGAATCCCAAATATCAACAATGCCGTCGCCGTCATAGTCTATCGCATAAGCGTTAAAAGTTGAAGGCATAAACTGGAAATGCCCCATGGCGCCTGCCCACGAGCCAAGCATTTTATCGTTTTCAAGGTCATACTTTTCCATAATTTTCAAAACATTAAACAATTCATTCTTGAAAAAGTCAGAGCGGCGGTTGTTGTAACTTAAATTGGTTAAGCCGTCAATTAAGTGATATTTGCCCTTATTTTCGCCAAAGTTGGTTTCAACCGCCCAAAAAGCGGTCAGATAATTAAGCGGAACGCCATACTCTTGCTCAAGAGTCGGAAATTCTTTTTGCAATTTGCGATAATAATTACGGGCTTTTTCAATTCGGTACGGATTAACCAGACGATTGATATAATCTTTAGAAGTTAAAACAAATTCAGTCTGTTTTTTATCTTTGCTTACCACTTCCGGCGCTTGGTGATAATAGGTGTTGTTGCCATAAGCCCTATCAATGGTTTTGGGGCTGATGCCGCGCTTTATCATATCGGCTTTAAGCTCGCTTAAAAACGCGAGCCATTCTTTAGTCGGCTCATCTGCGGCAGTTTTTGCCTCAGCCGCAAAAGCTATTGTTACCGCCAATAAAATTATGAATATTTTTTTTAAGACCAGCATCTTGCACCCTATTTTACAAATATGCGCTCAGTGTAAAGCATTTAAACTCAACTTGCAACCCGCTCTTGCGGTTATAAGATGAGTTTTGCACAAGATGATTACGCCAAAAGCTTAATCCCGAAAATTTTGGCTAATTTTGCCGCCTCTGTCGCGCCGATTTTTACTAAAAACACTATTTGTTCTTCAGTTTGAGCCGCGCTTAATACTTCCGCATTGGCGTAAAGCCATGATTGCAGTTTGCCGTCATCTGCCGCGACTTTTATTTGATAAGTTTTGTTATGGGCGGCAAGCTTATCATCAATAAGTTTTAACAATTCCCCGCAGCCCTGCCCCGTTAAGGCGGAAACCGCTAAAAGCGCTTTAGGTTGATTGTTCAGTTTATGGGTTAAAACCGCTTTTTCATCTTCGGTCAGCAAATCGGTTTTATTTAACACTTCAATGTAATTTTCAGAGCTTTCTGCTTGTTTTAAGCCTAAATTGTGCAAAACTTCAAGAACATCGGCACGCTGAAGGTCGGTGTCGGCGTTTGATATATCGCGCACATGCACCACAATATCCGCTTCTAAAACTTCTTCCAGCGTGGAGCGAAACGCCATCACCAGTTCATGCGGAAGATCAGAAATAAAACCGACCGTATCAGAAAAAATCACTTCCCGTCCCGAAGGCAGCGCCACTTTGCGCAAAGTCGGGTCAAGCGTTGCAAACAGCATATCTTCAGAGAGCACATTACTGCCCGAAAGCCGATTAAACAGCGATGACTTGCCAGCATTGGTATAGCCGACCAGCGCTACAATCGGATACGGAACTTTACGGCGGTTGCCGCGCTGCAATTCGCGCGTATTTTTAACTTTTTCAAGCTCTTTTTTAATTTTGATGATTTTATCGTCAATAATACGCCGGTCAAGCTCTATTTGTTTTTCACCGGGGCCGCCCAAAAAACCGGCGCCGCCGCGTTGGCGTTCAAGGTGCGTCCAGCTTCTGACCAAACGCGAGCGCTGATAGGTTAAATGAGCCAAACTTACCTGTAATTTGCCTTCATTGGTCTGCGCGCGTTCGCCGAAAATTTCAAGTATCAGCGCGGTGCGGTCAATTACTTTAATATTCAGCTCTTTTTCAAGGTTGCGCTGCTGAATCGGAGTGAGCGCGGCATCAACAATCATCAACCAAACATCATCAGCCTCAGCTTTTTGCTTGATATTTTCAATAAAAGTTCGGCTGAAAAATGTTGCGGGCTTAATTTCGCGGATTTTTGGCGATTCGGTAAACACAACATTTAAATTAATAGCCAGAGAAAGCCCGATTGCTTCAGCCAAACGGCTTTCGGCAGACATGAGCTTTTTCCGGCTTAAAATAAACGGACAAACCACACACGCGTTGGTTTTAACGTTTTGATTAAATTCAGGCAAGTTTTATTCTTCTACAACGTCAACGGCTTGCACCGGCATAATGGTAGAAACAGCATGCTTATAAACAAGCTGAGTGTGACCATCGCGGCGCAAAAGCAAAGAGCTGTCATCAAACCATGTAATAACGCCCTGCAGCTTTACACCGTTGATTAAAAATACGGTAACCGCAATTTTGTTTTCTTTTATATCATTTAAAAAATCATTCTGAGCATTTTTAGTCATTTAATAATATCCTTATCAGATTATTAATTTTTATCAGCTTTTAAAATAAGCGCATACTCATAAATAGTAAAGAGTTGATTTTAAACAAGGGGATAACTTTATGTTTTTTATGCCTCTTCTGCTTTTGAAGCGCGATATTTTTCAAGCTTTTTCAAAAGCATATTGCGCTTTAAGCGGCTTAGATGGTCAATGTATAAAATGCCGTCCAGATGGTCAATTTCATGCTGAAGAACAACCGCTTCATAATCAACCGCCTCAATTTCAGATTCTTTGCCGTTATAATCGGTGTAACGAACCTTGATTCGTTCATGGCGCTCAACATCGGCGCTTTGCCCCGGAAGCGAAAGGCAACCCTCGCAAAAAATGATTTTTTCTTCTGACTTGTAAATAATTTCAGGATTTATTAAGTACATGGGCTTACCGGCTTTCCAGTTATCGTCTTCACCGCGCTGCTTGGTATCAAGCACAATCACGCGCTTGGAAACACCGACCTGCGGAGCCGCCAACCCGACGCCTTTGTCGGCATACATGGTTTCAAGCATGTCGTCTAAAAGCTTGCGCAATTCGTCATCAACTTTCAAAACCCGTTCGCACTTTTGATGCAATATCGGGTGCGGGTATTCATAAAGCTGTAAAACCGCCATTTTATTCTCCTGATTAAGCTCTTACGGCGTGGGCAATTTGGTCAAGCAAAGCGTTTACCATTTTGGGTTCGTTTTTGTTATAAAACGCATAAGCTAAATCAACATATTCTTGAATTAAAACTTTAGTATCAACGTCCATCGTATTGGTTAATTCATAAACCGCGCACAATAGCAAAGCCTGCATTGTGCCGTCCATGCGCTCTAACGACCATTTTTCTTTTAAGTAATGCGCCAGCGAGCGTTCCAAATCTTGCTTTTTGGCATGAGCACCGCGTACCAAACTTTCAAAGTATTCGGTATCAATCGGTGAAATTTCAATCATTTCTTCGGTTTCGGTAACCGAATCTTCTTCAATAACATAGCGACCGACTTTGCCTTCGGTAAAGTCTTTAATAACTTCATCAACCGGCAGCTGACCATAAGCAATCATATAAGTTGCCTGCACAGCGGCTAAGCGAGCGCCTGATTTGCGGCGGATTTTTCCTGATACAAATTTAGTCATCGTTTTTTCCTTCAATATTATTTTCTAAAACCGGCTTTGCCAATTTATCAATCGTATCAACAAATTCTTCAAAGTCTTTGATTTCTTTAAAATCTTTATAAACCGACGCAAAGCGGATATAGGCAATGTTATCAAGCCTTGATAATGCTTCCATAACCGCCTCGCCGATAGCCTCAGTGGTAATTTCGTTTTCGCCGGAGCTTTCAAAGCGGCGCTGAATAGAGTTTACAACCTTATCAACACGTTCCGGTGAAATCGGGCGCTTGCGAACGGCAAGCTCAATGGAGCGATAAAGCTTTTCGCGGTCAAAAAACGTTCTCTCGCCGTTCTTTTTAATAACAATCAGCTCCCTTAGCTGCACGCGTTCAAAGGTGGTAAAACGCGAACCGCACTCCGGACACTCGCGGCGGCGCCGAATAGAAGTATCATCATCAGTGTTGCGCGAATCTTTTACAACCGTGTCATCACACCCGCAAAACGGACATTTCATTGTTTAAGCCCCTTTTCTTTTAACTCATCAGCCACCTGATAAAGCTTTGAAGAATATCTTGCTCCTTTTATAAGGACAATATCTTCATTTTGCAAGAGTTGATTTAATAAAAAGTCTGCCACATTATCTTTATTTTCAAAATAGTATTGCGTTATATGCGGCGGAAGCTCGGCTAACATATCTTTCATTTCAGGGCAAACGCCGACCACAATATTAATATTGCTTTTGGCAAGCTCCTGCCCGATTTCGGTATGCTTTTGCTTAGAGCAAGCGCCAAGTTCGGCCATTTTGCCCAAAACAGCGATTTTACGACCATTGGTTTTAAGGCTGTTTAAGGACTTAATTGCCAGTTTCATCGCCTCGGGCTGCCCCGAATAACTATCGTCAATTAAGGTATAAGTTCCTTTATGGTCTGAAAGTTTTAAAGTATAAGGTTTGCCCCTGCCCTCTAACGGTTCAAAAGTCTTGATTTTTTCAGCCGCTTTGGCAACGTTTAGCCCTAAAGCCTCAACTGTTTTCAAAACGCACCAAGCGTTATAAAGAAAGGGCTCGCCCTCTGCCGGAGCTGCAACCTTTACTTCAGGCTGGTAATTTTGCCCGAATTTAACAATTTTGGCATTATGCGCCGCCGCTTTTTGCTCCAAAATATCGGCATAGTTAGTATCGGCGTTAATAACGGCAATTCCGCCCTTTGGCGGCAAGCCCTCAAAAATTTCGGCTTTAGCCTCGGCAATACCTTGCAAATTTTTAAAAAACTCAATATGCATCGGGTATATGTTGGTAATAATGGCAACATCAGGCTTTACAAATGAGGTTAAGCGCGATATTTCGCCTTTGGCGCTCATGCCCATTTCAATAATGGCAAAATCAGCCGATAAATCCATATTGCACAGGCTTTCGGGCACACCGATAAAATTGTTGTGATTACCGATGGTGGCATAAACTTTGCCAAACTCCGCCAAAGCAAATTTAAGCTCTTCTTTGGTGGTGGTTTTGCCGGCGCTGCCGGTTAAGCCGATAACCTTTCCCTTAAACAATGAGCGGTTATACGCCCCGATTTTGCCATAAGCGATTAAGGTATCAGCAACCACAATTTGTTTTTGTGGCGGAACATCAGGGAGCAAGCGGTTTACAATAGCAAGCGGACACCCCGCGGCAATAACATCAGGCACAAAATCATGACCGTCAAATTTTTCGCCGGAGATGGCAATAAACACATCATTTTGCCCACATTTGCGGCTATCGGTTGAAACGCCGGTGATAACTGCCGGCGCAACCTTAGAATCAGAGCCGACAATTGCGGCTATTTGCTCAGATGAAAGCGCTTGCATTTTATTTATCTTTCTGCAAATCTTTCAAATCAGGGCTGGTTTTAACGTAGTTATTAACCATAATTTCAGCTTTTTTAGGCATTACAACACACCCCGGACCGCCGACGCAGCCGCCTTCGCAGCACATAACCTCAATCAAGTTAAATTCACCGGCACTCTTTTTAGCGGCATACATTTTAAGCTTTTTGAAAGCGTCTTTGTTTAAGCCGTTAATCGGTTCCGGTTTGCAAACCGCCGTGTCGCCGACAATGTGGGCAACCGCTCCGGCAACGCCGCCGCTGACCGGAAAGATGCGTCCTTGTGCAGATGAAACCTTGGCAAAAGTTGAATTTTCACATGTTGCGACATTAATGCCTGCTCCGGCTAACATAGCGGCAATTTCATCAAACACTAAAACATAATCAACGTCTTTATCGCCCTCCGCCTCAATGCGTTTGGCAAGGCACGGACCGACAAACACGGTAATGCTTTCAGGATTTTGTTTTTTAACCAACTCGGCAATGTAATACATCGGGGGTTTGGTGCTTGAAACATACGGAGCAATTTCAGGAATATGGGTTTGGGTGGCCTTATACCATGCCGGACAGCAAGAAGTTGTCATAAACGGGCGCCCCTCTTCCATGCGCTCAATAAATTCTTTAGCCTCGTTTAAGGTGGTAACGTCAGCGCCTTCGGCAACTTCAACCACATCGGCAAAACCAAGCTGTTTTAGAGCTGTGATAATTTTGGCGGCATCCGTGCCGAACTGACCGATAACCGCCGGAGCCAACATGGCAACCACCGGCTTTTGCGCGCGTTTAATTTGGTTTAACACATCGGTAAGTTGCGAATTGTAGGCAATGGCGCCGAACGGACATGATTTTATGCACTTGCCGCAAGAAATACACTTGTTATAATCAATATGTTCAAAGCCGTTTTCATCTTTGGTGATAGCTCCGACCGGACAAGCGTCTTCACACGGAACCGGCGCTTTGTTAATGGCGCCATAAGGGCAAACATTGGCGCACATGCCGCATTTAATGCAGTTCGCCTGGTTAATAAAGGCTTTATCTTCAACGGTGATGGTCTTTTTAGGGCAGTTGACCTCGCACGGGCGAGCCACACAGCCGCGGCACATATCGGTAACCGTGAATTGCGTTTTCATGCAGGCGGCGCAGGCGGACGGCAAAACCGAAACGGTTGCCACCGGCGCGGCATTGCGGGTTAAAGCATCTTTGGCAAAGTCTGCCAACGGGCGGGATAAATCCTCATTTTCAGGGGTAAAGCCCAAAACCGCCACAATATGTTCTTTAATAACCTGTCGGTCTTTGGCAAGCGAGCCGCGTAGCGGACGTGCCTCGTTAGGTACTAAAACCTCAGGCAGGCTGTCAATATCGGCAAAATTGTTTTTAATAAAGCTTTCGGCGACTTTCGCCAAAATTTGCGCGTGCATGGTTGCAACATTATTTTTTGCTGTAAGCATTAAAGTGGTTACCTTTCGTTAGTCAAAATCAAAATTTTTTTCACTATAACGGCTTATGTTAAAAATTGCAAGACCGATTTACGTTTTAGGCAAAAAGAAAACGGCGCCCGAAAAGGACACCGTTTATTTATGATTTATGCCGATAGCGCTTGGCTATCGGGAGATTTATTTTTTGTTTCCATAACTTTGGAAGCTTAAAGGTTTCACAAAAGATTATACAAACCTCAATACCAAAACAAAAGGCATTGAGTAAAAAGATTGCGCTTAGATTACCTCAGCTGGAGAACAACCTCGCCTTTGTAGGTCACGGTCAGAGTGCCATCGTCGGAAACTGCGAATGTATAACCATCAACCTTGGTTGAATAGTTGCCATTGCGCCAGTTCCACATCTTGAGGGTCGTGAAACGAATATTACGAGCGCCAGTATTCTGGTCGCGATAATAACCGATACGATCCGTCAGATCTTTGGCGATTGCAGGTGCCCACTTGTTGACAGCATAGGAGCCCCTGTTGCTGTTACTTGTGTAATACCCGGAATTATACTCTGGACCGAAGGTTCCTTTGCAGAAGTATCCATTAAGAATATCCTGCACCGCCGGAGCCTTGGCGTTCATATCGGCGATGATGGCGACAGATCCCTTCTCAGTTCTGAGGTTAAAGCACTTCTGCGCATATTCACCTCTTACCTGATCTGCAGGAACTGCTGTAACAGCCATGCCAATAATCTTGCCCCAGTCTTCAGGGATGATCCTGTTGATCGGCTTAACGATAGCTATTTTAGCAGCTGCTGATGCAGATGCCTGATAGTTACCGCCGGAGATTACATAATTGGTGCTGATCTTGTTCTGATAATCATATACAAGATAAGTTGTACCATTCTGTGTGGTCTCCGTTGCCTGTGAGGAAACGCTTGAGCCTGCCTCGCTGAAGTTCCAGTTGGCGTAGTCAAAAGTGACTGTGTAGTATCCTGTCGGATCTACATAAACCGCCTTCTGATAATCATACGAGTAGACATTGTTGAACGGATTAACGCCGTTGGTAGCAGTTGAACTGTACCTCATTGAGCGTGTTGTTATCGTCCAATTTCCGTCCTTGCTTGGGCTCTCACTGATTTGTGAACTTCCGTTGCTCTTGGTGGAATAACTGTTGTTCACAGTATATACCCACTGGAGAGCCGGTTCGCTGAGGTGGCGTGAAAGGTTCTTGGTGATAGTGTTTGTTTTCTCACCTGAAACCGACCATGTCTCAACTTCCGTGAAGGAAATTCTCTCAGTATTGGCGTTAACGATCTCTCTCTTGACGTCCCTGTAGGATTTGCTCACAAGCTTGTCCTCCGGCTTAGGCTTAACGATAGCTATTTTGGCAGTTGCGGACGCAGAAGCCTGATAGTTACCGCCGGAGATTACATAATTGGTGCTGATCTTGTTCTGATAATCATATACAAGATAAGTTGTACCATTCTGTGTGGTCTCCGTTGCCTGTGAGGAAACGCTTGAGCCTGCCTCGCTGAAGTTCCAGTTGGCGTAGTCAAAAGTGACTGTGTAGTATCCTGTCGGATCTACATAAACCGCCTTCTGATAATCATACGAGTAGACATTGTTGAACGGATTAACGCCGTTGGTAGCAGTTGAACTGTACCTCATTGAGCGTGTTGTTATCGTCCAATTTCCGTCCTTGCTCGGGGTCTCACTGACCTGAGATGATCCGTTACTCTTGGTGGTATAACTGTTGTTCACAGTATAAATCCACTGGAGAGCCGGTTCGCTGAGGTGTCTGGTCAAATTCCTGGTGATAGTGTTTGTCTTTTCACCACTAACCGACCATGTCTCAACTTCCGTGAAGGAAATTCTCTCAGTATTCGCGTTAACGATCTCGCGCTTCATATTCCGGTATGACTTGCTGACGAGCTTGTCCTCTCTGGTCTGGACGTACAGCATTCGCTGATAAGGAACTGCCACGCGATAGGTGGTAACTTCCTCACCGGATGCCTTAGTTTTAGCCTTAGAATCGTTCTTGACAACGTCAAGATCGTAATAAAGCGTTACATCGGCAACCTTGCGATTGGCTGTGGACGCCTGTTCATTCAACTTGGCATCAGCTCTTACGAATCTGATGTTTTGCACAGCTGAATAAGTCAGAGCCTTGTCCAAATAGGTGAGATACTCGTAGACGGAACTGTTAGACACAGTCTCGCCTGCGTTGAGCTGATAGCTCCTCGCAAATGTACGAGTTGTGGTTCTGAAATTACCGTTTGAGCTAATATTCACCTTATCGTCACCAATCGTGGTGTTGACAAGTTGAACATTCGTCAAATCGGATTCTTTCTCCACCCAAACTTCAGAGTCCACCTCAAAGGTAGAACCGAGGTTGAGGTCAGCCGAAACTCTTTTGCGGCTGATTTCTTCGTCATTTTTGTAGCGAACCTCTTCAGCGGTAACCCTTTGTTCATCAGTGACAAGTTTTTTGGTTTTTGCCTCAAACTCACCGATGTAGGTGTCATTCTCCAGTTTGGTCTCGTAATTGTCCGGAACCTGTACGTGCTTGTGAATGCGGGTGTACGGAACTCTGATTAGATAATCCGCAATCTTAGCGCCATTCTCACGTACCAGTGTTGCAACAAAGAACAAATGGACGGTGTTGACGGTGCTATCCGCATTGGACAATGCCGTATTTCTAACGGACTTGCTGTGAGAGTAAGCAATGTTGCTAATCTCTGCGTGTGCAAGAGTGCTATCGCCATAAGCGAGTGCCTCATACGCCGCGTTGATATATACTCTCTCACCCTCATTGAAGCTGAACGAATAGTTCTGTTGATATGAGGATTTAACAAATCTACCGTTAGTACCGGCGATTGAGCGTGTCAGGTTATCCTTGGACTGCGCGGTAAGCGCAACCAAGTTCAGCGCGTTGTCACTGCTAACCCAAAGCTTGTTCGGGCTGATAGTGGCGTCGGCTCTGAGATTTAAGTCCTCGCGGAAGCTTTCTTTACGCAGGATGTCGGCGTTGTTGTACGAAACAACCATGCCGGCAACATTTTGCTTTACCGTAAACAGCTTGCACACGGTGGTGTCAAACTGAGCAGCAAAGGTAATGTTTTCCAGACGCTTGTAAAAATTGTCCGGAAGTTTACCGCTCTTATAGATGCGCTGCGTAGGAACACGAACGAGCGTGTCACGCTTGGCACCTTCCACGTCAAAGTCAACCTTAAAGAAGAGATTGACGTCAAAGACGGTTGAATCCGCATTGGAAAGTTGCGCATTCTTCTTAGCCTCGGCGTATTTGTAGTTTACGCCTTTGACTACCGCGGCTGCCAAAGCGCTGTCCTTTGCCGCGACCACAAGCTGCTGCCAGGTGGCGTCAGCTGTCACGACCTCGTTTGCATTGAAGACAAACTCATCGTGCTGGGTGTTGGTCACAAGCTTGAACGGAGTCTTGCTGACTGAGGAGGTGTTCACCTTGCCCTCTTTGAAGCTTACAAGCCCGATATCGGACAAAAGCTTCTCCTCCGGCACGTATACCTTTTTAGGCGCACATGCGAAGTTTACTTTGAAGACAAGGTCCTGATCAAAACGCATACGCGATGTCTCAGATCCACCCTCTTTTTCCACAATCTCACCGCTGATATTCTCTTTGGAAGAGAACTCGTTATCGGCGACATTGAAATCATTCACCAACGAGATATTTTCATACCTCGTTTGCTTCTTAGTCCTGACCTCTTCCGAAACATTCAGTTTCGTTGATTCTTTGACGAAATCGTCACAAGAGAAGGTCATCATAGCACATACCGCGGCGATTACCACTTTGATAACCATTGCCGCAAAAGCTTTTACGTTTGCCATAATTGTTTATTATTTTTTTGGTTTATTTTTTCTTTTAATAAAACAAATTTACGTATACCAAATGTTATGAAAAATCTTTTCAATTTTTCAATAATTTAACATAAGAGTAGACATAATTCGTATTTTGTAAAGGGGATTTTAGCATATAAGCGACTAAAAAACAAGCACAAAATTAATTTTGTCAAAAAAAATTAAACCACAAAAATGCCCGCCGCGATGAGGCAAGCAGGCACCTTTGTTTTAGCCATTGTAAAGACTTTATATTTTATGCTTCAATAAAAATATGTCCATTTTCAATAACGGCTTTGCCGCCAAGCGGAATGGTTGCAATCGGAGTGGTGTGCCCCATATCGGTATTGGCAATAACCGGCATATTTTTAAGTTCAGGCTTTGAGTTAATGATAAACTCCAGAGTCTCGCGGCTCATACCGGAAGCTTTTTGGAACCTACCGATAACCAAGCCTTTAACATTTACAAAATCAGGCTGATTAATCAGCGCTTGCAAGTTGCGCTCAAAATGAACCGGCTTGGACTCATCATCGTCTTCAATAAACAAAATGGTGTCTTTAACAAATTGCGGGCGATATTCAGTGCCTAAATTAAGGTTAAAGGTGCACAAATTGCCGCCGATTATCGTTCCCTCAGCGTTGCCGGAGTGAATATGCCACCAGCCATCGTTTTTGATAAACTCGCGCTGCTCTTGATTTAAGAACCATAAATCATCGCTCCATTCGTCTGAAGCTTTTAATTCATATTTTCCATTGCTAAACAACGTATTATGAGCGTTTGTTAAAGTATAATCGCAACCTTTTAGCATACCTAAAGAGCTGTAATGCGGACCGTAATATGTAACCATTCCGGTTTTAGCATAAATAGCGGCATGCAAAGCGGTAATATCAGAAAAGCCGATAAATACTTTCGGGTTTTGTTTGATAACATTAAAGTCTAAACGCTTTAAGAGCTGGTTAGAATTAAAACCGCCGATGACCGTAAACACGCCTTTAATCGTTTTATCGGCAAATGCGGTCATTAAATCAGCAGCGCGCTTTTCAATGCTTGCGGAGCCTAACATATCATAATTTTCATCAGTGGTATTGGGCGCAAAAACAACCTCAAGCCCCCACTCCGCCAAGCGTTTTTCCGCAATTTGGCGGCAATCGGCTCCTATCAGTTTTAAGCCGCGCGACGGCGCCACAATCATAATTTTATCGCCTTTGTGTAATTTAGGTGCGTTTAACATTTTAATTCTCCTTAGTTTCTTGGTAAATATGGAAAAATGTAACCGGTTTTATATCGGTTGCCTGCAAAACTTTTTTACGAATCCGACCTTTGATAAATTCTTGAACCGCCGGAGTTAAGCCGCCGCATTCGTGCAATTTTTCCTCAATCTGCGGGATAACCGCCTGCTTAATTTCCGCGGCAAGCGGCTCCCAATCTTTGGCTTCTAATATATCTATGGAGGAAATTTGCAAATCCGCCACGCGGTTATCGGCAGTTATTACCGCGCTGATAAACAAACTGCAATTATAGGCAATTTTTTTGCGGTTTTTAACCACGTCAGAAGTTAACGACACGCAACGCCCGCGATCAACGCCCATAACCTCAGACTCAACTTCTTCGGTTTTGGTAATAGCGCCGCCGTTTACTAAAAACATATCGCCGTTTTGCCCCGAGCAAACCTCAGGCACGCCGCAACTTAAAGCAAAGCGTTTGTGCTCGCGGATAAAGCGCTTATCGCCATGCACCGGAAAAACAATCTGCGGGCGCAAAATCTGATACATCTTTTTAAGCTCTTCTTTAGACGGGTGTCCGGAAGTGTGTACCAATTCGGTTTCTTCCGTGATGACGGTAACGCCCAAATCCATCATTTTTTCCTGCATGTGCTCAATTTTTTCCTCGTTTCCGGGGATGATTTTGGAAGAAAAAATAATGGTGTCATTTTTGCCAAGCTTAACATACTTGCTATCGCCGTTGGCAATAATGCTTAAAGCGCTGCGATAATTAGCTTGCGAGCCGGTGCAAATATACAAGGCTTTATCTTCGGTGATGCCCTGCACCTCCTGCGGAGTGTAAACTTTGGGCAAATCAGCAAAATAGCCGCATTCTTTGGCAATTTTCATGTTAGTGATTAAGCTTTTGCCCATTAAAACCGGAGTTCTGCCGGCTTTTTCAGCCGCTAAAACCAAGCTTTCAAGCCGCATCAGGTTAGAGGCAAAACAAGTCACGATTAAGCCGCCCTCAATTTGCGGAATCCGCTCAATCAGGCTTTGGCGGATAACCGCCTCGCTCGGCTGAATTTTTTCAAGCATTACATTGGTAGAATCGCATACAAACATATTTATGCCTTCATCACCGGCGGCTTTTAATTCCGCCATGCCGGTCGGGAGCATATCAAGTCTGCCGTCATCAAAGCGCCAATCGGTAGCGTGAAAGATATTGCCGTATTCGGTTTTAATCAGCAAACCGCAAGTTTCCGGCACGGAATGCACCAGCGGAATATATTTTACCGTGAACTCGTCAAGTTCAACCGTGTCACCGGCATGCACGGGGTTTAAGGGCACGATTTTTTCCATTTTATATTCTTTTAAGCGCTCTTTGATAAGCCCTAGAGCAAAAGGCGTGCCGTATACCGGACATTGCAATGACGGCCAAATATGGGCAATGGCGCCCATGTGGTCTTCATGTCCGTGAGTAATAAAAATGCCTTTTACATCATTTTTAAATTCTTCCAAAAATTCCGGCGAGGCATAGCTCATATCCATTCCGGGGTAGTCGTCATTTAAAAAGCCGTAACCGGTGTCAACCACAATCCACTTGCCGTTGACGCTGTATGCATACATGTTCATGCCGATTTCATCGGCGCCGCCTAACGGCAAAAAATATATTCCTTCTTTTTTAATCATCTTTTTCCTCTTTTGGCGCGGCAAACATATCTCCGGCAATTATTACCTCGGTCTTGCGCCCGTTTTTTAACAGCAAACAGCCGTTATCATCTATGCCGGCAAAAATGCCGCTTTTATCATTATTTTCTTGTTTTATAACTATCGGTTTATTAAGGTTGCAAGCATTGCTCTGCCATATCTGTTTTAACTTTTCAAATCCTTCTTGGCGGTAAATGTACAACAGAGTGTTCCAATTCGCAATAAGTTTTTTAAGCACGGCTATGCGGTCGGTATCCGCGCCCAAAGCGTTAAGCCCCGCCGTGGCATAAGCGGAGGCGCCTAAATCAGGGTGCGAAACAATGTTGATGCCAACGCCCATAATCCAAAAATCAGCCGGTCCGCGCTCAAACAGAATACCGGAAATCTTAGCACCGCCAACCAGCACATCATTCGGCCATTTTAATTTTATATCAGCTTGCGGGCAGAAAAACTGCACGGTTTGCATTACCGCAATGCCGCTGATTATGACCAAACGGCTTAAATCTTGCAATTCAGCCTTGAACGCCATAGACATAAACAAATTGCCGCTCTCACTAATCCAACTATGACCGCGGCGCCCCCTACCCTTGGTCTGAACTTCAGAGGTTACCAGGCATGGAGCTTTCAGCTTATCGCAAAGTTTGTAAACTTCAGTATTGGTGCTCTCGCAAGTTTTTTTATCCTGCCAGATTATGCCGTTAATCTCGTTCATTATTTAACCCCGCTTATCAGCCACAAAGATTTATCCAACAAAAATTCAGGGTAAAACATAATGCTTAACGATAAAAGCATATTAAGCATAATCAGAATGTAAAGTATCGGCTCCGCGCGGTCGGTATTGGCAGCGGATGCGGCAAAAAACACCGTGCGGAAAATTTGCATAAACGCCGGAAGTATTATTATCAGCGCAAACACTATCGCGGCAACCATAAAATATTGCCCGCCAAGCACCAAATAATTAAGCGTATTCCAGGCTGAAAAGAATATCGGCAGCGGTGAAACAATCATTAAAGACAGTATGAAAAACAACAATGCCACGGCTATAAAAGGTTTGTTTTTGGCAACTCCGTTCAGCATATTTAAGTTTGATAAATACTCGCCGTTGCGCTTAAAAGCAAACAGAACCGTATATATTCCGCTCATCATAAGCGCGTATATTTGGATATAACCTAAGCTTGCCGCCACATTTTCAGCCTTAAACGGAGCAACCAAAATTAAAATAATGCCCAAGTTAAGCAATCCGGCAAATGAAAAAATGCGGCGCATATTGCGGCTGGTGTTGGCGCCGAACGCCCCGATAATCAGCGAGAGCAAACCAAAAGTTAAGTATATGTTTTGCAATTTTTCCGCATGAGGAGCAAATAAGAGCATGTTTATTTTAACAAAACTTGTCCATAAGGCAATTTGCGGCACAAAGGCAAAATATGCCGCCACCGGCAAGACCGCCAAACCGGCGACATCTGAATTCCAAAAATGCAGCGGAGCGATGCCAAGCATAAAAATAAACACCAACAACAAGCCGGAAGCGATCAGAAAGAGCATATTTTGCGGCATTTGGGCAATTTGCGCCGCCGCTTGCTCATTAGTCAGCCCTTGCGGATAAATCACCATCACGGCAACCGCCGCCATTACCACAAAAAACAGCAGGCTAAAGCCGTAACGCCCGCTGATATTATGAAATTCCTCATTTTCCTGACTGAAACGGAGCAGCAAATATTGCAAACATGCCAAAGCGGCAAGCGCGGCGAGCATTATATCATATCGCTCGGCGTATAAAAGCATGTAAAAGCAAAACAGCAGCAAAAGCGCTAATGCGCAAAACCGAAAGGCGGGCAATTTTTCAGTCGTGAACCATTTTAAGGAAACAAGCAACCAGACCAAAAACGCCGCTGAAGTTAAAATATATATCGGCGCGGTTAAAATATCGGCGTTGAAATAAACCGGAAACGCGGAGTTATGATTCCAAAGCGTTGCTATAATGCCAAGCAAAACAAAGAGTTTGGCAATAAAAAAGTATTCTTTGGCGGAAGCGTCACCCCACAAACGGCGGAGTATTAAGCATAACACGCCTATCGGCAAAACGGCAAATTGTAAAATTGTTAAAAAATATTCCATAAACCTCTCCGCTTAAAACACAAACCACAGCGGTTTTATAAAAGATAACAGCAAAACCACAAGCACCACGGCGGCGGTAAAAAACTGGATATTATCAATATCCGCAACCTTAACCTCACTTGCGGCAAGACATGATTTATCTTTTAGCCCGTATAAATTTTGCAGCATAAACACTGCCGCCAGCAAAATTGTAAACACCGCCGCCGCGCCGATATAAATATTGGCGGTCAAAATTTGCGAAACAATGATAAAGTTGTTCCAAAACAAGGCAGAAACCGGAAATCCGATTGCCGCCAACAACAAAGCGCCATAAGCAAGCGAGGCTTTAGGCTGCAGGCACAAAATACCTTCCGGCGAGCCTGAGTTTTTATCCGCCTGCTCTTCAATGTGGAAAATCAGCATTGATAGCGCCGAAAATACCAGTAAAAAGGCAAACAGCGAATACGCCAAATTGCGCTGCAAAATAGTGGTTGGGGCAAAAATACCCAACAGGTACAGCAAATAATAAATAAAAATGTATGAAAAAAGTTTATCATGCAGTTTTAACGAACTGTACCCGACAAAAGCCAAATAAAGCATGGTTAATACGCAAAAAGCCTCAAACAGCGGAGCCAAAGACGATATTTGTTCAGGAATTTCCGCCGGCCAAAAGCGCATAAATCCAAACAAACCGGAAACTGGCAATATGCTTGCGCAAATAAAGGTTAAAGAGTTGCGCAATCCGGTATTAACAGAGCTTATCCAATAATGAAACGGCCATACCGGAATACGGAACATAAATGCTAAAAACATGCCGCTCCAGATTAAAACGCCGTAACGAGAATCAATGTTTATTTCAGAAATGCGGTATATCGGAATATCGCTGTTTTCATAAGCGTACAGCATTACCACCGGCAGCAGTAACAAAAATGAGCCGATGAAGTTATACAGAAAAAAGCGACTCGCAATTTTGTTTTTGCCGTTTAAGCCGATTTGCATAAACAGCGGCGGAATCAGTAAAACAAAAAAGGTGTAAAATGAAAATAAATCTAAGGCTAAGCAAAATCCGCAAAAACAACACAGCAACACCAAAGCAAACGCGATTTCAGCTTTTTGCGCCTGCCGCCTGATGCCTAAAATTCCGATTAAAAACGCCAGATGAATGCCAAGCAGCAAAATAAGAGCAAAAACATCAGTGCCCAACATAACGGTTATTTGCGGAATTATCTGCCAATTAAATTTATGAATAAGCTGAAAGCCGTCATCAGTTATGTTTATTTTGGAAAACAGCAATAAAAGCAGAAAGATATTGCAAGCAATCGTCCAGACGGAAACATTTACGGCATTTTGCGCATTGGCACTGTTGTCGGATCGCGAAAATGCGGCAAACAACGCGCCTGACAGCGGCAGCAAGATGATAAATAACAGCAAATTTTCAGTCATCAGCCGTTTCTCCCGATAATAAACCATGCAAAAACAAGTAAAGACAACGCCATAAACAGCAAATAACAAACCGCGTTCAGGCGGCTGACTTTACGGAAAGCGCGGATGGTAATACTGCTGAAAAGATTGCTGAACATCAGCAAAGTTTTTTCAAAAAATATAAAATCAACAAACAAAGCAAGCGTTTTGCCAATGGCGCGCATAGGCTTTATAAACAGCGCGTTATAAACTCGCGGGAAAATATCAATATGCTGCAGGCGGTTGCAAAACGAATCGTCATTATCAAAGCAACGGAGCGGAAAAATTAACAACAAAAGCAAAAACAATGCCAAAGCAACCGCGCCGAAACGCCAATAGAAAGCCTCATGATGAGCAATTACCGCCAAAGCGGCTAATACGCAAAGCAAATCAGGAATCGGCGAGCGGTCAAACTTCACCTTCATGAATTTCGGTTTTACAAGGCGGTATACCTGATTTAAGGTATGCGAGGCGTCAAGCAGAAAGGCAAACGCAAAGCCGCCCAGCCAAAGATAAGAATCGGCATTATAATAATACCCCAACAGCATGCAGAACACCCCTATTGCCAATATCCACAACAGCGAGACCGCAGCAAAAGGAAGCGGATTGCAGGGTCTTACCTCAGAGGAGCGGACTAAATTGTTTTTGCGGCTTATATAATAATGAAGATAGTAAAAGCACAAATTGAGCAAAAAAGCGGTTATTAAAACAAATGAAAATTTGCTATTCCAAACAAAATCAGGCGATGCGGCAAGTTTTACGGTTAATGAAATCAGCATCATATTAAAGTATACCAGTTTTTCTTTAAGGTTGTTCATAACCACCGCTCCGATAGCTCCCCAGGTTGCAGTGAGTAGCACGGCAATGTCAATAATTTTCAAAAATAACGCAAATTCAGATAAAAACGGCAACAACTTAACAAACAGGATTAAGGCGGCGGCAGGCGACGATAAGTAAAAAATGATAATCAGGCGATGAAAGCGCGCGCTTTTTAAGTCAAGAAAGCTGGTGTGAAAAATAAAAAATCCTAACTTGATAAATAAGCTGATTAAAATAACGAGCGCCGCAAAATCATGATGAGGAACGCTCACCGCCGCCAAGCGCGAGATGGTTAAATTTTCAAGCCCGCCGCGGAGCAAAGCAAAGGCTAAAAACAGCCCCATATCGGCCACTAAGTTATATATAGCGTAACGGCGTCCGGCGTTTATGTCTTGAATAAAGAGCTGGCTTAAAATGTCTATAACAAACACAAAAGTAATCAGCTGAATAAAATTGGCGGCGGCAATCAGCATAATCAGCGCGGCAAAATTAAGCCCGATAAAGGCAGATATGTCTTTCTTTTTAGTTTCATACTTAAAGGTTAAGTTATTGATTAAAGCAAACATAGTTATGGTGAAAAACGGAAATATCATGCGGTAATTGCGCAATGATGAATTTATGTTCAAGCGAATATCACCGCTTGAGGAGGTGTTCCACAAAACAAAAAACGACTCGGTTTGACCGTTAATCCATGAGCTTAAAAACATATAAAACAAAACGGCAGCGGCAATGGTGAAAAATGAGGTTACCATAAGGCTGTAACGCGTGCGAGTCTGCCATAAGGACAAAAGTCCGAGGATAGTCATTGTTATAACAATTTCGGCAATCATGTATTATCCTATTAAAAAAGGGCCATTCCATTATAGCCCTTTGAAAAGTTATTTATTATCAGGCAATTATTCCATTAAAGACTTAACATCTTTAACAATGCGCACCGGAGTTTTATATTCGCGAACAACCTCATCATTATCAATTTCAACAATTTGCATAGATGTAACCGTTTTAAGCGGAATGCGGGCTTCTTCGGCTATATCTTCAAAATAAACGGTGCTTTCATGACTGCGATATAAAAGCGCATACTGCGAGCCGTCATACACGAACAAAGGATTTTCAGGTCCGCCATTGCATTGTTGAATCATAATTAAAATTTCGCCTTTGTCATTTTGCAAAATATCGTATCTGTTATTTATATTTGTTGAGCCATTATTTTCAGCCATTTTCAACCTCATAAACGTTAATTCAGTTTATTATTTGTGAGTAACGTAACATATAATTATTAATAAATAAACAGCAAATTCACTTTTTTTAACTTTTTTTTATTTTTCTATTGACAGGGCATTTTTTATATTTTATATACTTGCTCATTGCGTGAGGGCTCGTAGCTCAGTTGGTAGAGCATTTGACTTTTAATCAAAGGGTCATGGGTTCGAATCCCGTCGGGCTCACCAATAAAAAAGGTCACCTTTTAAGGTGGCCTTTTTTATTGGTGAGTCTGTTTGGCGCTGAAGAACCCATTGGTTCGGAGCGGATAGTTGGTGAGCGCAAGCTTGCGCCGCGCGAACCTTACGGCGCGAGGAGGACCGGTTCATCGTCAAAGTTGGGGGCGGAGTAAAAAATTATAAAAAAATCAATCATCAGTTCGTTTGTTTTTCATAAAAATAAGTTAAGCACATAAAACTCTAATTC
>CAVBCV010000004.1:0-65778 GCA_963594125.1 Lachnospiraceae bacterium
GTTTTTGTTGATAATCCCGATTCTATCTTGTTATTTCTTTCTTGTCAACAATTATCTCAGTATGATGTAAACAATCTGTCCACGGGATGGGAATTTTAAAGATGTTGGCACCTTCATAGAGGAGAGCTTTTATTTCCGAGGGGTGCAGCCGCAATAATCCTGATTATACAAATTAAGTTCTTTAATTAATTCAGCCCGCAATTCCTGCATGCCATTTTTGCGGCCTTCAATTTCAACATATGGGCAGTGGGCTTCGCGCACCGCTAAGTCGGCCGCCGCATTTACTTGGTTGAGGTCTTTATAGCGCGAAACGCCGAGCACTGAAGCCACGGCGGTAAACCCGTTTTGGCGCGCATATTCCATGGTGCGGACAATACGCATTTTAAAACACAAGCTGCAGCGTTTGCCGCGTTCCGGCTCGTTTTCAAGCCCTTTAATCTCTTGACACCAGCGGTCATTATCGTATTCAAGCTCAATAAACGGCACGCCGTAAATTTGGCAAACCCGTTTGTTTTCGTCGCGGCGTTTTTCATACTCGCTGAACGGGCGAATGTTGGGGTTATAAAAAGCAACCGCAAAATCGGCACCTTGTTCCGCCATGGTTTTAATTACGGCGCAAGAACACGGCGCACAACATGAAAGCAACAAAATTTTTTCAGGGTCGGCTAACTTAAATGTGCCGTCTTGATAAACAATATGAAAGGCGCGGGCGTTATCAATATGATTTTGCTTTTTGTTTAAATAAAGCAGTATCATGCGCAAAACCGCGCTGTGGGTTGAAATGCCGATGCAGTTATACGGCAGTTTTACCGCGGCGTGTAATCCGGCAACTGCGCGGTTCATAATTTGACGCTTGCTTTCGCCGCCCTTAAAATGCACGTCTAAAAATTGCTTATCAAGTTTAATCCAATCATCAAAAGTTTGCCATTGTTTGGCAAAAAGTTCGGCTTTGGTTTTGCCTTCAACTTCACCAAAATTGCCCTCAATAAAATGGTTGTCTTCTTTAACCGGAAGACGCAGTCTTTCCGCTACAATTTGCGCGGTTTCGGCGGCGCGCTTTAAGGGGCTGGAAATTATATATTCCAAGCCTTTGTTTTGTAAGTCAACAGCCAAGATTTCCGCTTGTTTTTTCCCGTTGGCGTTTAAGCCGATGTTTAAGGTTTGCCCCTGAAATTTGCCGGCGGCATTGTAATCGGTTTCGCCGTGTCTGAATATGTAAAAGTGTTTAATCATAATTTATCTTTCAAATATTTAGCCGTGTAGCCGACACCGGCTTTGGCAACTTGTTCCGGAGTGCCTTGCGCAATAATCTGTCCGCCGCCGTCGCCGCCTTCGGGACCGATGTCGGCAATATAATCGGCGGTTTTAATTACGTCTAAATTATGTTCAATCACAATCATGCTGTTGCCGTTTTCAACCAACTGATGCAGCACTTTCAAAAGTTTATTAATATCGTCAAAATGCAATCCGGTAGTCGGCTCGTCTAAAATGTACAACGTTTTGCCGGTGGCTTTTTTGGAAAGCTCTTTAGAAAGTTTAATACGCTGCGCTTCACCGCCGGAGAGCGTGGTGGCGGGCTGCCCGAGTTTTACATAGCCTAAGCCGACCTGCCGCAACAGGTCAAGCCGGTTTTTAATGGCCGGAATGGCGTCAAAAAACTTGTAAGCCTCGTCAATAGTCATGTCTAAAACGTCGGCAATGGATTTGTCTTTATATTTAACTTCCAGAGTTTCGCGGTTAAAGCGCTTGCCTTTGCAAACTTCGCACTCAACATAAACATCAGGTAAAAAGTGCATTTCAATTTTGGTAACGCCGTCGCCTTTGCACGCTTCGCAGCGTCCGCCTGCTACGTTAAATGAAAATCTGCCGGCGGAATAACCGCGAGCTTTGGCTTCGGGCAGACCGGCGAACCAATCCCGGATATAGGTAAACAAGCCGGTATAAGTTGCCGGATTGGAGCGCGGAGTGCGTCCGATAGGCGACTGGTCAATATCAATGATTTTATCAATATTTTCAGCGCCTTTGAGCTGATTATAAAATCCGGCCGGTTCGCGCGAGCCGTTAATTTCTTTGTTTAAGGCTTTATACAATGTTTCAAGTATAAGCGATGACTTGCCGCTGCCGGATACGCCGGTTACACAAGTTAAAGTTCCGAGCGGGAGTTTTAAGTCAACATTTTTTAAGTTGTTGGTGCGCACGCCGCTTATTTCAAGAAATTTGCCGTTGCCTTTGCGGCGTTTGGCGGGCACGGCGATAAATTTTTCGCCGTTTAAGTATTGCGCGGTGAGGCTGTTTTTGTTTTTAAGCACTTCAGTAACTGTGCCGGAAGCGGTAACTTTGCCGCCCTCATCACCGGCGCGCGGTCCCATATCAACCAAAAAGTCAGCCGCGCGGATGGCGTCTTCATCATGTTCAACCACAATAACGGTGTTGCCGATGTCGCGCAGACGGGTTAAGGTTTCAAGCAGGCGGTCATTATCGCGTTGGTGCAGACCGATTGATGGCTCGTCAAGCACATACATAACGCCGGTTAAGCCGGAGCCGATTTGCGAGGCGAGGCGGATACGCTGCGATTCACCGCCTGACAGGCTGCCTGATTGCCGCGATAAAGTTAAATATTCAAGCCCGACATTGTTCAAAAATTGCAGGCGGGTGATAATTTCTTTTAAAATCTTGTGGGCAATTTCACGTTTTTGCGGCGAAAGTTGTTCTTCAACCTGCCCAAACCATTGCAAAGCGTTTTTAATTGACATATCGGAAGCCTGCATAATGTCATAACCGCAAATTTTTACCGCTAAAGCTTCAGGTTTTAAGCGTTTGCCGCCGCAAGCCTCGCACGGAGCGGCTGATTGATAATGCGAAAGTTCTTCGCGCGACGCCATGGAATCGGTTTCAAGAAAGCGGCGTTCCATGTTGGGGATAACGCCTTCAAACGGTTTTTCGGTAACAAAACGCGAATAATACATCGGGATACTGACGTTGCCGGAGCCGTATAAAATTATTTGTTTGGCTTGTTCAGGCAGGTCTTTCCACGGGGTTTTGGGCGAAATGCGCAAAAAGTCACATAACGAGTTGATGGTTTGGCTGTAAAACGAGGTTCTGAAGCCGTACCACGGGGCAATGGCGCCTTTTTCAATGCTTAAATTTTCATTGGGGACAATTAACGCCGGATCCATGTAAAGCTTGGCGCCGATACCGTCGCAATGCGGGCAGGCGCCGTACGGATTGTTAAATGAAAACAAGCGCGGCTCAATTTCCTCAATAGTAAAGCCGGATACGGGGCAGGCAAATTTAGATGAAAATATTTTGCGCTCGCTGCCGTCGGTAAAGTTTACGAACAATAAACCATCGCTTAATTTAAGCGCGGTTTCAATAGACTGGCTTAAACGGTCGTCTATGCCGGGTTTAATAACCAAGCGGTCAATTACCACTTCAATGTCATGCTTTTGGTTTTTGTTTAAGAGCGGAACTTCCTCAATGTTATACATGGTTCCGTCAATATTTACGCGTTGATAGCCTTGCTTTTGCAGGCTTTCAAATTCTTTTTTGAACTCGCCTTTTTTACCGCGGGCAATCGGGGCGGATAAAATTATTTTAGTGCCCTCAGGATAAGCGGTTATTTTATCGGTCATCTGCGATACGGTTTGCGATTCAATCGGCAAGCCGGTTGCCGGTGAATAAGGAGTGCCGGCGCGTGCCCAAAGCAAGCGCATGTAATCGTAAATTTCGGTAACAGTGCCGACGGTTGAACGCGGATTGTGCGAGGTGGTTTTTTGCTCAATGGAT
Source organism: Lachnospiraceae bacterium (assembly GCA_963594125.1). Lineage (GTDB taxonomy): Bacteria > Pseudomonadota > Alphaproteobacteria > RF32 > CAG-239 > CAAFZY01. Next base: position 3,787 of record CAVBCV010000004.1, read on the forward strand.
ATGGCAGGGGATAAACCTTCAATAGAATCTACGTCAGGTTTTTTCATGAGGTCAAGAAATTGACGGGCGTATGAAGACAGACTTTCAACATAGCGGCGTTGACCTTCGGCATAAATAGTGTCAAAAGCAAGCGATGATTTGCCGGAACCGGACAGTCCGGTGATAACCGTGAGTTTGTCTTTAGGAATATTTATATCAATATTTTTCAGGTTATGCTCGCGGGCGCCCTTAATTTCAATAAATTTATCTGCCATTATTTTAATCTCCTCAGAACAGCCGGTAATATAATCAAAACAGCAACAAAAGGCAACAAAAAAAGCCTGCGGAAAGCAGGCTTTAAATGATTTTACTTTACGTTAAAATTCACGCGAGCCGTGTCCTAAAGCGTCATTGTACATAGAGTTGCTGCTCTTGGCGGCTTCGCGAGCATTGTGCTGGTCGCGTTTGGCACGCCATGCGCTGATAACAACGCCTTCTTTAGGAACTGAAAGTTCATAGTCTTGGCTGGTTAACGGAGTTTTACCGGCGGCAACACGCTCGTTATTTTCGTTGCGAACTTCAATCAGCTCGCGGGCGGCAAGATTTTTGAAATATTCGGTTCTTTCCGGCGTGGTTGTTAACTCAGGATGCTTTTTCATAAAGCGGCTTACGCGAGCTTTTTCGGAAACGCCTAATTCCTGATATGCCGGTCTTTCAATCTCTTGATCTTTATGATCATTACCTTCCCAGTTGAGGTTCTGTTTATAATCAGTTTCGGTACTTAAAGTTCCGTCTTTGCTTTGCACATACTTCATAACCTTGCTCCTTTGTTGTGTTTTTTAAGTTTATACCTGATATATAGCATATTTGTCCAAAATTTGCAATAAATTTTTTAATAGTTGATTTTTTTATATCAGTGATATACATTCTTTGAAGTTGTCAATAACAGTTTATTTTAAAATGCTTAAACAAATTGTAAACATTGTTGCTTTTTTATGTTTTTTTACACCGGCGGCTTTACAGGCTGCCGTTAAAGTGGCGCTGATTGCTCCTAAATCAGGCGAGTACAAGATGTGGGGCGATGAGCTTAATTATGGCGCTAAAATTGCGATTGATGAAATTAATAATAACGGCGGAATTAAAGGTAAAAAGCTTGATCTGATGAGCATTGACGACGCGTGCAGCGATAATTTGGCGATTTCAACCGCGCAAATGCTGGCGGTCGGTATGGAAAACAAACCGGCGTTGGTGATTGGTCCGTATTGCTCAAACAATACTTATAATGTGGCAAAAACCTATTCAAAAGCGCAGATTTTTCAGATTATACCGCTTAATAACAAGTTTAACACTTCATCAGAAGTTGAGTTTAACTCCCAAATCGGGAAAGATTTTTTTAAGTTTTATAATGAGCGTTACGCCGGTAAAAAGGTGGCTTTTTTGTCAAATGCCGATTATCAGGTTAAAGCTTATAACTCGCTTTATGATGAGTTCAGAAAATACGGCAAGTCATCGCTGTTGTCTTCTTATACTTTCGGTAATGAGGGGTTAGATGATTTGGCAAAGAATATGGTCTCTTCCGGTGAGGAAGTGGTGTTTATTTCCGGCGAACCGAAAAAAATTGCAAAAATGATACGCAACATTAAGCAAAAAAAGCCGGATATGGTGATTGTTACCGGCAAGTACGCGGTTGGCGACTCGTTGTTTGAATATGCCGCTGATTGGCTTGATAATGTGTATTTTATGGCGCTGCCGAGTTTTCAGGATAATCCTGATTTTGCCGAGATGATGGTTAAGCTCCGTTTGCGCGGCGTGGAATTGACCGGCTTGGGCGGCTATGCTTATACGGCGGTTAAAACGTGGGCGGAGTTGGTTGATGAGACTAAAAGTTTTGATTATGCCAAATTAGCGGCTAAAGTTAAAAAAGGCGGGCTTAAAACTCCGTGGGGCGAGGCGTTGGTGAATAACGGTTCTGCTAAGGGGCAACCCCATTATGATTTTTATCAGTACAAAAACGGCGAATATGTAGCCGCGGATTAAAAAACAGCTCTGATTACTCAGAGCTGTTTTCAGTTTGGCGCGTAACTTCTTTGAATTTTAAGTTACGGATTTTGATGGCTAACTTTGCATAGCGCTCAGTAAACCATGTTTCGGTTTGCTTGGCTACTTGCGCTTTGTTAGCGATTACTTGTTCAGCGGTCAGGTTTGCCACATTAATCCTGATGGCTTTTTCAACGGCGAGGTAATAAGTTATGCAACCCCACGAGCTGAAAAATTCGTACTCTGCCACAATCTGCACTTGTCCGTCTGATACGGTATAAGTGTCGGTGTAGTGGTCGGCATAGTAAGTGAATAAAAAGTCACTTAAATTTTTGCCTTCAAAATTTAATTCTTCGCGATTTTGACGCGGAGGTTCCGGTTCATCGCGGCGCGGCATCGGGTCTTCAGGTCGGCAAGATGAAGTAAAGCCGATGACCATTAAAACCGCCAGAAACCTACGGAATGTTTGTGTCATAATATAAAAATTTTTTGGTGATACAATAATAAATAAGAGGAGTATATAATAACAAATTTTGTCAGTTTGTCAATGCGAATATGGTGTGCAAAAAGCAGGTTTTAAGTTGGATATTTGTAAAAAAGCATTTATACTGCAGAGCAGAAATAAACTATAAACTAGGAAATAAAAAATGGCAGGAAGTATAAATAAAGTAATTTTAGTCGGCAATTTGGGCGCTGATCCGCGCGTTACCAACACACAGAGCGGCACCAAAATTGTTAACTTGAGCGTTGCAACCTCTGATCGTTGGAAAGATAAGCTTTCCGGTGAATTTAAGGAACGTACCGAATGGCACCGCGTGGTTATTTTTAATCCGCAGCTTGCCGATACGGCTGAAAAATATTTGCGTAAAGGTTCAAAAGTTTATATTGAAGGTCAGTTGCAGACTCGTAAATATGAAGACCAGAATGGTCAGGAACGTTACACTACGGAAGTTGTTTTGCAAAACTTCAACGGCGTGTTGGTAATGCTTGATGCCCGTGGCGGTGATGGCGCTCCGGCCGGCGGTAATGAAGTGTTCGGCGGTTCATCGTCAGCAGGTTGGGATAGCTCAGCTTCGTCTCAATCTTCAACCGCTTTGGACGATGATATTCCGTTTTAGTTATCAGTGATGTTTGTACCCACCCCGTTGAGGTTGCTCAGCGGGGTTTTGTTATTAGTTGTTGTTAATTTTATGATAAATATAAAACATTACGGCGCACCAGTTTTCAGAGTTGCAAGAGGAGCAAAAGTCGTCCATATCTTTTACGCCCATATTGCGCAAACAAGTGCGGCTTTGTGAACATTCTTTGTCACCGTAAATGCGGGATTCGTCAAAGTCGCCGGAAGTGGCACTGTTGCCGGAGCGGAGCTGAATAAATGGTAAATTGCCGGCGTTTTCTTTGGCAACGGTTAGCATATTGCGGCAAATTGCGATGCTTCGCGAGGTGGCAGAATTGCCGGAGCGCTCCATGTTATATTGTATTAAATATTCAGTATACGAGGTTAGATGTTGGTAATACATTATTTCATATGTACCCATTAATTCATCGTAGATATGGTTGTTTTTATAAGTCATGCCGTCAGGTATTAAATTGGCTTTATAGAAAAAATCAGCAAAAAATTGTTCACCGGTTTTAACGGTGTGGTCTAAATCAGGCTGTAATTGAATTGCGGTATTTAGCAGCATATTGAAGCTTTCGGCTTGTTTGTTAAGCTTATATTTGAACATAGCTTTGCTATAACCGCTAATCGCCCCGACGGATAGCACCCCGATAATGGCAAGAACTCCGAGCATTTCCACCATGCTTCTTCCGGCGCTCGCGTCTAGCGGGCACCTACTTGTAACTTTTTTTCTTATGTAACTATTTGTACACCGCGAAAAAAAGTTACTGCGTATCTGCCTCACCATCCGCAAGCTTAAATTATTTTTATTGTTCATGAGCTAAAATCCTCTCAAATTGTTGCATTTGAGAAGATTTTAGCTCGCGTTTTTTTTTTGCAATATTTACGAGTCTGTGCTGTGCATAAGTTGTAAAAGACCACCCCGTCGGCGTTCCGCCACTTATGTGAAAATAAAATTTAAGTTATTCTTTATAAAAAGTTTCATACAAATGCAGATATATCACAATTTGAAAAACGGTTAATACAGAGTGCAAAACATATAAAACTGTGCGCGAAGTGCTTAACCCGATAACGCTGATGATTAACGGCAACAACGCAAAAATCAGCAAAAAGACCAAAATGGTTTTTAAGTAATTGCCGCGGACTTTGTAAAAGGCGCTGATGATGGAGCTGTCTTTGTTATTAATAACAGAAACCCACCCGAACAGCGGAATTAAAAATGAAAATGAAAGCAAGAAAATGGCGCCGAACAGCAACAAAACTTTGGCATACGGATTTAATACCAAAAAGATATAGGTTTGGCGTAAAAATTCATATAAATCGGGGAAACCGATTAAATTTTTGCTTAAATAACGCAATAAATTAAGCCCGAGTTTGCCGCATACTATTACAAAAAATGAAAAAGCAACCACGGTTATGAGCTTAATCAGCGAATCAACAAATTTTTCTTTGGTGATTAAGGGTTTTTGCCCAAAATACAGGCTGACGAAAGAAAAGTAAAAAAAGTAAATAAAAACTCCGTATAATAAAAATACGGCAAGGTTTTTATAGGCGCCGAACGAGCCTGCTAAATATGAACCAGCAAAAGAAAAAATTGTCAATACGCACAATAGCGGAATATTGTTTCCGATAAAACCTAAGGAATCAATAAACAAGCGGCGTACGGACAATTCTTTCTTCATGGCAGTCCTTATTTGTTGTGTTGTTTTTCCATAAATTGCTCAAGCCAGTGAATATTATATTGACCGTCAATAAAGTCAGCCTGAGATATAATTTCCTGATGCAGCGGAATGGTGGTTTTAACCCCGATGATAACAAATTCTTCCAGAGCGCGGCGCAAGCGCATTAAAGCGGCGTTGCGGGTTTTGCCGTGGATAATCAGCTTGGCAATCATGCTGTCATAATATGGAGGAATCGTGTATCCAGAGTATATTTCAGAATCTACTCTGACCCCGAGACCGCCCGGAGCGTGCCACTCAGAAATTTTGCCGGGGCAGGGAACAAATGTTTCAGGATCTTCGGCGTTAATACGGCATTCAATGGCATGTCCGCTAAAGGTGATGTCATCTTGCGTGTAGCCTAAAGCGGCGCCGCTTGCGATTCTGATTTGCTCGCGCACGATGTCAATGCCGGTAACGGCTTCGGTAATCGGGTGTTCAACTTGCAGGCGGGTGTTCATTTCCATAAAGTAAAATTTGCCGTCTTCATACAAAAATTCAAGCGTGCCGGCGTTTTGGTAACCGATTTTTTCAATCGCTTTGCGGACAATTTCGCCAATTTCATGGCGTTGAACGTCATTTAAAGCCGGAGAAGGAGTCTCTTCAATCACTTTTTGATTGTTGCGCTGAATGGAGCAGTCGCGCTCGCCAAGGTGCACAACATGCCCGTATTTATCGGCTAAAATCTGAATTTCAATGTGGCGCGGCTTTTGCAAATATTTTTCCATGTAAACCACATCGCTGGTAAACGCGGCTTTAGCCTCAGCGCGAGCCATAGTATAGGCTTCCGCCATTTCAGCGTCGTTAAAGGCAATTTTCATACCCTTGCCGCCGCCGCCGTCTTTGGCTTTAACAATAACCGGATAACCGATTTTGTTTGCCCAAGCAATAGCGTCTTCAACCGATTGAAGCGCAGGAGAACCGGGGGTAATCGGCAAGCCTGCTTCCACAGCGGCTTTGCGCGCCATAATTTTATCGCCCATTAAACGCATTTGCGCCGAGGTGGGACCGATAAAGGTGATGCCGTGTTTTTCAACCATTTCGGCAAAGTCGGCGTTTTCAGATAAAAAGCCGAATCCGGGGTGAATGGCGTCAGCTCCGGTAATCAAAGCGGCAGAAATAATCGCCGGTTTGTTAAGGTACGAATCAGCCGATTTGGCAGGACCGATGCAAACCGCTTCATCGGCTAAGCGAACGTGCATGGCGTTGGCGTCGGCCTCAGAGTGAACGGCAACCGTACGGATACCCATTTCACGACAGGCGCGATGTATACGTAAAGCAACTTCGCCGCGGTTTGCGATTAAAACTTTTCCAAACATATAAAAATCCTTTATTCAATTACGACCAAAGGAGCGCCATATTCAACCGGATCGCCGCTTTCAACCAAAATTTTGGTAACTCTGCCGCCTTTGTGGGCTTTTACCGGATTAAAAGTTTTCATGGCTTCAATTAAACAAACAGTATCGCCCGCGGCAACAGTATCGCCGACATTAACATAATTGGCGGAGTTAGGCTCAGATGAAAGGTAAACAACGCCAACCATCGGAGATTTGACAGCATCAGGGCTGTTAGTGTAATCTTCAACCAGAGGAGCGGCTTCATCAGTGGCGGCGCATTCTTCAACACTGCTTGTTGATGCAACCGGCGCAGGCTGAACAGGCGCTGCCGGAATATATGAAGTTGCGGCAATGCCGTTTACCTGCCGCGATAAAGTGATTTTGCAGGATTCATCTTCATATTCAAGCTTGGTTAAGTTAGTTTTATCCAATATTTCAGCCAGTTTGCTGACAACTTTGGTATCAATGGGATTAGACATTGTTATTTTCTCTCATAAAGTTTATAAATCAGCTTTAATTCATAGTACGAAATTAAACGAAAAACAATAAAAATCGTCAATTTTATGCAATTTTTTGCAAAAAATGATGTTTTTTTAGCAAAAAATGCTCAAAAATCACTAATTTGCTGATTTTTAAGTTTTGAGTATTTTGAGTTTATATTTGGCGGCTAGTTTTCAATATTTATGTAAAGTATCAGATAGCAAGCCACTTCAGAATTACAAGAATCGCAAACTTCATCAATTTTAGCGAGAGAGGCATTGCGTAACAGGTTTGTAGTTTGAGAAGACTTGCCACCGTATAAGGCTTTCTGAGTATAATCAGCATCTCCGGACGAGCGAACCTCAATTTGGTTGATGTCAGCGGCATTTTCTTTGGCGGTTATCATAATATTACGGCAAACTTCACGGTCGTGCTCCGTTAGTTTGTTTTCGCTGCGGTGTAATGTACTGGAAATGTAGTAGTCAATATACATTTGCCCGTTATTCCTTTGACCGACCGAGTAATTAAGATAGTAATTGTTTTTAAAAACATCATATATTAAATTGTTTTGGTCATTAAGGGTCATACCATCCGGGATAAGATTCATTTTATTTAATAAAGAATTTAGATTGGTGGATAATAAGGAATTATTACCATAATGGCGTCGCAAATCAGGATAGAGTTTAATTGCTTCATTTAAAAGTGTGCTGAAACTCTCAGCATGTTTGTTAAGTTTATATTTGAACATAGCTTTGGAATAACCGGCGATAGCCCCAACACTTAAGACTCCAATAATTGCTAGTACGCCGAGCATCTCCACCATACTTCTTCCTTGGGCCTGCGTATAATGGTCACCTACTAGGGATTTTGTCGCTCGTGTACCTTTTAGTGTACAAGTCGCTCCAAAATTCCGTCGTATCTGACTCATTCTCCGCAGGCATTGATTAATTTTATTGTTCATGAGCTAAAATCCTTTCAAAATGTTAATTTGAAAAGATTTTAGCTCGCGTTTTTTTTTTGCAATATTTACGAGTCCGTGCTGTGTATAAGTTGTATTAACCACCGTGATTTTCACCACCCCGTCGGCGTTCCGCCGCCACCCCTCCATAGAGGGGAATTTTGGCGCGTGGAATATGTATAGGTTGCAGATAAAGGTTTTGACAAAGTGGGGAATATGATGTATAAAGAAAATAAATTAAACCAAAAAGAGAGGTTAAAATGAGCAGAAGAGACGAAATAAAAGTGTATAACTCGGTTGAAGAAAGAGTTGATGATTACGAGAATTATAAAGACGACTGGGATTATGATGCCGACAAGCAAGAAGGCAGGCACAAGAGCGGTCTTGAGATGCGTTATATGAGATTAGACCGAGCCAAAATAGAACCACGGAATTTGGTGGAATGGCAAAAGAAGATGGAAGCGGAAGGATTAACCGAACATGAAGTCAAGCAGTATTTGGTGATGTTGCTTAATCAGTTTGTGGTGATGTTAGATGAGAATCCGCCGGAAGAAAAAGAACCGACGATTGATGAGAGAATTAAGGATATGGAAGAGGGCGATAGGAGAAGACTATTACTTATAAAAAATCATTATCATTATTCTGAAGAAAAGATGCAACAATTAGAAGATGATTTGCGAAAGAATCGTGAAGAAACACGCAAGAAGTTGGAAGAAGAAGAGAAAATAGAGAAAAGCAAGTCAGTTGAGCAGAGGATTAAAGAACGGGAAGAAGCTAATGAAAAGACCATACGAGGATTACTAGAAGCTGGAAATTCGGAAGAAAATGTAGCTCGTTTTGCGGAAAAATTACGAAGGGAACGTGAGAAGTTGCGTAAAAAATGGGAGCAAGAAGAGCGACTGCAGAAACTTGAAAATATAAGAGAGAAGTTTAAGGGCTGCAAAGAGGATCGCTAATGAGAAACCCGGATTTAACCGATAACGATACCTTAAAGGATTTGAAAGAACCGGTGGCGGTATATTTTACCTATGCTGATGTAGAGAACTTTCAATATTATTTGGAACATAATCAAGAATTGGTCAATTTAGATAACCATAATTGCAATGCTTTGGTTGAGCATTTAAGAAGGCGTAGGTATCCAGCAGTATCATATAAAGATCCGGCGGCGGCATATCCGGGGACAATCGTGGTGAGTAATACCGGAGTTCAAACGCCTTTTATGGAACCACAAAAAGCTAGGTCTTTTGCAAAGCGTTTATTGCATGATATAGAAGAATCTAAAATAGCAATGCCATTGAGCAATGCGTTAGGTATCAGGATTGAACAGTTGTCGCCGCCGGTGCTAAAGGCTCAGGAAGAAGAACCGCGCTTTCCGTTTACGCGCCATCCGGATGGTGAGATGTTGAAGTATTTACAGTATAGGTTCGGCAAAGATTTTATTGAAAGATGCAATAAATACGCGTGGGAGCACGGCGAGGACGTCACGCCAAGGCTTAAACAAGAACACAATGCTGAGGATATGAATGAGCCAATATATTCCGGTCGGCAGTTGGCGTTAGAGCGGTATGCTTCGCATCCGCGGAATGACTTAGAAGCGCGGAATATTGTGTTCGGGACGTTACGATTCGCTAAAGCATGGCAATATGCAAAAGAGTTTGGCTTTGTACACAGATTTCACAAAGCAGAAGACCAGAAATATTTTGATGATTATGGGGTTGAGCGGGGTGAGTTGATAACACTGGAGACGTTAAAACAAATAGAAACGATAGTGATACCGGGTAGGAATGAGTATTTAGGCGTGGAACTGAACTTAAAGACAAGAAGTTTTGACATCCCGCTAGAAGACGAGATGTGGATGGGATATGCGGAGGCGTTCAGAGCGGCGAGTATGCCCAAAGAAGTAAAGTTAGGCGAGCGGCGGATAAATATTTTGCGGGATGCGAAGATGAACGGCGGACGAGCGGTAACATACACGCCGGTGGGTTTTAATATACCGGCTCATGAGTTAGAAAAGTATAAGAACAGAGAGCCGGCAGAGCTTGAAGATGTATTGTTAAGCCCGATGACGCCGATACGGGAAGGGTATCAAGAGCATAAAAAGGAGAAAGGCATGACGGAAGAAGATAAGAAGCGATATTATGCATCACTTAATAATCTTGCAAATATGGCCCGCACGCTGAGAGCGGAAGATAATAAAGATACTTCCGCAAAACAATCTGCACACACTACCACCAAGAGCAATAATAATAGTGGCAGGGAGTGAGGTTGTGCTTTAAGTGTAGCTTGCAAAAGATCACCCCAGCGGGTTCATCGCCACTCAGATTTGAAATGGAAATTTTATAGCTGCAAATATGCTTATTATGCGGAAGCTAACATTTGTTTAAATGTTTCTTTTACCTGATAAATTTCAGGACCGCTTAAATTGCGGTCAGTCGGAATTTCAGGGTCAATCAATAAATTGACCAGATTTATCATCAGTTTTTCTTTTAAGGTTTCAAGGTATAAATCTTTATCCGGTGTTTCAGTGTTGTATAAAAGCTCAATAAAGGTTTGTTGCCGCGCGGTTTTCATAATGTCGCGTTTAAGGTGCTCGGTTTGGCGCGGTTGATAAATGCCGTTATCGTCCATTACTCTTAATGAGTTAACAACCCGATAAAAATCCTCAAACTCAGGATGACTCAAAACTTGCAAACCGTTTAAAAAAGTGGTTTCAAAGGGGTCATACGTTGCCAACTCATCAAGTTTTAACTTGTTGAGATAAACTTCTCGGGCCGTGGCAGGCAGCTTTTTAAAGCTTTTGGGGGCAAACATTAAAATATTCTCCTTTTAACCAACATAGCGCAAATTATAACAAAAATTGTGTGATATGTAAACCCGAAAAAAATACTATTTTTTTTGCGTTTGACGATTTTTGTTTACAATTTATTGAATAAATGTAATTAATAATTATTAAGATTTTGTAATTTTTTTTGAGGTAATTTTATGAGCAAAAGTGCATTAGAAGTTTTTGATAACACATTGGTGCCGATGGTTATTGAACAAACATCAAAAGGCGAACGGTCTTTTGATATATTTTCACGCCTGTTAAAAGAGAGAATTATATTTTTAACCGGTCAGGTTAATGATGAGGTTTCGGCACTGGTGTGCGCTCAGTTGCTGTTCTTGGAATCGGAAAACCCCAAGAAGGATATTTATTTGTATATTAATTCACCGGGGGGTGTGGTAACCTCAGGCATGGCAATGTATGATACTATGCGTTATATTTCATGCGATGTTGCTACATTGTGCATGGGGCAGGCCTGCTCTATGGGCTCGTTTTTATTGGCAGGCGGCGCTAAGGGCAAAAGATTTTCATTGCCGCACTCGCAAATTATGATTCACCAGCCTTCCGGCGGAACGCAGGGTCAGGCTTCAGATATTGAAATTCAGGCTAAGTTGATTTTGGATTTACGCAAGCGCTTAAATCAAATTTATGCCGAAAATACCGGTCAGCCGATTAAGGTTATTGAAAAAGCCATGGACAGAGATAATTTTATGACTCCGGAAGAGGCTAAAGCTTTCGGCTTGATTGATGAAATTGTGCTTAATCGGCATGAAATTTTGAAATAGGAGATGTTATGAGCGATACCACAGAAGATAATCAGACTTTACACTGTTCGTTTTGCGGCAAAAGCCAAAATGAAGTAAAAAAGCTTATTGCCGGACGCGGAGTTTATATTTGTAACGAATGTATTGATGTGTGCATTAATATTGTTGCCGATGAAATGCACAAAGAAGAAGAAAAAAACACAGTCAGCGGCAGTTTTTCAGAAAATTTGCCGACGCCTTCCAAAATCAGAGAATTTTTGGATCAATATGTTATCGGTCAAGATTATGCTAAAAAAGTTTTGTCGGTGGCGGTTTATAACCATTACAAACGCCTTAACTGCCAAAAAGAGCATAAAGATGTTGATGTGGCAAAGTCTAACGTTATTCTTATCGGGTCTACCGGTTCGGGTAAAACTTTGCTTGCGCAGACTTTGGCTAAAATTTTAGACGTGCCGTTCGCGATTGCTGACGCCACCACTTTAACTGAAGCCGGTTATGTTGGCGAAGATGTTGAAAACATTATCTTAAAACTGGTGCAAGCCGCTGATTATGATATTGAAAAGGCTCAGCGCGGTATTGTTTATATTGATGAAATTGATAAAATCAACCGTAAAACTGATGGCCCGTCAATTACCCGCGACGTTTCAGGCGAGGGTGTGCAGCAAGCTTTGCTCAAAATTATTGAAGGCACAATCGCCAATGTTCCGCCGCAGGGCGGACGCAAACATCCGCAGCAAGAATTTTTGCATGTTGACACCACCAATATTTTGTTTATTTGTGGCGGTGCTTTTGCCGGGCTTGAAAAAATTATCGGCAGCCGCGGTAAAAATACCTCTATCGGTTTTGGCGCTAATGTGGAATCGGAAGAAGATCGCAGTATCGGCGAGATTATTAAAGATGTTTTGCCGGAAGATTTGCTTAAATACGGTCTTATTCCTGAATTTATCGGGCGTTTGCCGATTATTGCCACCTTAAATGATTTGGATGAAAACGCGTTGGTTAAAGTTTTGACCGAACCTAAAAACGCTTTAATTAAACAATATGTTACGTTGTTTGATATGGAAGGGGTTAAACTCACCGTTACCGATGACGCGTTGCGCGCGATTGCCCGCAAGGCGATTGAACGCAAAACCGGCGCCCGCGGTTTAAGAGCGATTATGGAAGGTTTGTTGTTGAATTTGATGTATGATATTCCTGATAAAAAAGATGTCAGCGAAATTATCATTAACGAAAAAACCGTGAATGGCGAATCGGAACCGCTTTTAATTAGAAAGCCTGATTCTAAGAGCGCTTAAAATCATAAAGCCAATAAAAAACTCCCAAAGAGCAATCTTTGGGAGTTTTTCGGGTGACTTTTTGAGATAGGAGATTTTAGCACATCACCCGAAAGGCTTAATGATTCGGACGTTTACCGGTGGTAACGTACAAACCAATAATTTTTTCAGCGGCATCTGAAGCAGCGTAAGAGTTTTGTAAAGATGATTTGATTTCATATGCCGGAACTGAAATCATACCTGACAGAGCCTTGATATATTCGCCGCTGCCCTGTTCAGAATAAGCATCGGCTTCAAGTTGATCAAAGTTGCGTAAAACAAAGTCGCGAATTTTGTTTTGATAGTTAAAGTAGCGGCGTTCGGCTTCAGTGCGCGGTTCTTTTTGCATAGTTATGTAAATGGCCCCCGGTTGGTATTCCCACATGCTGTTAGAGGTGGCATCGGTTGAAAATCCGAATGTGGAGGTGCCAAGACTGATGATATTAACCGCCGTCATCGGGTTTAATTTTCCTTCAGCAAACATAGTGCGATCGGTGAAGCCAGCTTTTTTAGCGGTAATCATCAGTTTATCGCCGTGGCGGGTAACTTCAGTTATGCATGGGGTTTTGCAGGTAAATTTACCATTAATGTAAATTTCGGTATCGTGTTCGTTGGAATCAAAGGCAAGCTGCTGATGACGTCCGGTAATAATGGTGGCGCAAGAGCAAACAGCTAAGGTTATGAGCAAAATTAAAGTTTGTTTTTTCATTTGTACAGTCCGTTGTTTGCAAAGTTTAAGCTACTTTTTCAAAGTTGCGGGTCATGGCTAAAAATTTGTCAGACCGCTTCTTTTTGAGTTCATCACCGCTAAAGCGCGCAAGTTCGTTTAAGTGTTTGCGTAAAGATTTGCGCAGATTTTCAAAGGTCGCGGTTGGGTTGCGGTGCGCGCCGCCCAAAGGTTCAGGCACAATTTCATCAATAATGCCTAAAGATTTTAAATCTTGCGCGGTGAGTTTAAGCGCTTCAGTCGCCTCTTTGGTTTTATCGGCGGAACGCCATAAAATAGAGGCGCAGCCTTCCGGTGAAATAACGGAATAAATGGCGTGCTCCATCATCATTACCACATTGGCGGTCGCAATGGCGATGGCGCCGCCGGAGCCGCCTTCGCCGATAATAACGGAGATAATCGGCGCTTTAACTTCAAAGCATTTTTCAATGGAAGAGGCAATAGCTTCAGCCTGACCGCGGGCTTCAGCGTCAACTCCCGGGTATGCGCCGGCGGTATCAACCAGCGAAATTACCGGCATGTTAAAGCGCGACGCCATATCCATTAAGCGTTGGGCTTTGCGGTAGCCTTCCGGTTTAGCCATGCCGAAATTATACTTCATGCGGGTTTCAAGGTCATGACCTTTTTCTTGTCCGATGACAACAACCGAAACGCCCTCAAATTTGCCGATGCCGGCAATCATGGCTTCGTCATCGCCAAAGCAGCGGTCACCGCAGAGCAGGATAAAGTCTTGAATTAAGGCGTTAATGTAATCAAGACAATGCGGACGTGCCGGATGGCGGGCAATTTGCGTTTTTTGCCAGGCGGTTAAATTTTGATAGGCATGATTAAGCGAATGAGTTAATTTGCGTTGCAAACGCTTAATTTCTTTGGTGATGTCAACATCTTCGTCTTTGGCAAGTTCTTGCAAGTGCTCAATTTTTTCTTCAATTTCAACAATATTTTTTTCAAAATCAAGCACAACCTGATTGGAATCCGTGGTCATTTTTCCCTCTTTTTAATTAACATAAAATACCTTATAGCACCTTTTTTTGTTAATTTCATCAGATAATTTATGCCTTGTGAATTTTTTCTTGTCAAATACTAAAGAATTTTAATTGAAATATCTGATAAAGTTAAATACTATGAGGAAAAATAATTAATTGCGGAGTTGGTAATTTGTTGACCGTTTTGTTTTTTGTGGCTGTTTTTTCATCGCTCTTGTGGCTGGTTTATGCCTTGCTTTATATTCACGGCTTGTTGGCAGGGGTTGATTTAAACTCGGTTAACGCCGCAACTATGGCGATGTATATCGGTTTAACGGTTTTGCCGGTGTGGATTATTTGGCAGGTGTTTGGTTTTGTAAGTCAGTATTTCCGCACTAAAGGAATTGACGCGCGTTTGACTCAGCTTTTTAATCAGATGAAAAAAAATCAGGATTATACTGATTTGGTGGTCAGAGTTATGCTTGATGCCGAGCATGAAATTAAAGACGGATTTGTTATTAATAAATTTGATGTTTTTGTTGCCGATATGAATGAAATTTTGGCTGATATTGTGCAGCGTTGCAATGCTGTTTCAACAGCGCAGTTGGAGCAGCTTTGGAGCAGAGTGAAAAACGGCGAACGGTGGATTATTGCCAAAACTTTGGTGGAAGCGGCGAAAAATCATGATGATTTTAGCTTATACTTGGCTGAAAAAGCGCGGAAAGATTCGGTATTTAAAGGAACTTTGTTGGAATTTTGCGCCCGTTATCAAAATTTGAGCGCGCTTTTGGAAAAACATGACAGGGATAGAGTGTTTATCACTATTATTGAAACCGGAGTGATGGGTAAAGTTTACTCATTATTAGCGCCGGTGGTTGACGCTTTGGATACTCCGGAACCGGAAATGATTGAGCCGGAAGAAGTTGCCGCGTCTGCGCCGGAATATGAAGTTTCGCCGCGGATAACCACGATGGAAGAGCCTAAGATTGAAGAAGAAAAAACTTCGTTCTTTAGCAAGCTTAATCCGTTTAAACGGCGTGAGGCTAAGGTTCCGGCGGAAGAACAGGCTTCAGATGATAGTGAATTTTTTGCCGCTTTGCAAAAAAGTATGACCACACCGGAAGAAACGCATAAAAATTATACGCAATCGGCAGAAGCCGCGCGCGTTACAGAGCTCAATGAACCGCGTTTTTCAGCGCCGGAATCCGATAAGGTTGAAGAGGAGCCGGTTTTATCGGCAATTTCACCGGAAGAAGATGTTTCCGCTATGCCTGAAATTGTAATTGACGCGCAAAGCCGCGTGGTGCCGGAAGTTAAATCGGATAACCGTAAAGAGCAAGATTTTGCATATCCGTTTGGCGGTTGGGTAAATGAAGATAATTACAAAAAATAAAATTGTTGCCGCAGGTTTGGCATTGGCTTTATTTTTTGCCGGTTCGGCAAATGCCGGTATGAAGCATTTGGCGCTTTACGGCAAAGCAAAATATGCCGATGATTTTCAGCATTTTGAATATGTAAATCCGGATGCTCCGCAGGGCGGCAGAATTGTTATGCCCGAATATGGCGGGTTTGATAATTTTAATCCGTTTATTTTTAAGGGCTCGGCTTCCGGCACGGTCGCCGATTTAATTTGGGACAGCTTGGGCTATACTCCGGTTGATGATATTTCTGTCGCGTATCCGCTGCTTGCTAAAGAATTTGAACTGCCGGAAGATAAATCTTATATCGGGTTTATTTTAGATGAAAAAGCTCGCTTTGCCGACGGCTCGCCGGTTACGGCTGATGATGTTATATTCAGCTTTAAGGCTTTAACCGAGCAAGGGGCGCCGATTTATAAAGTTTATTACGGCGATGTTGAAAAGGTTGAAAAAGTTAGCAACCTTCATGTGCGGTTTTGGTTTAAGCAAGGTTCGCAAAACCGTGAATTGCCGCTGATTTTAACGCAGTTAAAAGTTTTTTCCGCCAAAGATTGGGCAAACAGAGATTTTGCTAAGCCCTCATTGCAAATTCCGCTTGGTAACGGACCGTATAAAATTAAAGCGTTTGAAGTTGGCAAATATATTGTGTTGGAGCGCAATCGTGATTATTGGGGCAATAATCTTCCGGTGCGGCGCGGATTTTATAATTTTGACGAAATCAGGATTGATTATTATCAGGACACGACTGTAACTTTGCAGGCGCTGTTTGCCGGTAATATTGATGTGCGGGAAGAATATATCGCCAAAATTTGGGCAACCGGATATAATAATGAGCAAGTTAAAAGCGGAGCGGTGGTTAAACAAAAGTTTGAGCATAATAATCCGGCAGTTTTGCAACATTTTGCTTTTAATATCAGACGTCCGCAATTTAAGGATAAACGGGTGCGCGAGGCGATAGATTTGGCGTTTAATTTTGAATGGGCGAATGAAAAGCTGTTTTATAATCAGTATCAGCGCTTGTACAGCTATTTTACCAATACGGGGCTGGAAGCAACCGGCATTCCTGTCGGCAAGGAAAAAGCGATTTTGGAAAAATACCGAGGCAGAATTGATGACAAAGTTTTTACAGAACCGTTTACTTTGCCGGATAATTCATCGCCGCAAAAGCTGAGAGCTAATTTACGCAAGGCGGTTAAGCTGTTAAAGGAAGCCGGATATGATTTTAAAGACGGTAAAATGACGAATCTTGCCACCGGTGAGCCTTTGCAATTTACGGTGCTCAGCAATACGGCCAACGGCTCAAGTTTTACCCGCGTGATGCTGCCGTTTTTAGCTAATTTGCGCAAAATCGGCATAGACGCGACTTTCCGCAATTTGGAAGTTAATGTTTTTAAAAACCGAATGGATAATTTTGATTATGATATGGCGATAATGTCGTATCGTATGGGGTCAATGCCGGGAACGGAATTACGCGAGATGTTTGGCAGTAATGCCGCTGATAACAAAGGAAGTTATAATATTATCGGTATTCAAAACCAAGTGGTTGACGAATTGATTGATAAATTGGTTAAAACGCATGATAAAGATGATTATGAAGCGTATGTAAGAGCTTTGGACAGGGTTTTACTTTCAGAACACTATTTAAGTTTTCAGTGGTATTCGCGTTATAATCGGGTAGGGTATCGCAATAAGTTCGGTATACCTGAAACTAAAGTTAAAACCGGATATTTGCCGTTTACATGGTGGATAAAGCAGGCGGAGGAAAAATGAAAAATTATATTATCAAACGATTGCTTTTAATTCCGCTGACGCTGCTCGGCATTTTGGCGGTTAATTTTATGATTATTCAACTTGCACCCGGCGGACCGGTTGAATATATGCTGGCAAAATATCAGGGTATGAATGTTGACAGCAAAGCGCAGTTTACCTCCGCAAGCATGCCGCAGCAGAACATGCAGACGGCGCATAAATATCAGGGAGCGCAAGGCGTGCCGGAAGATTTGGTGCTCGCGCTTGAAAAGCAATTCGGGTTTGATAAGCCGTGGTACGAGCGCTTTGCCAAAATGGTTAAAGAATATGCGATGTTTGATTTCGGGCGCAGTTATTATCAGGATAAAAGCGTCGGGAGGTTGATTGTTGAACGTATGCCGGTATCGGTTTCGCTCGGGCTGTGGTCAACATTGATTATTTACTTAATTTCCATACCGCTCGGAATTAAAAAGGCAGTTTGCGACGGGAGCCGTTTTGATACGATTACTTCGTTTGCGGTTATTTTCGGCTCAGCGGTTCCGGTGTTTTTGTTTGCGGTGTTTTTAATTGTGTTTTTTGCCGGAGGAGTTTATCTGCAATGGTTTCCGTTAAGAGGGTTGACCTCAGATAATTGGAGCGAGCTATCATGGTATGCTAAAATCGGCGATTATTTTTGGCATATTACTCTGCCGGTTATTTCTGTTGTTATCGGCGGGTTTGCCTCGCTTACCATGCTTACCAAAAACTCGTTTACAGATGAAATCAGCAAGCAATATGTTTTAACCGCGCGCGCCAAAGGGTTAAGCGAAAATCAAATTTTGTATAAGCATGTGTTCAGAAACGCGATGCTGATTATTATTGCCGGTTTTCCGTCATTGCTGATTAAAATGCTGTTTACCGGTGCGTTATTGATTGAAGTTGTGTTTTCATTAAACGGGCTCGGACTGCTTGGCTATGAGGCGATAATGACCAGAGATTATCCGGTCATTTTCGGCACACTTTATATATTTGCTTTAATGGGTTTGGTATTAAAGCTTATTAGCGACATTACCTATTCGCTGGTGGATCCGCGCATAAATTTTGAGCGGATATAATTTAAAGCTCATCAATAAATTTAGCGGCGTCAACAGCAGCGTTTAAGCGGGCTTTTGGTTTAAAGTTAAGATTGTAGCCCTTTAAGGCGGCGGCATAACCGTTTTTATATAATGAGGCAATAAAGCGAATGTGTTTGCGGGTCAGCCAATGGCGTCCGGTAAAGATAAATACCGGTTTGCCGGTGCCGCAAGCTTCACAGCACATTGAAACCGAATCGCCGGTAACCACAATGTTATCAGCGCATGCCAAGTAACCTACATACGGATTTTCTTTTTTATCACCCCACAAAAAAGTATATGCCGGAATGCCTGCGATGGCGTCCATAATGGCTTTTTCAGCTTTGGCGCCGGTGCGGCGGGAGGTGGTAATTAAAATAGAACCGCCGATTTTTTGCTTTAATTCTTTAATTTTTTTGCCGAGTTCGGCTGCGTTTTCAAGTGAAAACTCTTTGCCTTTAATGGCGCCGCCAACTACAACCGCAGTTAAGGGTTTGGGCAGGTCGGCAAAACGAGGAGCCCAAACTTTTTCAGCATCGCCCAAGGCTTTAGGAGTCATGCGGTGCGGAGCGCCGACAATATATTTAATGTTCGGGTATGAGACTTTGTTTTTATCATGCTCAGGAACGAGCGCTAAATCAAATTCTTTTAAGCCGGTGCGTCCGGGGTGCATAAGCTGAATAAGTTTAGTGGCGTGATTTTGCTTTTTGATAAAGCGGGCAACCGGAACGGTGCGGCGGCTGGTGGAAAGAACCATGTCAGGATACGGCGCGGCAATTTGTTTTTTGCTTGCCGGTGACAAGCCGATTAAGGTTTTTCCGCGTAAAAAGTTGGGCAGACCGGAAAGTTTGGTGTATTCCAAAATTTTTTCGGATATGTCATAGCTTTCAGGATTAAGCTGTTGAACAACACCGCGCGCCTGACCGACGCTGCCGGTGCGGCTGTCTAATAAAACCCATAAAGTCTTTTTCATGAAATAAGTCTTTCCTAAAGTTGAAATTTGTATTATAGTAAATCATATTTATAAAGCAGGTCAAGGAGAAAACATGAAAAATTTGCTGTTTTTTGTAATTTTAATTTTGTTCGGTATTGCATGCAAACCGGCTGAGGCGCAATATACATCGCAAAATGACGCGGCTTATCTGGCCACGATTAAGGCGGTTGCGGATTATAAAATTGATGACGAAGAAGATGTAAAAAATGTTGAAAAATTGCGTCAGGACGAACGCTTTAACCGCAAGCTAGCTAAAATGCTCGCTAAATTGAGCAATAGCCGTAATAAGGATGCCAAAAACCGCCGTGTGTACAATATATTAAAGCGCGCCGGTAAAGAAATATATGATGAATTGCAATAATTTAAGTATTAATTAAGCAAGCATGATTTATAATAGCGGCAGTCGGAGGGAAAACTATGGCTATGGATTTATACAGCAAATACGGACCCGCTTTGCAAAGAGTGCGCGAAAGGTTTAGAGCTATTCGGGAAGAATGTGAAAAAAACGAAGTTTCCGAACAGGCGCAAAATAAGCATGTTAATGAAAAAAACAATGTGATTCCGATTTCAGCCGGAAGAGAAAAGGACGATTAAATGAAAAAGATATTTTTAAGTGTTTTAACCGCGGTGTTATTTACGGGTTGCGCAGCGCAACATCAAGACGCATCTGATAAAGTTGTCGGCAGTTATTACGATACTGACGCCGCGCGTTATCGCCAAAATGTGGTGGTTAAAGAACAAAATGACGCTTTTATTGTTTATGAATATAAAGATATTCGCATTGATGAGCTTGCTCCGTTGGCGATTGATTATTGCGCTTCACAAGATGGCAGAGAAGCGTTTTTGCGCGAGATAATTTTGTACCGCAACAATTTGCGCCGTGCAACTTTTGACTGTTCGCATCTTGCAACCGAAGAGTAAATTTCCTATATAGACCTTTAGGAATAAAAACGTTTTTAAAGGCTTTTGAAATGAACAAAAATTTATATGATGTTTTGGGCGTCGCCAAAACGGCAAGCGAGGCTGAAATTAAATCGGCCTATCGTAAATTGGCGCGTAAATATCATCCTGATTTAAATAAAGACGATAAAAATGCGGCTGATAAGTTTAAAGAAGTTTCAGCGGCGTATGATATTTTGGGTGATAAAGATAAACGTCAGAAATATGATAACAATGAAATTGACGCTGACGGCAAACCGACCGGCTTTGGCGCCGGATTTGGCGGAGCCGGTGGTTTTAGCGGCAATCCGTTCGGCGGCGGAAGTTACAGAACTTATACGTCAAGGGGCGGCAATCCGTTCGGCGGTGCCGGTGGATTTGATTTTTCATCACTTTTCGGCGATGATATAATGTCGCAATTTGCCGGAGGCGCCGGAAGACGCAGCAGCGGCTTTGGTTTCGGAGGTCCGCAGAAAGGACAAGATGTAGCTTATACCATGAATGTAAGTTTTCTTGACGCGGCGCAAGGCGCGGAAAAAAATGTGCTGATTAACGGTAAAAATATTAATGTGAAAATACCGTCCGGTACGGAAGACGGACAGACTTTGCGGCTTAAAGGCTTGGGCAACCAGAGCCTTAACGGCGGTGAGCCCGGTGATGTGCTGATTACGATGAAAGTTGAGCCTCACCAATATTTTAAGGCGGAAGGCTTAAATGTTTTGCTTGATTTGCCGATTAGTATTAAAGAGGCGGTTTTGGGCGCAAAAATTACGGTTCCGACTATCAGCGGCAAGGTTAATGTTAAAATTCCGCCTTACGCTTCAAGCGGTGAAAAATTACGTTTGAAAGGGAAGGGCATTAAGTCAAAAGCTGGTCAGGGTGATGAAATCATTACCTTGAAAATTCTGGCGCCTAAAACTCCGAATCCGGCGTTGGAACAGGTTTTGAAAGCTGCTGACGATACGGTAATCAGGAACTTTTAATGATCTTGGAAAACTTAAAAAATTTTGAATGGTATAACGAGCCGGCTAATGTGGTTTTCGGCAGTCATGAGCTTGAAATTGTGGCTGCCGAAAATACGGATTTTTGGCAGAGCGCGCATCATAATTTTTTTAAGGATAATGGGCATTTCTTTTTTACAAAGCAGAATAATGATTTCGGTTGCGTGATAAAGTGGCGCTTTAATAATGCTGTACATTACAGTCAGTGCGGGCTGATGCTGCGGGCAGATGAGCGTAATTGGTTTAAAATATCGGTAATGTCGGCAGATGAAGACAACCCTGAACTCGGGAGCTGCGTGACCAAAGACGGAATATCCGATTGGGCGGGCACAAGGTTGCCTGAAAACTGTAATGAGCTGTGGTATAAAGTGGTTCGCCGCGGCGATGATTATGTAGCGTTTTACTCAATAAACGGAGCTCTCTTTATCAGAGTGCGACAGTTTGCGCTTAATTCAGGCAATGATGATATAAAAATCGGGGCATATATTTGTTCACCGCAAGATTCCGGTTTTAAGGCGGTGTTGGACGAAATAGATTTTTTTTGATTCATAAATAAAAAATTCTTGATTTTTTAACCTTTTTATTATACCTACTGACATGTATGTTAGTTATACATACCTGAAGGTATGTTCTTGGCATGTTTGTTGAAAAGGGTTTTTAATGAAAAAAACAAAAGAAGAAGCGGAAGCTACGCGGCAAGCGATTTTGCTATCGGCTTTAGATACGTTTTGCGAAAAAGGCTACTCTAAAACTACGTTTGATGAAATTGCCAAACGGATAAACCTCACTAAAGGGGCGGTTTATTGGCATTTTCGCAATAAGCCGGATGTGATTGCGGCGCTGATTAATACCTATTGCGAAAGGCAAAAAACTTATATTCATGAGCGAGTTCAGAATCCTGATGGGTTTTGCGGTTTGTTGCAACTGTTTTTGTGTGACGCCGATTTTATTTTAAGTGATGAAAACAACCGTAAAATGGTGTTTTTTATGACTTGCCAAATGGAGTGGTCAGAGGCAATTATCACTAAAGTTTTGCCGCAGGTTGCACAAAATAAAGAATATTGGTTTAATCAGGTAAAAGAAATATTGACATTTATGCAAAAAAGTGAAGAAATAAGCGCCGGTGTAAATGTTGATTTATTGACTCATATGCTGATGAATTTGTGGGTCGGCACGTTGGACGCTTATTTAAGCAAGCGCTGTGAGATTGATTTGAAAACAATGGTAACAGAAAGTTTTAATTTAGTTTTTAACGGGTTAAAGAAGGAAGGTATGGAAAATGCAAGTAAGTAAACCTCGTAAAAAAGTAATTATCAAAAATTTGGTATGGTTTTTGGTTTGTGTTGGTATCGGTTGGTACTTAAAAGCTCGCATGACTCCGGCTATGAATATGGCCGGTATGCAGCAGGGTACGCCTTATGTGTTGATTGAAGAAGTTAAAGCGCAAGATGTTACTCAGCTTAACAGCCATATTGCCCACGTTGAGGCGATTAACAGCGTCAGCTTGCAGCCGCAGGTAAGCGGAACGGTTGATGAAGTTTTGTTTAGCGAAGGCAGCTTTGTTAACGCCGGCGATAAACTGTTTATTATTGATCAAGACCGTTATAAAGCCACCGTTAAATTACGCGAGGCAGAATTGGCAAGCGCTAAAGCTAACCTTACCGAGGCAGAGCGCAACTATAAACGTCAGATTACTTTGAGCAAGCAAAATATTGCCTCTAAAGCAACGTTTGATGCGGCGGAAAGCGCTTATTTGCGCGGTAAAGCAGCTGTTCAGCAAGCCGAAGCCAGCTTGGAACTTGCTAAAATTGATTTGGATTATACCACCGTTACCGCGCCTATCAGCGGCTATATCGGTAAAGCATTGGTTACCAAAGGCAACTATGTAACCGCATCGGCTCAGGTTTTGGCGAAAATTGTGCAGGTTAGTCCGGTTAGAATCACTTTTTCATTAACCGATAAAGAATTTTTGAATTTAAAGAGCAAATTTGAACGCAATGCATCTGATGATGTTAAAGTTAAAATTACTTTGCCGAACGGAAAAGGCTTGGTTGAAAACTTTAAATCGCACTTTGCCGATAATGAGGTTAGCACCGACACAGCAACCGTTTCAATTTACAGCGATTTAGATAATGCAAATGAAAAGTTGCTCCCCGGCAACTATGTGCAGATTGCTTTAATGGAAACTAAGCCGGATATGAGCGTGGTTATTCCGCAAGCATCACTTGCTCAAGATGAGCATGGTTTTTACACTTTTGTAGTTAATGCTGATAATGTGGCGGAAGAACGCCGCTTGGTTTTGGGCGATGTTATCGGCTCAATGCAGGTGGTTAAAGAAGGCATTAATGCCGGCGATAAAGTAATTATTCAGGGTTTGCAGAAAGTCAGTGACGGCGTAAAAGTTAAGGCTGCTTTGATTAATGCTGCTGCTGAAGCAGAGGAGAATAACTAACAATGTTTTCAAAGATTTTTATTGAAAGACCTCGTTTTGCGATGGTAATTGCCATCGTGATGACGATTGCCGGTGTGATTGCGGTGTTTTCACTGCCGATTTCATTATATCCGCAAATTACGCCGCCGGAAGTTAATGTTTCGGCAAGCTATACCGGCGCAAGCGCTGAAGTTGTGGCTAACACCATCGGTATTCCGATTGAGCAGGAAGTTAACGGTGTTGAAGATATGCTGTATATGGATTCAACCTCATCAAACTCCGGTCAATACAGTTTGTCGGTTAGTTTTGAGGTAGGTACTGATCCGGATATGGCGCAAGTTAAGGTGCAAAACCGCGTGCAACAGGCAATGAGTAAGCTGCCGACTGAAGTTCAGCAGTATGGTATCAGCGTAAAACGTCGTTCTTCCGATATTTTGGGCTTTTTGAACGTGCGCTCGCCGAAAGGTACGCATGATGTTGAATTTTTGAGCAACTACGTTGAAAACAATATTAAAAACAGCTTGAGCCGTGTGTATGGCGTTGGCGATGTGAGCGTTCACGCTTCACCGCTCAGCATGCGCGTATGGCTTGACGCTGATAAAATTACGGCTTTAAATATTCCGCTCGCAACCGTTAGAGCGGCGATTGAAAGCCAAAACTATCAACCTTCATTGGGTTCGGTCGGCGGTATGCCGGGTGACGGCAGCCAGCAAATGACTTATTCATTGCAGACTAAAGGTCGTTTGAATGAGGCGGCTGATTTTGAAAACATTATTGTCCGTACGGAAGAAGACGGCGGTTTGGTGCGCTTGAAAGATGTTGCCAGAGTTGAAATCGGTTCTGAAACTTATATGTTTAAGTCACAACTTGACGGCGTTCCTTCAGTTGCTATTTCATTAAACACCTTGTCAGGCGCTAATGCAATTCAGGCAATGAAAGCGGTTAGAGCCGAACTTGATCGTTTGTCGCAATTTTATCCTGATGACTTTACGATTGAAGTGTTTTATGACGCGACTGAGTATATTAAAGCTTCTATTGAGGAAGTGGTTTGGACTTTGATTTTAACCTTCGTGCTGGTTGTGGCAGTTTGCTATATCTTTTTGCAAGATTGGTGCTCAACCCTTATTCCGTCAATTACCATTCCGGTGTCATTATTTGCGACCTTTGCCGTAATGTTGGCTTTAGGGTACAGCTTAAACATTTTGACCTTGTTTGGTTTGGTGCTTGCCATCGGTTTGGTGGTTGATGACGCGATTGTGGTGGTTGAACGTGTACTGACCCTCATGGAGCAGGAAAATTTATCGCCGAAAGACGCGGCAATTAAAGCAATGTCGCAGGTTTCAAGCGCGATTGTGGCAACCACCTTGGTATTGCTCGCAATTTTCGTGCCGATTGGGTTCTTGGGCGGTATTACCGGTAAAATTTATCAGCAATTTGCAATTTCAATTTCATTTGCGGTGCTGTTTTCGGCAGTTAACGCTTTGACCCTTTCACCGGCGTTGTGCGCAACTATTTTGCGTCCGTTAAAACCGGTTACCAAAGGTCCGCTTAAATTGTTTAACCGCATTTTGGATAAATGTCGTAATCGTTATTTGGCGATTGTGGCTTACTTTGCCCGCAAAGTCAGCGTGATTGCGTTAATTTTGGGTATTCTGATTTTCTTCAATTTAGCATTTTTGAAAATCAGCAACACAACCTTTATTCCGGCGGAAGATCAAGGCGTTATTTTAACCAATATTCAATTACCGGAAGGGGCAACTCAGCCGCGTTTGGATAAGGTTATTTCTGAAATTATGCCGATAATTAAAGAAGAGCCTAGCGTTCATTCGGTTATGAATATTGCCGGTTTCAGTATGCTTTCCGGTCAAGGTGAAAATGTCGGCATTGCAATTATTAACTTGCTGCCGTGGAGCGAGCGTAAAGATGATTCACAGTATTCAACCAATATTTTGAATCGTATCAGCGCTAAACTTTCACAGATTCCGGACGCTACAATTAACCTGTTTGAATTTCCGGCTATTCCGGGGCTTGGCACTACCGGCGGTATGGATTTCAGACTTCAGGCCTTAGACGATACCGATCCGAAAAAGCTTGAGGCTGTGCTCAAGAGCTTTTTGGGCAGAGTTAATCAGCTGCCGGAAGTTATGTATGCGTTTTCAACCTACACGGCGCAAACTCCGCACTTGTATATTGAAATAGACAAGGATAAAGCTGAGGTTATGAAAGTTGCCATCAGTAAAATTTACAGTGTTTTGCAAAATTACCTGGGTTCTGGATATATTAACGATATTAACATCGGCACGCAGGTAAACAAGGTTATGATTCAGGCCGATTGGAAGTATCGTAAAGATGTTGAGAGCATTAAAAAACTTTATGTTCAAAGCTCTGACGGTAAAATGGTTCCGCTTGGAAGCTTGATTAATATTAAAACTATTCAGGCTCCGCGCAGTATGGATCGTTATAACCAATATCCGAGCGCTTCAATTACGGCGATGGCCGCGCCTTCAGTCAGCAGCGGACAAGCAATGCAGGCAATGGAGAAGCTGGCGCATGAAGTTTTGCCTTCAGGGTACAGCTATGAATGGTCAGGCATGAGCTTGCAAGAAAAGAAAAACAGCGGACAAGTCGGCGGCTTAATTGCCCTTGCTATTTTGTTCGGCTATTTGTTCTTGGTCGCTCAGTATGAAAGCTGGATGTTGCCGATTTCAGTTTTAACCTCGGTTACGGTTGCTATGCTTGGCGCGTTTATAGGTATGTTTGTGATGAGCATGTCGCTTAGTATTTATGCTCAACTTGGTTTGATTTTGCTGGTTGGTTTGGCTAGTAAAAACGCCATTTTGATTGTGGAATTTTCACGCGATGAACGAGCCAAAGGCGTGGCGATTGAAAAAGCTGCGGTTATCGGCACTAAAGAAAGATTCCGTGCGGTATTAATGACGGCATTTACCTTTATTTTAGGTGTGGTTCCGTTGATTGTTGCCACCGGCGCAGGCGCAGGCAGCCGTGTAGCAATCGGTGTTCCGGTATTTTACGGAATGCTTATCGGTACTGCCGGAGGCTTGATTGTTATTCCGCTTCTGTATGTTTTAGTTCAAACAATTACGGAAAAATACAGCAAGTAAAATTAAAGGGTGGCTTTATTGAAAGCCACCCTTTAATTTTGGGGGAGCTTGCGTCTAGTGGGCTCCTGCTTGCAAGTTTTTTCTTTATGTAGCGGTTTTGTACACCGCAGAAAAAACTTGCGGCGCATTAGCCTCACTATCCGCAAGCTTAGATTATGTATATTTGTACACCACGTTCCAAAACCCCGTCGCATCTGCCTCACTATCCGCAAGCTTAGCTGTATTTGTTAGAAAAAAGGTTGTATCTGACTCATTCTCCGCAGGCTTAGCTAATATATTTTGGATAAACATCAGATGTGATTTTTTCACCACCCCGGCTGCGTTCGCCGCCACCCCTCCATAGAGGGGAATTTTGGCGCGTGGAGTATGTATAGGTTGTGGATAAAGGTTTTGACAAAGTGGGGAATATGATGTATAAAGAAAATAAATTAAACCAAAAAGAGAGGTTAAAATGAGCAGAAGAGACGAAATAAAAGTGTATAACTCGGTTGAAGAAAGAGTTGATGATTACGAGAATTATAAAGACGATTGGAATTATGATGCCGATAAGCAAGAAGGCGTACACAAAAGCGGGCTTGAAATGCGTTATATGAGATTAGACCGAGCTAAAATAGAGCCACGGAATTTGGTGGAATGGCAAAAGAAGATGGAAGCGGAAGGCTTAACCGAACATGAAGTCAAGCAGTATCTGGTAATGTTGCTTAATCAGTTTGTAGTGATGTTAGACGAGAATCCGCCGGAAGAAAAAGAGCCGACGATTGATGAGAGAATTAAAAAACTTGAAGAGGCTGATAATATTAATTTGCAGCTTATTAGAAATCATTATCATTATTCTGAAGAAAAGATGCGACAATTAGAAGAAGAGATGCGAAAGAATCGTGAAGAGACACGCAATAAATGGATAGAAGAAGAGGAAAGAGAGAAAAGAAAGCCGCTTAAGCAGAGGATTAAAGAACGGGAAGAAGCTAATGAAAAGACCATACGAGGATTACTAGAAGCTGGCAATTCGGAAGAAAGTGTAGCTCGTTTTGCCGAAAAATTACGAAGAGAACGAGAGAAGTTGCGTAAAAAATGGGAGCAAGAAGAGCGGTTACAGAAACTGGAAAATATAAGAGAGAAGTTTGCGAAAAATAGCAAAGAGGATCGCTAATGAGAAATCCGGATTTAACCGATAATGATACCCTAAAAGACCTGAAAGAACCGGTGGCGGTATACTTTACCTATGTTGATGCGGATAGATTTAAATATTATTTGGAACATAATCAAGAATTGGTCAATTTAGATAACCGTAATTGCAATGCGCTAGTTGAGTATTTAAGAAGAAACGGATATAATACAGTATCATATAAAGATCCGGCGGCGGCATATCCGGGGACAATTGTGGTGAGTAATACCGGAGTTCAGATTCCATTTATGGAGCCTCAAGAAGCTAGACCATTTGCAAGAGCATTATTACTCAAAATAGAAGAATCTAACATAGCAATGCCATTAAGCAATGCGTTAGGTATCAGGATTGAGCAGTTATCGCCGCCGGTGCTAAAGGCGCAGGAAGAGGAACCGCGCTTTCCGTTTACGCGCCATCCCGATGGAGAGATGTTAAAGTATTTGCAGTATCAGTTCGGTAAAGATTTTATTGAAAGGTGCAATAAATACGCGTGGGAGCATAGTGAAGACGTTACGCCAAGGCTCAAACAAGAACACAACGCTGCAGATATGAACGAGCCGATATATTCCGGTCGGCAGTTGGCATTAGAGCGGTATGCATCACACCCGCGGAATGATTTAGAAGCGCGGAATATTGTGTTCGGGACGTTACGATTTGCCAAAGCATGGCAATATGCAAAAGAGTTTGGATTTGTACACAGATTTCACAAAGCGGAAGACCAAAAATATTATATAGATTACGGGGTAGAGCGGGGCGAGTTATTTACGCTAAACCCTTTGGATCAGATAGAGACGATAGTGATACCGGATAAAAATGAGTATTTAGGAGTTGAGCTGAACTTAAAGACGAGAAGTTTTGACATACCGCTAGAAGATGAAATGTGGATGGGATATGCGGAGAGCTTTAGAGCGGCGAGTATGCCTAAGGAAGTAAAGTTAAGAGAGCGGCGCATAAATATTTTGCGAGATGCGAAGATGAACGGCGGGCGAGCGATAACATACATGCCGGTAGGTTTTAATATACCGGCTCATGAGTTAGAAAAGTATAAGAACAGAGAGCCGGCAGAGCTTGAAGATGTATTGTTAAGCCCGATGACGCCGATACGGGAAGGGTATCAAGAGCATAAAAAGGAGAAAGGCATGACGGAAGAAGATAAGAAGCGATATTATGCATCACTTAATAATCTTGCAAATATGGCCCGCACGCTGAGAGCGGAAGATAATAAAGATACTTCCGCAAAACAATCTGCACACACTACCACCAAGAGCAATAATAATACCGGCAGAGAGTGAGGTTCTGTGTTAAATGCCGCTTGCAAGAGACCACCCCGTCGGCGTTCCGCCGCCACCCCTCCTCAGGATGGGAATTTTTACAGTGTGCGGCACTCCTCCACGGGATGGGAATTTTATAGAGCCTTTGGCAACTTCCATAGAGGGGAATTAAGGGTTCTTGGTAAAAATTACATTTGCTGGCTGCGCATTAATTGCCATTCTTCAAACCGGCGTTGTTTTTTAGGCGTATAATCAGGGCTGAAAATGCTCTTTTGATAATTAATTTTCTGGTGCGAAATACGCGATAATTCCAAAAGGGAGTGAATAGCCCAATTGGTTTCATACGGGCGGTTAAGATAATCGGCAAAATTTTTCACAAATTCAGCGTTGTCAGCTTTATAAGTATCTGAAAGCCACAGGATAAACGGAATTTCAAGGCTACGCGGATCTTGTGAGGAATCGGCATGGCGGTAGCCATCACCGTATTTAGAAACGCTTTCGGCGTGGTCAGAAAAGTATAAAATAAATGACGATGCCTCTTTATTTTCAGATACGCGTTTGAAAATTTCAGATAATATATAATCAGTGTAATGCAGGCTTTTCACATAAGTGACGTAACGGTCGTCAACTTCTTCATTATTAAAGGCAAATTCCGGATTGTTTTTTTGATAATCAAGCGGATAGCGGTCTTCATACAAGCGATGAGAGCCCATTAAGTGCAAGAAGATAACCTTGCGAGGGGCGTTGTCGGCTATAGCTTTATCAAGCTCCGGCAACAGGTCAGAGTCAAGTTTGTACTCTGAGAATCCGGCGCTCCATTTTTTGAACTGATTGATGAATACCCGATGTTTAACGCGTTGCAACAGGTGCGAGTAATTATCAAACAATCCGTACATGGAGTGAGCGGAAATCCAATAAGTTTCAAAACCGGCGGCATTGTAAAAGTCAATTAAGCCGGGTTCAGCCCAAATTTTTTCACGGTCGCGGTTTTCTTCCGCCAGAGTGAGCACTTTTTCAAGCACGATAGCGGTTTGCGCTGATGGGCTGGTTACATCAGTAAAAGTGTAAAGCTCATCTTTGATGCTATCAGCAAACGGGGTGGTTTTAACGGTTCCGCCATAAATTGAGAGCTCAGGGCGATAAGCGCTTTCACCGATAACAATAACATGAACTTGCGGTTTGTCAGATAACTTGGTGGTTATATCGGATAAGTCAAACTGCTGCATTCTTTGGCTGCGTTCGTTAAAATCTTTAACATCGTTATAAGCGTCGGCAATGTTGCGGTCATATTGCGGCAACTCTTTGTAATAATCACGGATGAACATGCCGATAATTACAAAAATCAGCGCCAGAGGAAAGATTGCGTACAAAGTGATGGCGGAAGTTTGGTTTTTGAGCGATAAATAAAAGCGGTACGGAATACCGATAAACAATAAGCACAACATCGGCGCGGCTGACAATACAATTCCGAACAAGGTTTTTGGAGTGATGCTGTCACCGACAAATTGGGTGGCAATGCGCGGGTCGGTGTTAAGCATGGTGATTACCGAGGCATAACTTATACGCTCGCCGAACATAATGTAATGCTCAATTTCAAGCAAGTTAAACACAAACAACGGCAAGGCGATAGCAATAAAAAACAAGTGACGCCATTTGTTTTGCGGCAAGCATAATAAGGCTAACGCAAGCAAGGCTGATAAAATTAAACCGTATAAAGACGAATCGGAAAGGATAAAGAATGATGACCACTCGCGCAAAGATTCAAAAATAAAAATCAGGCAAATGGCGCAGTAAAAAGCGGCGGTTACTTTAATGTAACTCCAAATAAAGCGAGTGGCGGCGAAGATTTTTGCTTTTATGAGTTGATATATGTTTTTGATTTTTAAGGTTAATGTAGTCATGGTATTCCGGATTATATGGTTAATTTTGCAATATTATTGGCATAAAAAACTGCTGATGTAAAGAACAAGCTCTTTAATATCAGCAGTTTTTAAGGGTTAAGGCCACTCTGATAGTTATTTACCAATACCACAGGTCTCGGCAGAAGTATCTATCACCGGTACTACCGAATATTCCCATACACAAACTACAACGGTTAACGTTATCATAGTGAGCATCCCAATTTTCGTCCACATCATTTAGGCAATCAAAAAATGCTTCATCGTCTTTACCATATTCTTCTTTGATTTTTGATGCGCAGTATGCTACTTCACGGCGGTACCCATCGCAGAAGTTGTTAATATTGAATGTGTGTTTACCACATTGGCTATTGCCGGAGTAAAATCCATTTGGTTCAAAAGTGAAGAAATCGTCATTGTAGCTACTAAGGGATATACTGAAAGAGATGTTGTTCCGTGTAGTTACAGTAATTCTTTCTTCAGAATTTTTTACTGAACCTTGTTGGCAAGCTTTAGCGGTGCACTGACCACAGGTGCCTTGAGTTTTAAGATCCCAACCGTTATCTCCGGAGGGGCCACACTGGGTAACATTGGTTAAATTTTGAACATAACCGCTTGGGCAGTTACCTTGTACATAAGTGCATTTGCCGCAGATTTTATCGCCGGAAGATGTTTGGGCGGCTTCATATTTCATAAGTGACGGATTTGGGCAATCTGCTAAGTTTGAAATGTCGGCGGTAAATCCGTCAGGACAAGAATTTGGTTTGCAAACGTAACATGCTTTTTCACCGGAGTATGCTCCTGTTATGCTAATACTATAACCTTTCTTGCCTGTGTTGCCGCAATGTTCAACGTCATTGTCTGTTGTACTCTGGACTTCACGCAAACTACTGCCAGCGCTGCTGTCTTCGTTTATGTTAAGCTGAACTATCGGGCAGGTTTTGGCGATACATTGTCCGCAGCCGTCACTGTCAAGCGCGCCCAGCGTATATCCGCCGGTGGCATCCTTATTGGTGCTGCATTCATCAACAGTGTGAGCAAAGCCGGGGTTACATGAACCAGACGGGCAATACATATATTTGCGGTTAAACGGACATTTTACCGTGACTTTGCCGTCAGGGCAAGCACCGCCATTAGTATTGGTATAACCTAGTTTTTCGCAGTCGGTCTCCAGACCTTGCGGAACGTCGCACCAATATTCTTCAAGGTTAATATCACCGGCGTTAGGGCATTTATAAGAAGAGCATAAATAGCATTTGTCACTGGTGCCAAGCTTATCTACTTTGTTAGAAACTTCGGTGCATCCGTCAGTGCGTTGGTTGCAAGGCGTTTCACTCCAATTGCTGGCGCAGTCGCATGCGGAGTAATGTTTTTTGCCATTGGAATCAGTGCATGAAAGATAGGTGTTTGAAGGCGGGGTTAAGCCGGTGCTATTACAATTGTACGGATAGTTGGAACATATGCACATGTCATAAAAGTCCTTTTTGCCTTTAACTTTATAGAGGTCATTATCCGACGGGTTGGTACATACTTTATTTGGCTTTGTATTAGGGAGCTTACTTTCGCAGTAGCCATCGCCTTGGGCAAGCGGGAAGATAGTTTTGTCACAAATGGTATCTTGCCTCGGGCATCCGCATTTAGCATCATAACTCATCGTACATTTGTAGCCGTATTCTTGCATTTGTGCGGGAGTAAAGACATTATCCTCATCACAAATGCATCTATATTTTTTGGTGCCGTTTTTGGTTGTGCAGGTTTTTTGTTTATACCCTGCGGGGCATTCGCTGGTACGGTCATAGCCGGCACAAGAATCGTCAGAACCGGAGAAAGTGCCGTCAAGACAGCCGTCATCGGCGAAGACTCCCGGTAAGAAACAAACTTTTGCCTCAGCTTGAGAGGCTAAAGCTAAAAATGAAAATACAAATAAAAACTTAAAAATTTTGGTCATGTCGGTGCGCCTTAAAATTTTTTCCTATTATATAGTGTATAATATTTGGTATTAATCGTCAAGAAGTTTTACGCGGTCGGGATAATTTTAAGCTATATTCAGCCGTGTTTTTCCTTTAAGTCGCGGATATATTTGATTACCGCCGGTTTGCTCCAGTCGGCGCTGCCGCGAATCCTGCCGATTTCTTGCCCTTTGGTGTTGATTAACACGGTGTGCGGGCTGGTGAATATGCCTAAATCAGCGGCGACCTGTCCGCTGTTGTCGGTGTAAAAGTCTAAATCAGGGGCTTTATATTTGTTCAAAAAACGGCGTTGTTCGGCGGTGTTTTTCCACTCGCTGTTATTAGAAATCATTAAAAGCCGGATGCCGTCATTTTGCGTTTTGTTATAAAAAGTGTTAAGCGTTTTGAGCTCGGCGATGCAGGGCGGGCAATCGCGCGACCAAAAATGAGCGAGCACGAAATCGCCCTTAAAATCAGAAAGTTTGAACTTTTGACCGCTTTGATATTCTATTTGATGCGATGGAACTTCACGCGGTTTGTCGTATATGTTAACGGCGTCTTCAGCGGCAAGCGCCGGAGCAGCCTGCAACAGGGCTATAAGAACAAGGCGAAATATAAATTTGCACATAACTTGTTAAAATCCTTAAAATTGCTTTGTATATTGCGATTGTTTTGAATATAATAACATAAAATTTCAGATACAATAAAAAGGTTAAAAAATGAAATATATTTTGAAAATTTTTTCAGCGGTGATATTAATTGCCGCAATCGGCGTTTCAGTTACGGCTTGCGGCAAAATCTCAAGCCCGGAACCGATAGAGGGCAGCGGCTATCCGCACACCTATCCGCGGCGTTAATCGGAGATGAAAAATGGCAGTTAACAATCAAAATTCAGAAGATATTATTCCTAACGTGGCGTTTGCCAACAACAGCAACGAGCGCACGCCGTGCGTGTTGGTGCTTGATTGCTCTGGCTCTATGCGGGGCGAGCCGATTAAACAGCTTAACGCCGGTTTGGCGGCTTTGGAAAAAGAGCTTAAAGAAGATACTGACGCCGGTGCCCGCGTGCAGCTGTTGATTATTAAGGCTTGCGGCAAAGATGAGGCGGTTATCAGCTCTGATTGGGTTGACGCGATGGATTTCACCGCTCCGGTTATGGAGGCAGGCGGGCTTACTCCGCTCGGCAAGGCCATGGAGTTGGCGCTGCAAAAAATTGAAGAGCAAAAATGTTTGTATGACAGTTGCGGCGTGACCTCAAAGCGTCCGTGGATCTTTTTAATCAGTGACGGCGAGCCGACCGATTACGGTTGGGAGCAGTCGGCGGAAAAATGCCGCTATGCTCAGCAAAACAAAAAAGTGATTATTCATGCGGTGGGCACGCAGGGCGCCAATATGGAAAAGCTTGCTAAGTTTTCATTGATTTCGCCCAAGCGTTTGACCGGGCTTAAATTTACCGAGTTCTTTTTGTGGCTCAGCCGCAGCGTTTCATGTATATCAAAGGCGGCTCCGAATGCTAATGCGTTGTTAGAGGATATTGAAGACTGGAATGAAAAATAAGCAGCCAAACATACAAGTTGTTGCCGCCAGCGTGACCGGAACTTATCACACGGCTAAAAATATGCCGTGTCAGGATTGCTTTTGCCATGCGCGCAAGGGCAATAAGGTGGTGGCGGTGGTCTCAGACGGCGCCGGTTCAGCCAAGTTCGGCAAAATAGGGGCAAAAATTGTGTGCGAAACGCTGTGCGATATTTTAATTTCATGCTCGTTTGCAAATATTAACCGCAAAATTACAGAAGCGCTTGAAGTGGCAAGGCAAAAGCTGATGTATCACCGTTTTAACAAAAACAAAGACGAAAGCGGGCTGATTGATTTTGCCGCTACGGTGGTGGGCGCGGTTTATATGCGCGGGCGCGGCGTGTTTTTTCATATCGGGGACGGCGCGGCGGTGGCGCTGTTGCAGGCTCCGTCTCGGGCGGTGGTTTCAGAGCCTGAAAACGGCATGTTTTCATGCGAGACTTATTTTTATACCATGGATGATTGGAAAGACAGTTTGCGCTTTACGCCGTTTGAAAAGGCGCAAAGTATTATGCTGATGACGGACGGAGTTACCGGTTTTGCGTTCAAGAAAAATTTTGACGGTTTGGAATGCGGTTTTATTGAGCCGATAAATCAGTTTTTAATGAGCGAATCGTCAAAAAGCAGAGCGGTGAGAGCCTTAAACAACACTTTGTCGGCGCATAAGGCCAATCAGATTAACCCTGATGACAAAACTTTATTGTGGGTCGGGTTGTGATGGCGGCAGGCGATTTATATTATAACGCGATTTATGCCGACGGGCACTTTGAGCATGAAAAACTAGGCGAGCTGTTAAACAGAGGCGGCGCCGCCGGTAAAATTTATAAAGATGTGACTAATCCGCATTTGGTGGCAAAAATTTTTCATGACCGCAACAAAAGCCATACCAATCGGCAAAAGTTGGAGGCGATGCTGCACAATCGCCCTAATATTCCGATGCAGCAGTGCGACGGCAAAGATTATGTGCAAATTGCCTGGCCGGTGGCGGTTTTGGAGGATGACGAAGGTTTTTGCGTCGGTTATTTAATGCCGCTGATTAATACCGACGAGGCGGTTTCATTAGACCATTTAATGCAAAAAGCGGTGCGGCAGAGGCTGGGGCTCTCTGAAAAATATTCAAACCGTTTGTATGCGGCGTATAATGTGGCGTCTATGGTGGCGGCTTTGCACCGGTGCGGGCATTATATCGTTGACTTAAAACCGGCGAACGTTTCAGTCTATAAAGAAAATATGATTGTGGCGATGTTTGACTGCGACGGATTTTCAATTAAAGGCGAAAAAGGGCGCTATCCGGCGGAATATGTCAGCGAAGAATATATTTATCCCGAAGGCATGCAGCAGGCTTGTGAAGAAATGGGCGAGGAGCAGGATAAATTTGCGCTCGCCGTGATGATATTTAAGCTTTTAAATAACGGTATTCATCCGTTTTCAGGCATGCCGCGCAAACAAAGCGATGAAATGCTCACTATTCAAGACCGCATTGAAAAATATCATTACGCGTACGGGCTTTTTCCGGACTCGTATCAAGACCCGAATCCGTACAGTATTCATAACTATTTTGATTCTAAAACTTTGGAGCTGTTTGACAGAGCATTTGTTAAAGGTAAAAAACGCCCGACAGCTAAGGAATGGATGCTCCATCTAGAATATCTGTTTACCAAGATTAAAGAATGTAAAAAGAATCCGGACCATATTTATTTTACCGATAAAGGTTGCGGATTGTGCGTTATGGAAGAAAAGTTTAAGCAGGATATGGCGGCTATTCAGCAAAAAAAAGCCATGCCTGCTAAAATCAGAGGCATTGAGGTTTCAGAACTTTCAAGCGAAGCCAATGAAAAAAATAAAAAAGAAAATGAAGAAAAACTATCGCGCTTGACTAAAATTGCCTGGGCGGCGGTGGCGGCGTATTTGGTCTTTTTTGCTCTGATTTCGTTTATGCTGATGCCGTTAAAGCCGATACTTATAAAGTGCGGATTTGCTTTTCAGCTTTTGGCGGTGGTAATACTGCTTAAAGGATTGTTTGTTTTGCTTGATTATGTTTGGCAAAGACAGCCGGTGTTTAAATATGCCGCGTTGCTTAATATGCTTAAAATTTACGCGCTGATAAATATGTTGGTCAGCTTTTTGCTGTTAAATGATTTTTCAGTTGCCATGCTCGCGTTGGCAAATTAATTTTTTTTGAGTTTAAAAAGCGCGGATTTCCTTTAATTGTTTCCGCAAAGGTACTATATGCCGTGCAAGTGCCTACTTTTATTTTGGATGAAAATGGCATAAATATATAGCTATGTGATTTTTTTAAAAGGAAACAAACGTGAAACAGCTTAATTCGGTTATTATATCAGGCAAAGAAGTTTTGCCCTTGGTTGAGGGCGGCAAAGGGATTAACGGCAGCAATGGATACAGCGCCGGAGCGTGGGCGCGCGAGAACTGCGTCGGCACATTTTCAGCGGTAAGTCCTGACGCTTATGACAATAAAGGCAATGTGATTATTGAGCGCTTTTTGCAAAAACGCCGCGCAGACAGGCATGAGGAAATGGTGGAGTACGCCATCAGGGGCGGTATTGACCAAGCAAAGCTCGCGTATGAAGTTGCCGGAGGCAACGGGCGTATTCATATGAATATGCTATGGGAAATGGCAGATTCAGAGCGCATTATCAGCTCAATTTTAGAAGGAAGCAGAGGCTTAATTCACGGTGTGACCTGCGGCGCGGGATTGCCGTATCATTTGGGCGAATTGGCATCGTCTTTTAAGGTTTATTACTATCCGATTATTTCATCGGCGCGGGCTTTTCAGGTTTTGTGGAAGCGGGCTTATGCTAAGTGTTCGGAATATTTAGGCGGCGTGGTTTATGAGGATCCGTGGTTGGCGGGCGGGCATAACGGCTTGTCTAACGCTGAAAATCCGAACGCGCCGGAACCGCCGTATAATCGCTTGGTGGAGCTGCGCCGCGTGCTTAGGAGTTTGGGTTTGGAAAAAACGCCGATTATTATTGCCGGCGGAGTTTGGAAGTTAAGCGATTGGCAGGATTATATTAACAATCCGGAGTTGGGCGATGTGGCGTTTCAGTTCGGAACCCGCCCGATGATTACCAAAGAAAGCCCGATTAGCGACGCGTGGAAAAATTTGATGCTTAATTTGAAAAAAGGCGATGTGATTTTGCAAAAGTTCAGTCCGACCGGATTTTTCTCATCAGCGATTAAAAATTCGTTTTTGGAAAAATTAATTGAGCGGAAAAACGGAGAAGTTGCCTTTAAGGACGAGCCGGACGCAGAGTATACCGCAGAGCTTAAAGTTAATGCGCACCGCACGGTTTATGTAAAGCCGGAAGATAAACAAAAGGCGCAAAATCAGATTGACGCCGGTTTGACGGTGGCGCAGGAAACGCCGGATAAAACCGTGGTGTTTATGAGCGAGGCGGATTGGCAGCAAATGAAAAAAGATAGGGCGGAGTGTGTGGGCTGTCTTTCGCAATGCCAATTTTCAACATGGTCAAGAGCCAACGGAACCACCGGAAAATTGCCGGATCCGCGCACATATTGCATTCATAAAACATTGTATGAGGTTGGGCACGGCGGCAGCATTAAAGACCACTTGTTGTTTGCCGGACATCAGGTTTATCGGTTTGCAACCGATCCGCTTTATCGCAACGGAATTCCGAGCGTTAAAGAGCTGATTGAAAAAATAAAGTCAGGCGATTGATTTTATTGGTTACAAAGTAAAAGCCGTTTACGTAAAAGTAACGGCTTTTACTTTAGGCTGATTACAAATATTTTGCAAGGAGATGAAAATGTTAAAGGTGTATGATGAGAAAATGGTGCCACTATATAATGAAGATAAAAGAGTGGTGCACAGCTTTGCTTTATGGCATAAAGTTGTTACCGGAATTGTTTTTAATAAAAAGTTACATACTTTATATTTTCAAACTATTTATCCTAAAGCTTCATATACTTTTGAAAGACCTGATTTTATAGATTTTGCCGTAGGTGGTCATGTGGAAGGTGATGAAACCGTTAAAGAGGCTATTTTGCGAGAAGCAAAAGAGGAGTTGGCGCTATCAGGATTTAATCCTATCTTTTTGGGGATAAGAGTATGTGTAGCTGATCCGGATTCTACATATCATATTCGTGAGTTTCAGTATTTTTATGGTATAGAAACAGAATATGAATTAAAAAATATGAGCTTTTTGCATTCAGATGAAGAAGTTAAATCGGTAATAGAGGTTAAGATTGATGACTTTTTAGATATTTTGCTTAAACATAAAAATGAAATTATGGCTAATGAAATGATTTTGGATAAAGTTACACGATTGGGGCAATATACTCAAGGCGTAACTTTAACGGCGGATAGAATAATTCCGGATTATTATAATGATAAAAGTATTTTTGAAAAAATTTTATCGGTTAAAGCCTTAATGGAATGATTATATGAAAAATATTCTTGTTATATTAGGAACGCGACCAGAAATTATAAAATTATTTCCAGTTATTATGGTGTTAAAAGGCATGCATTATAATGTATTTTTGTGTAATACTGGTCAACAAAAAGAGTTAACGACTCAAACTTTGGAGTTATTTAATTTAGTACCTGACTATGAACTTTCTGTTATGACATCTAATCAAACCTTACCAAGTACGCAAGCTAGGATTCTGAAAGAATTGGAAAAAATTGGAATTGAACGTTTTTGTGATGCGGTTATAGTTCAAGGAGATACTCTTACAGCTTTTTGCGGAGCCTTAATAGGATTTTATAGCCATAAGCCTGTATTTCATGTAGAGGCAGGGCTTAGAACATACGATATATCAGAGCCTTTTCCTGAAGAAGCCTATCGCAAGATGATAACATCTATAGCAACTTTTAATTTTGCGCCTTCTTTACAAGCGCAACAAAATTTGATTCGCGAAGGGGTGCAAGAAAGCGATATACTTGTTTCTGGAAACACAATAATAGACACATTGAATTACTGTAAAAAACATTTGAATTGTTGCTGTGCGAATAAATTTAAAATGAGCAATAATATATTAATAACAGTTCATCGTAGAGAAAATCATGACAAACTAAGAGATATTTTATCTGCAATTAAAGAGCTTTCAGTTTCTTATCCAAAATTTACCTATATAGTAGTGTTGCATCCGAATCCTAATGTTAAATTTGTTATTCAAAAAGAACTATCAAATTTAAATAATGTTATTTTAGTAAATCCATTAACTTATTTTGATATGATAGCATTAATGCTTAAAAGTGTTTTGATTTTAACAGATAGTGGTGGAATTCAAGAAGAGGCTGCCTATTTAGGTATACAAACTGTTATTTTAAGAGAAAAAACCGAACGCCAAGAAATATTACAATTCCCTTATGTGCATCTTGTAGGAACGGATTCTAATGTTATTTATAAAACTGTGGAATCTATATTATCAAATTTGCATAAATTTGAAATAAGTGAAAATAAAGTATATGGTAATGGTGATGCGTCAATTAAAATTGCAAATAAAATTAACGAGCTGTTGCAATAGTTGAGTTTTTGAATTTACTTTAGGCTAAAGCAGTTTGATGAGGGCGAAGCTGCCGATAAGCAAAACTAAAAACAGCACGGAAAGCCAGCCTAAGTTTTTTTCAATAAACACTTTCATCGGCGCGCCGTATTTTTTAAGCAGCCATGCCACCAAAAAGAATCTGATGCCGCGGGCTAATATGGAAGCAATGGTGAAAATAAACAAGTCAAGATGAACCACGCCGCTCGCGATGGTGATAATTTTATACGGAAAAGGCGTGATGCCGGCGCCGAACACAATCCATGCTCCGTAAATGTGATAGTAATTTTCAAATTCTTTAAATTGATTTAGCGCGTTGTACATTTCAAGCAGCGGCTTGGCGATTAAGTCAAAAAAGTAACTGCCGATAATATAGCCGAAATAACCGCCGACAACGCTGGCAAAAGTGGCAAGTCCGGCAATCTTCCATGCTTTTTGCGGGGTGGCAAGCACCATCGGAATAATCATTACATCAGGCGGAATCGGGAAAAATGAACTTTCGGCAAAAGCAACCAAAAACAAAAACAACATGGCGTGGTCTTTGCCAGAAAGCGATAACATGGTATCATAAGTTTTATGAATAAGTTTTTGAATGCTGTTCATTAGTTTTTCCGCAAAATTCAGTTTTGTACTGATTTATGTTTATGCGGCAAAAATTTGCTTTTGGCAACAGCTTATTTGCTTTATGCAGAAGTTACTCGGTAAATTTGCTCCGCAGCAGCGTGTTGATAATTTGTTTTTTATTCATTACTGAGGTTTTGAGTTTAATAGCGCGCGCGTTTTTAATCAGCCATGCCGGAGGTACGGCAGTTAAATAAATTTGCGGGCATCGGTAGCGGCACAAAATGGAATTAATACTCTGCCAGGTATGCAAATCGGCGTTAAAATGTTGCGGAAAATCAAAGATTACAATATCGGGCTTTATTTCAGGTGCATATTTTAAAAGCTGATATAAATTGTTGGTGCTGAAGACCATAAAGCCGAGCGGCTCAAGGTAGTCGGCATAAGATACGTTGTGCCACGGAGTTTGTTCATAAATAAATATTTTGCCAAGCGAATCCATTTTAACCTCGTGATTGTTATTTGAGGTAAAATATAATCGCGTTTGGTAAAAATAAAAGCGGCGGGCTATTGGTTATTTTGTTTTAAATAAGCAAGATAAGTGTTGTCAAGCAACATGGCGATAGTCATGGGACCGACGCCCCCCGGAACCGGAGTTATGAAGGAAGCGTGTTTTATCGCCTCGTTAAAATCAACATCACCGCACAAACGACCGTCTTTATGATTAATACCAACGTCAATAATTACGGCGCCGTCTTTGATCCATTCGCCTTTTACCATTTCAGGGCAGCCGCAGGCGGCAACCACAATATCAGACTGTTTAACTAATTTAGGCAGGTTGGTGGTTTTGGAGTGGGCAACGGTAACGGTGCAGTCTTGCTGCAATAACAGCATGGCTACCGGTTTGCCGACAATTTGAGAGCGCCCGATAACTAAAGCCTGTTTGCCTTTAAGCGGAATCGCCGTGGTGCTGATAAGGCGCATAATTCCTTTTGGGGTGGCTGCAATCACGGCATTAGGCAAGCCGTTTTGCAACAAGCCGATGTTATAGGGGTGAAAACCGTCAACATCTTTCAGCGGATTAATGCTTTCTAAAATTTCGGCCTCATTTAAATGGCGCGGCAAGGGGAGCTGTACTAAAATTCCGTTGACGGCGGCGTCGCGGTTGAGCGCGGCAATCTGTTGTAAAATTTCTTTTTGAGTACAATCTTCCGGAAAGCTGTAAAGGCATGATGAAATTCCGGCTTCGCTCGCGGCTTTTTGCTTGTTGTGCACATATAAAGTGCTGGCGGGGTTGTTGCCAACTTGAATGACCGCCAATACCGGAGCAGACGGGAGTTGTTTAACTTTTTCACGCAGTTCTTGACGGAATTGCGCGGCGATTTGTTTTCCGTTGATGATAACAGCTGTCATTTATTCCTCCGATAATTGTTGCAGAGCGGCGGTTAAATCTGATGGCGCGGTGATGGTAAGTTTTTTCCACCGGTCAAGCTCTCCGCTGATAATTTTAATTGATGATTTGGCGATTTTAAGCTTTTTAGCTAAAAAAGCAATCAGTTCTTTGTTGGCTTTGCCTTTTTCAGGCACGGAGATAACTCCGATTTTTAAGAACACCTCATTTTGCGCGTTAGCGATGATACCTCCGCTCCGGCACAAAGAAGAGTTAGGGGTTAACCTAACTCTTAAAATGTAGCCTTCAGATGTTTTATCAAAAAATGTCAACGCTTATAAAACCATTTCACGCAATACGTAAATTAAGCGAGCTACAAAGAACAACGCCAACAATAAAATAAACGGAGATACGTCAAAATCAGCAAACGGCGGAATTTTGGCTCTGATTTTTTTGTAAACCGGTTCGGTCAACATCTTTAAAATGTCCATAAATTTTTGCGCATAGGCGTTGGTGATGGTTAAAATTTTGAAGTGAATGAGCCAGAATAAAATAACCTCAACCACAACTACCTTAAAGTAAAGGTCAATAATTAAAGCCAAAGTGTCAAAGAAAGGGATTAAAAGCATACCCATTATGTTTCTCCTAAATAAAAAGTTAGCGTTCAAGATTTTTGCCTAAATTAACAGACTTTCGTTTACTCAGTATGTCGTACTTTATACGAAATGAATTTTTACGTCCAGATAATTCTTGCAATTTATCAGAGATATTTTTCAAGCGATTAATACGCTCTTCATTGGCCATGTCATGAGCAAGCTGATATTCGTGCGCAACATAAGTCTGATCTTCTTCGGTCATGTGGTCTAAAATAACATCAAACAAAAAGTCGCGATAGCCGAGCTCGTCTTCATCGTCATCATAAAGAAAATCAAGCCCGATACGCTGTTTTTGCTCTTTGGTGAAGGTGTGTCCGATAGGGGCTTTTTCAAGCGCTTTAAAATATTTGTAAACCGGAACGGCGCGTTGATATTCGTCACGCGTGATTTCAACATCGGGTTCATTGCGGGTGCGCTCTTTAATGGCGGCGCGCATTTCACGCAGGCGGGTGAGTTTGTAGTGAAGCTTTTTATATTCTTCCTGAGCTTGAGGGCTGCGGCAGTTGGCAAGTAAGCCCAAGCAAACCATAAGTTCCGCTTCGCGCTGGTGCGTTACTTCCAAAAAGCTGTTGCGCTCGCTTAAATCTTTTTCGGAAACGTAGCCGTCGTTCATGTTTTTCAAAATTTCAGAACTTTCATTGAGCCAACGGAAATATTCTTGCGATGAAGAGGTCTCACTGTTGACGGTTTCAATACTGATAGCCTCTTTTAAGCCCATTTCATCAAAAAATTTGGCGGTTTCAGCCACGCCGTTGTTTTCAATGTTTTTAACTACCTGCATGCGCAATTCATCAGCAGTCGGCTTGCTGTTGCCGAGTTTTACTTTGCGGTCGCTCGGGGCAAAAATGGTTTCACGCGTGGCTTGGCGCAGTTGCTGCTCGTTTAAATTTTCAGCCGCGCGCAGCGCGCGTTTGATAATTTCAGATTCATTGCCTTTTTGCGAGGCGTCATTTTGAAGAGGATTGCGGTTTTTTACTTCAGCCATAAGGGTTCTCCATAACTAAATTTATTTATCTTCAAAAATAATTTTGCCGCGTTCGGACCATATAATTTTATCAATAACCCAATCGCTTATTTGTTCAATTTTTTCAAGCTCAATGCCCATGGCTAAACCGGCATGACCGATAAACAAAGTTTCGGCATCGCTCAAGTCGCTGTCGGCGTGACCAAGTAAGCATAATTCTTTAATCAGCTCCAGGCAGGTGCGGCGGTCTTTAATTTTTTTGAGCTCGTTTAACATTTCATCTTCCGAAATCGGTTCAAATAATA
The DNA here is from genome assembly GCA_963594125.1 of Lachnospiraceae bacterium. GTDB lineage: Bacteria > Pseudomonadota > Alphaproteobacteria > RF32 > CAG-239 > CAAFZY01. Next base: position 48,017 of record CAVBCV010000004.1, read on the forward strand.
TATCCGGCTCTTTAATGCCGTATTTGGTTGCGGCGTCGCGGATAAATTTTAATTCCTCGCGGTCAAAATGATTGTCGGTATTGGCTAAAAAAGCCAAGGCTTTTAAGAAAATGGTTTTCTGCTCTTCATTTAGTTTGAGCACATATTCATTCATTTCCAGTCTTTCGGTATAGGTCATTGATTTAACTCTCCGGTTAACGTTTTTCTATATCATATCCGAAAATCAGATTTTTTCAACATAAAAAGATTTGTTGTAAAAGAAAAATAATGTTTGAAAAAAATTAAGGAATGGCATAGCATAATGCCAAGTTGAAAAGGTAAAACAAAATAATGTCAAAAAAATATTTTATAAAAACTTTCGGCTGTCAGATGAATGTGTATGATTCACATCGGATAGCGCTTATACTTGAAAATTTCGGCTATGTTCCGACCGAGGAACAGGCTGATGCCGATTTGGTACTTTTTAACACCTGCCATATCAGAGAAAAAGCGGCGGAAAAAGTATTTTCGGATTTGGGCAGGGCATATTTGATTAAGCAGGAACGAGCGGAAGCCGGTAAAGATACTATTATCGGAGTTGCCGGTTGCGTGGTTCAGGCCGAAGACGAACAGATTGCCAAACGCGCTCCGTATGTTGATTTTGCTTTGGGACCGCTCACCTATCATCGGTTGCCGGAAATTTTAACCAAAATTCACCGCAAACACGGCGAAACGGTTATAGATACTGACTTTCCGGCGGAGGCTAAGTTTGACTTTTTGCCGGAGAATAAGGCAGAAGGCGGCTGTTCATTTTTGGCGGTACAGGAGGGCTGTAACAATTTTTGCACTTACTGCGTGGTTCCGTACACCCGCGGGGCGGAGTATTCGCGTCCGGTGGCGGAAGTTATAGCTGAAGCTAAAGATTTGCTTAAAACCGGCACGCTTGAAATTAATGTTTTGGGGCAAAACGTAAACTCATATCATGGCGAGGACGAAAACGGCAAAGAGCGTAATTTGGCATATTTGCTGCGGCGGCTTGCCGAGCTTGACGGCTTAGAGCGCCTGCGTTACACCACCTCATATCCGGCTGATGTTGATGATGACTTAATTGCCTGCCATCATGATTTGGCGCAGCTGATGCCGTATTTGCATTTGCCGGTGCAGTCAGGTTCGGATAAAATTTTAAAAGCGATGAACCGCAGACATGACCGCGCCAAGTATTTGGAAGTTATTGATAAATTGCGCAATGCTAATGACAAGTTGCGTTTTTCATCTGATTTTATTGTCGGTTTTCCGAATGAAACAGATGAAGATTTTAAACAGACTTTAAGTTTGGTGAATGAAGTTAAATATATTCAGGCTTACTCGTTTAAGTATAGCCGCAGAGCGGGAACTCCGGCGGCGGTTATGGCGGGTCAGGTTGAAGAAAAAGTTAAAAAAGAGCGCTTGGACGAGTTGCAGGCGTTGCTTTTTGACTATCAAGATAAGTTTAATCGCTCCTGTGTGGGCAAAGTATTTCCGGTTTTGTTTGAGCAAAACGGAAGACATAAAGGGCAGCTCATCGGTCGCACTCCGTATATGCAGAATTTGCATGCTAAGGCTGATGAAAGTTTGTTAAACAAAATTGTGGATGTTCGGGTTGAGAGTGCCACGACCAACTCTTTAAGCGGAAAGGTATTGTAATATGGCAGAAACAAGTTTTGAACTTTATAATAATCAGTTGGTGCAACAGTTGGTCGGCGCGTCCGACGCTAATTTGCGCCTGATTGAAAAAATGCTCAATGTTGAAATTTTGAGCTTTGGCAATCAGATAACCATTAAAGGCGGACCGAAAGAAATTGAAGAGGCTAAAAACGCCATTAATGTTTTGTATGACAAGGTCAGCAAAAATATTGAAGTCGGCGAGCAGGAAGTTAAGGCCGCGGTCAGAATTTGCAGCGACTGCCACGATAATGACGAAGTGCAGAATTTAAATGAAATTGTGCTTAAAACCAAAAAGCGTTATATTTATCCGCGCTCGGCAACGCAAGCCAAATATATTCAGGAAATGATGAAAAATGAGTTGGTATTCGGCCTTGGTCCTGCCGGTACCGGTAAAACTTATTTGGCGGTGGCGCTTGCGGTTTCAATGATGTTGGAAGGCGCGGTTGATAAAATTATTTTATCGCGTCCGGCGGTGGAAGCAGGCGAAAACTTGGGCTTTTTACCCGGTGACTTAAAAGAAAAAGTTGACCCGTATTTGCGCCCGCTTTATGACGCATTGTATGAGATGCTTCCGGCTGAACAAGTTGATAAAAAGCTTGCTTTGGGCGAAATTGAAATTGCTCCGCTTGCGTTTATGCGCGGTCGCACGCTTTCAAACGCGTTTGTGATTTTAGATGAAGCGCAGAACACCACCCCGATGCAGATGAAAATGTTTTTAACCCGTTTGGGTGAAAATTCACGCATGGTGGTAAACGGCGACCTTAGTCAGGTAGACTTGCCGCGCGGCACGGTTTCAGGCTTGCGCGATGCTTTGGAAACATTAAAGAATGTCAGCAGTATCAGTTCCGTTACTTTCAGCGCGGCTGATGTTGTTCGTCATGGCTTGGTAGCCAAAATTGTTAAAGCTTATGAAGAAAAAAGCAAGAGAATACAAGAAAATGAACAACGTTAAAATTAATTTAAGTATTGAAGATGAACGTTGGACGGCGGCAATAGCAGATATTGCTGCCGTTGTTGAACGGGTTAAAGACGCGGTGCTTAACCGCGTGGGCGGCGAGGTTGATTTTTTGGCGCCGGACAGGCAATTTTCGCTTAATTTATGCCTGAGTAATGATGAAGAAGTGCATCGCTTGAATAAAGAATTTCGCAATATGGATAAGCCGACCAACGTACTCTCGTTTGCAAGTGTTGACGATGAAGGTTTTGAGGATATGCTTGCATCCGGCGAGGAAGTTGAGCTCGGCGATGTGATTGTGGCGTTTGAAACCATGGAGCGCGAGGCAAAAGAAACAGACGTTTCATTTTATGAGCATTTCTGCCATTTGTGGGCGCACGGTATGCTGCATATTTTAGGTTATGACCATATTGAGCCCGAAGATAGGGCTGAAATGGAACAACGCGAGATTGATATTTTGGAAAAATTGAAAATCGCTAATCCGTATCAGGAATAAAGAATGCTTGTTAAACTTAAAAATCTGTTATTACGCCGTTATAAAACTGCGGCATTGTTTGGCGGGGCGCTTTCGGCGCTGGTTTTTCCGCCGGTGTATTTATGGCAGGTTTTTGTGCCGGTGCTGCTTGGTATGTGGCGCTTATGTAATAAGCTTGCTTCATATAAACAAACGGCGGCGCTGGGGTATTTTTACGGATTTGGCTTTTTTGCCGCCGGATTTTATTGGGTCGGCAATGCTTTGTTGATTGATATTGCAACTTTCGGCTGGCTGTATCCGATTACGCTGGCGGCGGCGGGGGCGTTTTTCGGGATGTTTATGATTTTGCCGTTTGTTATGTGGCGCTTTGGCAGCGGTGTTATCAGCAAAGTTGCCGGTTTTGCGGTGGCGTGGGTGCTGATGGAATGGCTCAGGAGTTTTCTGTTTACGGGTTTTCCGTGGAACATGTTGGGAACGGCATGGGCATTTCATCCGGTATTTATTCAAACCGCGGCGTTATGGGGAACGTATGGGCTCTCATTTTTAATGCTCATTTGGTGCGGGAGTTTGTATGGTTATCTTTGGGGCGGAAATAACAAATATGGCGCGGCATTTATCTTGATACCGTTGTTGTTGCTTGGGTTTGGCGCATGGCGGATTCATAATTATCCGCAGATTGATTCGGATATTACGGTTCGGCTAGTGCAACCGGCGATACCGCAGCGGGCGAAATGGAATCGCGAATCGCTTGAAGATAATTTTTATCAGTATGTGAATATGAGCGCCGAATCGGGCTTGGAAAATGTTGATTTTGTGGTGTGGGGTGAAACAGCCATGCCGTTCAGCTTGGATTATGACAATATTTATCGGCAAGAAATTTTGCAAGCAGTGCCGCCGCACGGGTATTTAATTACCGGAGCTTTGCGGCAGGGTGATGAGCAAGATGATTATAATTATTTTAATTCGCTGTTTGTTTTGAATAAAGCAGGCGACATTGAGGGCTTTTATGATAAACATCACTTGGTGCCGTTTGGCGAGTATGTGCCGCTTAGGCGATTTTTGCCGAAATGGGTGCGACCGGTGACTAACGCGGTGGCTGATTTCGGGGTCGGTAAACAGTACAAAAATATTAAGCTTGAAAAAATGCCTGCTTTCGGGGCGCTGATTTGCTATGAAATAATTTTTCCTGATGAAGTGGTTGACCGCAATAATCCGCCGCAGTGGCTGGTGGTACTCACGAATGACGGGTGGTATGGCAACAGCGCCGGTCCGTATCAGCATTTAGCGGCGGCGCAGATGCGGGCGGTGGAAGAAGGAATCGCAATCGTGCGCAGCGCTAATTCAGGCATCAGCGCGGTAATCAATCCGATGGGTGAGGTTATAAAAGAAATTCCGCTCGGGAAAAAGCAAATTGCCGATGTTAAATTGCCTTACCATTCCAAAATATCCACATTTTACAGTCGGATTGGCGGAGGGTTGATAAATGCGCTTATGCTCTTGATTTTGGGCGTTTTGTTGATATATAAAAAGTTGCCCGGCTTAACTGCGTCAAAAAACAGTTGACTTTTACAATTATAAAGGGTTATATACATTTAGTTTAAGTTGCTTAATTTTAATTTATGAAGGGACCCGCTCATGGTGTTACAGAAGATTAAATCGCTCCGTGGCAGAGATGCTGATGGTGCTCCAAACCCGGTTGATGTTCACGTTGGCAGCCGTATTCGTCTGCGCAGAACAATATTGGGATACAGTCAACAATTTTTGGCTCGCAAATTGGGCTTGACTTTCCAACAGGTTCAAAAGTATGAAAAAGGCTATAACCGTGTTGGCGCCAGTCGTTTGTGGGATATTAGCCGCGTGCTGAAAGTTTCAATGGACTTTTTCTTTGAAGATATGGATAAAACCACGGCAGAAAAAAGCCCGATGATGCTCACTGTTCCGGAAAATGACGAAACTTGTTTGTTTGCTGAAGAAAATCAGGAAATGGACTTAGATCCGATGAACAGAAAAGAAACCTTGGAGTTGGTTCGCGCTTATTATCGTATCAGCAACCGCACCATTGCTAAGCATTTGTTTGATTTGATTATCAGCATGTCTACTTCAAACTCAACAATGCCGAGTGAAGAAGAATAATCTTGATTATTAGTCGGATTTAGTTTAATGATGTTCCCATATTTAACAATGTGGGAACATTTTTTTTATGACAGAAGTTACACAACCTAAATTTTTTGGTCGCCGCAAGGGGCGGGTTATTCGTAAAGCCAAAAGCACTTTGTTGGAGCGCTTTTTGCCGAAGATAAAAATTGATGAAAGTACGGTGTTTGATAAACAAACCATGTTTGGCAAACCGGTTGATAAAGTTTATTTGGAAATAGGCTTTGGCGACGGCGTGCATTTGGCTGAACAAGCCAGACGGAATCCTAATATTGGCTTTATCGGTCTGGAAGTTTTTCAAAACGGAATTGCCAATTTACTTTCGCTCTTGACCGGAATTAAGCAAGGCGCCGATTTGCCGGAAGATATTAAATTATTGCCGGAGCGGGAAGATAATGTCAGGGTGTTTGCTGATGACGCAAGGTTGTTGTTTAAGAATATTCCCGATGGTTTTGCAGATAGAGTGTTTTTGCTGTTTCCGGATCCGTGGCCGAAAAAACGCCATGCAGCGCGCCGGTTTGTTAATCCCGATAATCTGAAAGAATTGGCGCGAATTATCCGCAAGGGCGGAATTTTGCGTATTGCAACCGATCATAAAGTATACAAAGCATGGACATTAAGAACAATGCATGAATGTCCTGACTTTAAATGGACGGCAAAATGCTCTGATGATTGGCGTAATCCTCCGGCTGATTGGGTTGAAACCAAGTATCAGCAAAAGGCTTTGCGGGAAGGACGCAAACCGGTGTTTTTTGATTATGAACGAATTTAATATTCGGGATAAGTGCTGATTGTCGGCTGAATATTAGGCTCGGTAATGGTTTTAACATCCTTTATCGGAAAAGATTGAACATCATAAATGCGGTCGCCGCCCTGATAAAGCGTGTTCTGAATTTGTGTGCTTTCTTGTTTTGGGGTTTCGGAAAAGGGTGCCGGATTTTGCGGTGCGCTTTGATTGATGATATTTGGTTGTGGCTCTTCAGCTGTCTGCGGCATTGGGGCAGAAGGCGCTTCATACTGAGTTTGCGGAGTGATTACTATCGGATTGCCGAGCGGATTAGGCGCGTCTGCCGGTTGGGTTACCATATATGAATCAGTTGTGCCGCTTGCAGTTTCGGCGGCGCCGTAAACAATGGTCGGCACCGGTGATTGCGCTAATGCTGGAAAAGCAAAGAACAAAGATATTATAAATGTTTTTTTCATTATGCGTGTCCTTTTTTAAATATATGCAATAATTTAGGTGCTGATTGCCGAAATTAAATATAACTTTGGTTGAAGTCTGAAATTAGACTCAAAGTGGTGAAAATAGACTCAAAACGGTTAATAAAACGAATCGGCGATGTGACTCAAATAGAGTCGGGGCAAGGTTTTGAGGTGTTAAGATTTTTTTCATTTTTTGTGCATTTTTTTCTTGCAAAACGCGGCGGCTTATGTTATAAGCCCCTCACAACGTTTGTTCAGAGCCTTTAACAAGCTCTGGTGATGTTAAATATAAAATATAGAGCAAACCGTTGCTATAGAATGGTTTGCTGGTGTTTTAACAAGTAAATGGCAGGGCTCCGTTATGGTGGCTTTTGCCGTTTAGTTATAGGGAAAAATAAAAATATGATGGAAACCCAAAATATCAGAATTCGCCTCAAGGCTTTTGACCATCGTTTGCTTGATCTTTCCACTAAAGAGATTGTGCACACTGCCAAAAGAACCGGGGCAAATGTAAGAGGACCCATTCCTCTGCCGACCAGAATTGAAAAGTTTACGGTGAACCGTTCTCCGCACGTTGATAAAAAATCTCGTGAGCAGTTTGAAATCCGTACTCACAAAAGACTTCTGGATATTGTAGATCCTACACCGCAGACGGTTGATGCTTTGATGAAGCTTGATTTAGCTGCCGGCGTTAATGTAGAAATCAAATTGTAATAATAAATCTTAATGTTGGCGTTTTGAAATATGAGGCGTCAACCAATTGGAAGGAAAAAATAATAATGCGTACAGGTCTGATCGCAAAAAAATTGGGAATGTCCCGCATCTTTGAAGCAGACGGCACTCATGTTCCGGTTACGGTATTGAGCGTTGACGGCTTGAAAGTTATTGCAGTTAAGACGACCGAGAAAGACGGATATACTGCCGTTCAATTAGGAACCGGCGCCATTAAGGCTAAAAATGTATCCAAACCTCTCAAGGGACATTTTGCAAAAGCTAACACCGAACCGAAAAAGAAACTCGGCGAATTCAGAGTATCTGAAGATTGCCTTTTGACGGTTGGTAATGAATTATCCGTAGAACACTTTGTTCCGGGGCAATACGTTGATGTTTGCTCAACTTCAATCGGTAAAGGTTTTGCCGGCGTTATGAAACGTCACAACTTTGCCGGTTTGGAAGCTACCCACGGTGTTTCAGTTTCACACCGTTCACATGGTTCTACCGGTCAAAGACAGGATCCGGGTAAAGTATTTAAAGGCAAAAAGATGGCCGGACATATGGGTGCAGAACGCGTTACCGTTCAAAACCTTAAAGTTGTTGCCGTTGATGCTGCTAAAGGCTTGCTCATGGTTAAAGGTGCTGTTCCGGGGTCTGAAAATACCTGGGTCAGAGTTACCGATGCAATCAAAAAAGCAGCTAACGTGCAGTTGCCGATGCCTGCCGGATTGAAAAAAGTTGATGAACCTGTTGCAGTTAAAGCTGAAGCTTCAGCTGAGAATGCATAAGATTATAAGGATTGTAAATTATGAAACAGGACATCTTAAATTTAGAAAATAAAAATGTTGGCACTATTGAACTTGACGATTCAATTTTCGGATTGGAAGTTCGCGCTGATATTTTACACCGTGTTGTTTTGTGGCAGCTCGCCCGCCAACAGGCTGGTACTCACCAGACTAAAGGACGCTCTGATGTTGCCTTGACTCCGGCAAAACCGTTCAAGCAAAAAGGCAGCGGTAATGCTCGTCAGGGTTCTCGCAAGGGCACTCAGTTCCGTAAAGGCGGTATCGTGTTTGGTCCGGTTGTTCGCGACCACTCACATGATCTGACCAAAAAGTTCAGAAAACTCGGTTTGAAAACTGCTCTTTCGGCAAAAGCCAAAGAGGGCAACCTTGTTATTCTTGACGAAGCAAAATTGTCAGCTCCGAAAACTAAAGATTTGCAAAGCAAATTGGCAGCTTGCGGGTTGAATAATTGCTTGGTTATTGATGGCAAGGCAGTAGATGTAAACTTTGCATTGGCAAGCCGCAATATCGCAGGCGTTGACGTTTTGCCGACAATCGGCGCCAATGTTTATGACATCTTGAGAAAAGACAAACTTGTATTGACTAAAGATGCAGTTAGTTGCTTGGAGGAGAGATTGAAATGGTAAAAAGTCTTAAAAAATCAAACAACGTAACCGCACAAATGTATGATACATTGGTTCGTCCGGTAATTACCGAAAAATCTATGGTTTCATCTGAAGCCGGCAAAGTAACCTTTATGGTTCCGCTTTCTGCCAGCAAAGATGAGGTTAAAGCTGCTGTTGAAGCAATCTTTAACGTTAAGGTAAATAAGGTAAATACCATTCGTCAGTTCGGCAAAACAAAAACTTTCCGCGGTCATGAAGGCGTTCGCTCAGACTTTAAGAAAGCAGTTGTTACTCTTGCCGATGGTCAAAATATTGATGTTACAACAGGAATTTAATCATGGCTTTAAAAACATTTAAGCCCACATCTCCGGGGCTTCGTCAGCTGATTATTGTTGACAGAAGCGAATTGTACAAAGGTGCACCGGAAAAAACGTTAACGGTTGGTTTGACCAAAACAGGTGGGCGTGATAATTTCGGACATGTTACAAGTCGGAGAATCGGCGGCGGACATAAGCGCAAGCTGAGAGTTATCGACTTCAAACGCAACAAATTTGACTGCGAGGCAACAGTTGAACGGATTGAATATGACCCGAACCGCACTTCTTTCATTGCTTTAATTAAGTATGAAGACGGCGAATTGGCTTATATTTTGGCTCCGCAAAGACTGAAAGCCGGTGATAAAGTTATTGCTTCGGCAAAAGCTGATATTAAACCGGGTAATGCTATGCCTTTGAAGAGCATGCCTATCGGTACTATTGTTCACAACGTTGAGTTAAAAGTCGGCAAAGGCGGACAGCTCGTTCGTTCTGCAGGCTGCTATGCTCAGGTTGTTGGTAAAGATGCCGGTTATGCTCAACTTAAATTAAGTTCCGGCGAACTCAGAATCGTTCGTGAGGAATGCTTGGCAACTGTTGGTGCCGTATCCAATCCGGATAATCAGAACAAATCACTCGGCAAAGCCGGTCGCTCACGTTGGTTGGGCATCAGACCGATTGTCCGCGGTGTTGCAATGAACCCGGTTGACCACCCGCATGGTGGTGGTGAAGGCAGAACTTCAGGCGGCCGTCATCCGGTTACGCCTTGGGGTAAACCTACTAAGGGTGCTAAGACTCGTTCTAACAAGAAGACAGATCGCTTTATTATGAGATCTCGTCATGATAACAAGAAATAATAAGGAGAAAAGCTAATGACACGTTCCGTATGGAAAGGACCTTTTGTTGACGGCTATCTTCTTAAGAAGGCTGATACAGCCAGAGCTTCAGGTCGTAATGAAGTGATTAAAATTTGGTCACGTCGTTCCACTATGTTGCCGCAGTTCGTTGGTTTAACATTCGGCGTTCACAATGGTCATAAATTTATTCCGGTACTTGTTACCGAGGAAATGGTTGGCCATAAGTTTGGTGAATTTGCACCGACCCGTACTTTCTACGGTCACGCCGCAGACAAAACAGCTAAGAGAGGTTAATTATGGGAAAAACTAAAGATGCAAGAAGGGTAGCTCAAAATCAGGCTATGGCCGTATGCAACTCTATCCGCACCAGCCCGCGCAAACTGAACTTGGTTGCACAGTCTATCCGCGGTCTGGCAGCAGAAAAAGCTGTTGCTGAGCTTACTTTCTCTAAGAAGAGAATCGCAAAAATTGCGTTGGCTGTTTTGCAATCTGCAATCGCTAATGCTGAAAATAACCACAGCCTTAACATTGACAAATTAATCGTAAGCGAAGCGTTTGTCGGTAAAGGCCTTGTAATGAAACGTATGCACGCACGCGGTCGTGGTCGCGGAGCACGAGTTTTGAAACCGTTCTCCAGCATGACTGTTGTCGTAACCGAGCGTGGGGAGTAAGTTAATGGGACAGAAAGTAAATCCTACCAGTCTTCGTTTAGGTGTTAACCGCACCTGGGACTCTCGTTGGTATGCAGATGATAAGTTTACCGACTATCTCCACGAAGATTTAAAAATTAAAGAATTCTTGAAAGAGAAATTGGCTCAGGCCGGTATCAGCCGCATTGTTATTGAACGTCCGGCTAAAAAAGCCAGAGTTACAATTCACTCAGCAAGACCTGGTGTAGTAATCGGCAAAAAAGGTCAGGATATTGAGAATTTGCGCAAGGAAATTCAAAAACTGACAGCATCAGAAGTTCAGCTCAACATTCTGGAAGTCAGAAAGCCTGAATTAGATGCTCAATTGGTTGCTGATTCTGTAGCTCAGCAGTTGGAAAGACGTGTTGCTTTCCGTCGTGCGATGAAGAGAGTTATGCAGTCTGCGTTGCGTTTAGGCGCAGAAGGTATTAAAGTTTGCTGCAGTGGTCGTTTGGGCGGCGCTGAAATTGCCCGCACCGAATCGTATCGTGAAGGACGCGTTCCTTTGCACACACTGCGTGCTGACATTGATTATGCAACCTCTACCGCTCATACCACTTATGGTGCCTGCGGCGTTAAAGTTTGGATCTATAAAGGCGAAATTATGGCTCACGATCCGATGGCTCAGGACAAAAAGCTGGCTGAACAGAAATAATAGATGAGGTTAGAATAAAATGTTAAGTCCAAAACGTATGAAGTTCCGTAAACAGCATAAAGGTCGTATTCACGGCTTGGCTAAAGGCGGATCAACTTTAAGTTTCGGTTCATATGGATTGAAAGCTCTTTCTCCGGAGCGCGTTACAGCTCGTCAAATTGAAGCTGCTCGTCGCGCTATCACCCGTGAGATGAAAAGAGCCGGAAGATTATGGATCAGAATTTTCCCTGACGTTCCTGTATCAGATAAACCTGCTGAGGTTCGTATGGGTAAAGGTAAAGGTGCTATTGAATTCTGGGTTGCAAGAGTTAAACCGGGTCGCATTATGTTTGAAGCGGAAGGTATTGATGAAGAAACTGCCCGCAGAGCATTTGCGCTTGGTGCTGCCAAATTGCCGGTTAAAAGCAAATTTGTTCAGCGCTTGAATTCGGATAAAGGAGAAGCATAATGGTTAAAACAAAAGATTTACGCGCTATGACGATTGATGAATTGGAAGCTAAATTGGTTGAAGATAAAAAAGAGCAATTTAACTTGCGTATTCAACAGTCAACCGGTCAGCTTGCTAATACTTCACAGGTTAGCAAAGTTCGCCGCGAAATAGCCAAAATCAACACGCTCATTACTGAGCGCAAGAAGAATAGTTAGGAGAAAAGACTATGCCTAAAAGAATTCTTCAAGGTGTTGTTGTAAGCGACAAACAGGATAAAACCGTCGTGGTCAGAGTAGAGCGTCAGGTTATGCACCCTGTTTACAAAAAGTTCGTGAAAAAAAGCAAGAAATATGCTGCTCACGACGAAAATAACCAGTTCAAAGTTGGCGATCAGGTTTCTATTGTTGAATCTAAACCTTATTCAAAAACAAAAACTTGGACTGTATTAGTTGATAACGCCTAAGATAGAAGGAATTAAAAAATGATACAGATGCAAACCAACCTAGATGTTGCGGATAATTCCGGAGCACGTCAGGTGCAGTGCATTAAAGTTCTTGGCGGGTCCAAGAGAATGCATGCTTCCGTAGGTGATGTTATTGTTGTTTCAATTAAGGATGCCATGCCGAAAGGGCGTGTTAAAAAAGGTGATGTATGCAAAGCGGTTATCGTAAGAACCGCTAGCGACATCAGACGCAAAGACGGCAGCGTAATCCGTTTTGATAGTAATGCTGCAGTTCTTATTAATAAAGACGGTGAGCCGGTAGGTACTCGTATCTTCGGTCCTGTTACCAGAGAATTGCGCGCAAAGAAATTTATGAAAATCATTTCATTAGCACCGGAGGTATTGTAGTATGCCGAAAATGAAAATTAAAAAAGGTGATAAAGTTGTTATCTTGTCAGGCGATGACAAAGGTAAAACCGGCGAAGTTTTGAAAGCAATGCCGAAAGAGAGCAAAGTGGTTGTTCAAGGTGTAAATCTGGTTAAAAGACACACCAAGCCCAGCCAAACAACTCCGGGCGGAATTGTTACCAAAGAAGCCGCTATCCACGTTTCTAACGTTGCTATTGTAACCTCAGAAGGCAAAGCTTCTAAAGTTGGTTACAAAGACGACAAAGGAACTAAAGTGCGTATTGCACGCAAAACCGGTGAAGTAATCGATAAATAGGAGAAAATTTTATGGCAAATTTTGAAACATTATATAATGACGTCATAAAGAAATCTCTTGTGGAAAAATTCGGTTACAAGAACCCACATGAGATTCCGAAGCTGACCAAAATTGTGTTGAACATGGGTGTCGGCGACGCCGTTACAGACAAAAAGAAACTGAACAATGCTATGGAAGAATTAGCATTGATTGCCGGTCAAAAGCCGGTAATGACCACAGCCCGCAAGTCTATTGCTACCTTTAAATTAAGAGAAGGTATGCCGATCGGCTGCAAAGTTACCTTGAGATCTGCCAAAATGTATGAATTTTTGGAAAGACTTATCAATATGGCTTTGCCGCGTATCAGAGACTTCCACGGTATTTCTGGTAAAAACTTTGATGGTAAAGGCAATTTCGCTTTTGGTATTAAAGAACAAATCATCTTTCCGGAAATCAACTATGAAAAAGTTGAAGAGGTTCGCGGAATGGATATTGTAATTTGCACAACAGCTAAGACAGATGAAGAAGCTAAATTCTTGCTCACTTCATTTAACCTGCCTTACAAGAAATAAGCGGAGATTTTACTATGTCAAAGACAAGTTCAGTATATAGAAACTTGAAAAGAGATAAGATGGCTGAGAAGTATGCTAATCGTCGTCTTAAATTAAAGAAAGTTGTTATGGATAAAAACGCTTCTCCGGAAGACAGATTTCAGGCAACTTTAAAGCTGGCCGCTTTGCCGCGTAACTCTGCTAAAATCAGAGTTAGAAACCGTTGCAAATTAACCGGTCGCGCTCGTAGTTATTACCGGAAGTTCGGCTTGGGTCGTGTTGAATTACGCGACATGGCAAGCTTTGGTGAAATTCCGGGTTTGGTAAAATCAAGCTGGTAAGGAGGAGATATAAATGTCTATGACTGATCCTTTGGGCGATATGCTCACACGCATTAGAAACGCACAAAGAGCGAAACAAAGTGATGTTGTATCACCTGCTTCTCGCTTGCGTGAAAATGTATTGGAAGTTTTGAAAAAAGAAGGTTACATTGAAGGCTATGAAAAATGCAATGTTAAACCTGGTGTTGATGAACTTCACATTAAATTAAAGTACCATGAAGGTGCTTCGGTTATAACTGAAATTTACCGCGTATCTACGCCGGGTCGCCGCGTTTATTCTAGCGTTAAAGACCTGCCGAGAGTATACAACGGCTTGGGTATTTCAATCATTTCAACCCCGCAGGGTGTTATGAGCGATAATGATGCCCGCAAAGCCAATGTAGGCGGTGAAGTTTTGTGTCAGGTATTCTAGGGAGATAACGGATGTCAAGAATTGGTAAATATCCAGTAACTGTCCCTGCTGGCGTAACGGTAAGCATTAATGATAACGTTGTTACCGTTAAAGGAAAATTAGGTGAACTCAGCTGTTCTTTTGACGATGGTCACATTGCAGCTAAACTTGAAGACAATAAAGTTGTTGTTACTCCGCTTTCACAGAGCTTAACCGCTCGCGCATTGTGGGGTACAACCCGCGCCAACATTCATGACCTTGTTAAAGGCGTTGATGAAGGCTTTACTAAAAATTTGGAATTAGTAGGCGTTGGTTATAAAGCTCGTATGGAAGGTAACAAGCTTGTTCTTTCATTAGGTTTTTCTCATGACGTTGATTTTCCGGCTCCGGAAGGAATTAAAATTTCTTGCGAATCGCCGACCCAAATCAAAATTTTTGGTGCAGACAAACAGCTTGTCGGACAGGTTGCTGCGGAAATTCGTAAATACAGAAAACCTGAACCTTATAAAGGCAAAGGTGTAAAGTATGAAGGCGAATATGTACGTCGTAAAGAAGGCAAGAAGAAATAAGGAATCTTAAGATGAATACACCAAGAAAATTGTTTGAAAAAAGAAAAGCTCGCGTTAGAACAGCTTTGAAAGCTGCTGCGAACGGCAAATTAAGATTGTCGGTATTCCGCAGTGGTAAGCATATCTATGCGCAGATTATTGATGATGCTAAAGGTGCTACCGTTGCTTCTGCCTCTACCTTAGACAAAGAAGTTCGCGACAGCATTAAAAAGCCGTCTACAGTTGAAGCAGCCAGCTTCATTGGTAAATTAATTGCTGAAAGAGCAGTAAAATCAGGTGTAAGTGAAGTCGTTTTTGATAGAGGCGGTTACATTTACCATGGTCGCGTTAAAGCTTTGGCTGACGCTGCTCGTGAAGCCGGATTGAAATTCTAGGAGAGATGAAATGGCACAATCTGTAGATCGTCATAATAAAAAAGAAAAAACTGAAGAATTGGTTGAAAAACTCGTTCACGTTAATCGTGTTGCCAAAACCGTTAAAGGCGGACGCACCATGTCATTCGCAGCTGTTGTAGTTGTTGGTGACCAAAAAGGCCGCGTCGGCTTTGGTTCAGGTAAAGCTGCGGAAGTTCCGGAAGCTGTTACCAAAGCAACCAACGAAGCTAAAAAGAACATGATTCGCATTCCGCTGCGTGAAGGCAGAACTCTGCATCACGATGTGCATGGTCGTTTCGGCGCAGGTAAAGTTATTTTAAGAACTGCTCCTGCCGGTACCGGTGTTATTGCCGGCGGCCCGATGCGTGCTGTTTTTGAAGTTTTGGGCGTGCAAGACGTTGTTGCAAAATCATTGGGTTCAAACAACCCTTATAACTTGATTAAAGCAACATTTGACGCATTGCAATCTATCAATTCACCTCGTATGGTTGCTGCAAAACGCGGCAAAAAAGTTGGTGATATTGTTAGCCGCCGCGAAAATTCTTCAAATGTTAAAATGGAAAAAGAGGAGGCTTAATCCATGGCTAAAAAAACAATAAAAGTTACTCAAATCGCTAGCCCTATCGGCGAACCGAAAGACCAAAGAGCAACTTTAATCGGATTAGGCTTGAACAAAATGAATCGTACTGCCGTTCTGGAAGATACTCCGGCTGTTCGCGGTATGATAAAAAAGGTAAGCCACCTCGTTAAAGTGGAAGAATAATTTGCAAAAGGGCTGTCATACTTGTTGTTTTTTCGCTTATGTAACTAGTTGTACACCGCGCTCTAAAACAACTGCGTAGCCCAGCCCTTTATCAAATTTTCTGGAACGATGATATAATCAGAGTTCACACTTTAGTTTAATGTAATAAAACAAATTAGGTGAAAGAATATGAAACTTAATGAATTGAAAAATAACCCGGGGGCTACCAAAGATCGTATTCGCGTTGGTCGCGGTATCGGTAGCGGCAAGGGTAAAACCGGCGGACGCGGTGTTAAAGGTCAAAAATCTCGTTCCGGCGTTGCCGTAAACGGATTTGAAGGCGGTCAAATGCCTCTTTATCGTCGTTTGCCGAAACGCGGTTTCAAAAACCCGTTTGCACTTCATTTTGCAGTTGTTAATTTGGACACCATTCAAAAAGCTATTGATGCCGGCAAGTTAGATGCCAAGGCTATTGATGTTGAAGCTTTGTTGAAGTCCGGTATTATCAGCAAGCAAAAAGACGGCGTACGCCTTTTGGCTCGCGGTGCTGTTACCAGCAGTGTTACCATTTCAGTAAATTCTGCTTCAAAAGCAGCTGTTGAAGCTGTTGAAAAAGCAGGCGGTAAGGTTAATCTTATCTAACTGAAATTTTTTTGATGGTTAAAACCCCGTTGACAGGTTGCGGCTATTGCCGCATGGTCGCGGGGTTTTGCTTTATGGCAGATAATGCTTGAATTTGGCTTAAAATTTATGTATTTTCAACATAACAAGAATTATTATGTTGAACAATTTTGAGCCTCGTTTTCTTGTTGCGAGCTTGAGAATAAATTTTTTTGAAATATGAAAAAAATAAAAAGGTGCCTTGAAGCATGGCAGATTCTTGTGGCAATTGGTATGTTGGGAGGGCTGATATTGTACTTAGGTATTTTATTCGTGCTTTCTATCTGGCTGTAATGAAAATGAGATTAGAGCTGTTAGTTTTGGTTATTCGTTAGAATAATTGAAGCTGACAGCTCTTTTCTTTAGCAGATTTATTTGTAAAGAACATACAATATGCAGTCGGCTTCATTGCAGGCATTGGTTATTTTGCTTTTTAATCAAATTTGAAGTTAGCGGAAATGCGGCAGTATGGACCGGTTTTGCATAAAGCGCAGTAATTATAAATATCGCTTTTACTGAGTTTGTTGATAGAGGTAGAATTTAATTCGGGAGAGGCAAAATCACCGGTCTGGTTTATTTTAACACCGGCAGAGTAAAGCTTTTCGCTGTTGGCTTTAATTAACTCAAACACATTGTTGCAGACGTCTTGTTGATTAGGTTGATAGTTTACAGCAAGGTTATAAGAATAACCATTACCGTAATAGCTAATATTGATATAATTACCGAAAACATCGTAAATGCGCAGATTATCATTTGGTTTAATCATTTCAAGCGGAATAGCATTGAGTTTGATTAGTAAAGGAATGACATGAGTGTCGTTCGCAATGTTGTTGCGGTCACGTCCTAACATTTCGCGGTAATGTTCTAATGAAAACAGAATTTGAGTAAGTTGCTCTGATTGCTTGTTGAGCTTATATTTTATCATTGCTTTGGAGTAACCGCTGATAGCCCCGACTGACAGAACTCCTATTATTGCTAATACTCCAAGCATTTCCACCATAGACCGTCCAGCACACAAGCTGTCACACTCCGGCTTGACCGGAGTGTCCAGGTGGAGCCAATTTGCTACTTGTTTTGACCTGGACCATCGGGTCAAGCCCGATGGTGACAACACAGAGGTGGACTGAGGCTTTATGTCGGAGAGTGACAGAGAAGGGGCGGTATGTGATTTTGTGTCAGGACATGACAGAATGCGGTGTAAAAAGCGGCTAAAATATGTATTCATGAGCTAAAATCCTCTCAAATTGTTGCATTTGAGAAGATTTTAGCTCGCGTTTTTTTTTTTGCAATATTTACGAGTCCGTGCTGTGTATAAGTTGTATTTTAAGCCGCACTTTAAAATTCCCATCTCAAGTCAGGGTGCCGACCATTTTAAAATTCCCCTCTATGGAGGGTGAACTGTACCCCAGAAGTTGGACGATAAAATCCCCTCCCTGAGAGGATTCATCA
>CAVBCV010000005.1:0-60624 GCA_963594125.1 Lachnospiraceae bacterium
GCGAACTGATTATATTCCTTTTTTATAATCTTGGATACTGCTTTTGCCCCTTACTCTGATGGAGAACCAAATTCTAACAACAATCACGGTATAAATGTTAAATTACAGCAACTTCTAAATGGTGAATTTTAAGGGCTGAAGTGACTCTTCAAAAATTGGCATTGTATGTAAGTGCCGGAAATTTTGCGATTTTTAATTTAAAATGAGCTTACCATAGTCACTTCGGCGGAATCAATGGCCTGCAAAGCTCGCGTTTCCGTCGCATACGAAAAAAGACGCTTTAACCAAGCGTCTTTTTAATCAAAATGGCGGATAGAGTGAGATTCGAACTCACGGTACCCTTTGGAGGTACACACGATTTCCAATCGTGCGCCTTAGACCACTCGGCCATCTATCCATAGCCACAACTTCTAAATCGTTTTTCGTTAATTGGCAAGTCTTTTTTTTAAGTTAGTATAATTTTATAAGCCACGCGTTAAAATATGTTTACGCTTTACCTGCTAAATAATTTTATTTACACACGCTATCTGATAGTAAAGCCGGCTCCGGTGTTGCCGACATGCTGAGTACATATTTTATGAATATCATTTAAAGTTATATTACGAATGCAGATGTCGGTACTACAATATTTGTTTACGCAATATGAGTTTAGACAACATTTATGAAAACTGCACCAAGCATTTAGGCAACCAAAACGCAACCTTAAAATTTGAATTTAAATAAAAAACAATGGAGCGCGAAAATGCGGCTAATACGCCGTAACTTTTTTTCACGGTGTACAAAACCGCTAAACGCAAACCGAAGGGGTGCGGAGAATGCGGCTAATGCGCCGCAAGTTTTTTCTGCGGTGTACAAAACCACAAAAGGCAAGACGTAGGGGTGCGGAGAATGAGTCAGATACGACGGGATTTTGGAGCGTCGTGTACAAACAGTTACACGAGCGAGAAAATTCCTAGTAGATGACCATTATACGCGCCCCGTTCCATTAGATGTCAAGGTTAATCACATTCAAAGCATTTTCTTGAATAAACTCTTTTCTCGGCTCCACTACATCACCCATAAGAGTTGAAAATACTTCATCGGCCTCTTCCATGTGGTCTATTTTTACTTGCAGGAGTGAACGAGCTTCCGGATCAAGCGTGGTTTCCCAAAGTTGCTCAGGGTTCATTTCGCCCAAACCTTTATAACGCTGCAAGGTAATACCTTTTTTGCCGGTTCCCATAACAGCGTCAACCAGCGATACCGGACCGTCAATACGTTTTTCACCGCCGCTTTTTGCCACTAATTTAGCCGATTCGGCAAAGTTTTCATGCAAAAAGTCTTTCATCTCGTTTAAGAGTTTTGCTTCAGCGCTTTCAATCACTGCCTGCCCGATAATATGGTCTTCTTTTACGCCGCGCAAAGTGCGGTTAAATGAAATTGTGCCATCAGCAAGCAATTCTGCCTTCCAGCCCTTGTCATATTCGGCTTCCATAGTATCAAGACGAACCGCTAATTTAGTAAGTTCTGCTTGCAAAAGCTCTTTATTCTGCTGAACAGCCGCGTCAAACAAGCCGAAAATAGCCATTTGTTCCAAGATTTTTTCCGGCGCTTTAATGCTTAATGCGGTAAGCAAAGCGCGGGCTTTCATTGTTTTTTCAACAAAATTGATTAAATCCTGTCCCATAATTTTTTCGCCGTCGGCTTTTTCTAAAATAGCCTCGTCGCAACCGCCGCGGACTAAATAGTCTTCCATTTCGCGGTCATCTTTAAGATAAATAATGGAGTTGCCGCGTTTAGCCTTATAAAGCGGAGGCTGCGCAATATAAACATAGCCGCGCTCAATAAGTTCCGGCATTTGACGGTAAAAGAAAGTTAAGAGCAATGTTCTGATGTGCGAACCGTCAACATCGGCATCGGTCATAATTACAATTTTGTGATAACGGCATTTATCGGCGTTAAAGTCATCGCGGCCGATACCGGTACCCAAAGCGGTAATAATTGTGCCGATTTCCGCCGAATTGAGCATTTTATCAAAACGAGCGCGCTCAACGTTCAAGATTTTACCGCGCAGCGGCATAATTGCCTGATTTTTACGATCACGCCCTTGTTTAGCGGAACCGCCTGCGGAGTCTCCCTCTACGATAAACACTTCCGATAAAGCCGGATCTTTTTCAGAGCAGTCGGCAAGCTTGCCGGGGAGAGTTGAAATATCAAGCACACCTTTGCGGCGGGTTAATTCACGCGCTTTGCGTGCCGCCTCGCGCGCAGTTGCCGCCTCAACAATTTTACCGATAATGATTTTAGCTTCTGCCGGATGCTCGTCAAGCCATTCTTTCAACTTATCGCCGACCACGCTTTCAACCACCGGACGAACTTCTGACGAAACCAATTTGTCTTTGGTTTGTGATGAAAACTTAGGATCCGGAGCCTTTACGGAAAGCACGCAGGTTAAGCCTTCGCGCATATCTTCACCGGTAATCACGCTCTTTTCTTTTTTAAGCAAGCCGTTTTCGGTAATATAATTGTTAATAGTACGAGTCAAAGCACCGCGAAAACCTGCTAAGTGCGTGCCGCCGTCTTTTTGCGGAATATTGTTGGTAAAGCAGAGCATGCTCTCGTTGTAAGCATTAGTCCACTGCATAGCAACATCCACCTGAATATTGTTATCCTCGCCTGAAAAGGCAATAATATTTTCATGCAACGGAGCTTTAGACTTGTTTAAGTGCGTAACAAACGCCGACAAACCGCCCTCATAATGAAAAACTTCTTCTTTAGGTTCTGCGCCGCGGTTATCAATCAAGCGCAAGTGCACGCCGGAGTTCAAAAAGGCTTTTTCACGAATTGAACGTTCCAAAGTTTCAAAGCTGAACTCGGTTTGGGTAAAGGTTTTCGGCGACGGCAAAAACGAAACTTCCGTACCATGGCGGTTAGGAGCATCGCCGACTACCTCAACATGCTTAACCACATTACCGTCGGCAAATTCGGCATAATATTCTTTGTTGTTACGCCAAATGCGCAGTTTTAACCATGTGGACAATGCGTTTACCACTGAAACGCCCACACCGTGCAAACCGCCTGAAACTTTATAGGAGTTGTTATCAAACTTACCGCCGGAGTGCAATTCGGTCATAATAACTTCAGCCGCTGAAACGCCTTCTTCTTTGTGCATATCAACCGGCATACCGCGTCCGTTATCGCGAATGGTAGCTGAGCCGTCCGGATTTAAAATAACTTCCGTGCGATCGCAATAACCCGCCAACGCCTCGTCAATGGCGTTATCCAAAACTTCATAAATCATGTGGTGCAAACCCGAACCGTCATCGGTATCGCCGATGTACATTCCCGGACGTTTGCGAACGGCGTCTAAGCCCTTCAAAACCTTAATGGAATCAGCATTATATTCTTGTTCGCTTTTTAAATAATCTTCATTGGTTAATTCAGTCATTACAACCCCTGCTTTGCTATATTTAATACTGTGTAAAATATACAGCAAACCCCCGAATTTACCAAGCGTTAGATTAAAGTTATCAACGGTTTTTAGCTAAAAATTTGCAAATAAATTAAAATAAAAGTCCGCCTTATTTTCTGACCGCAAAAATATCAAAATTTTGCTCTAAATACGCCGTCAGATTTTTATCTTCAATCAGCGCGGCACACATTTCATCCGTGGTGGTTTTATCCGTTGGTATCGGACGGTATTTTTGCAAATAATATTCTTTTACGCCCAAATCTTTCAGTTCATCAGCAATTGCGTAAATATCTTTAAGTTGCAAAATTCGCGGGTCACAAGTGGTGCGGCATTCAAAATGCTTGCCGCTTTTAAGCAAAATTTTAAGGCTCTGTTTAATATTTTCAACCTGTTTATAGCCGCCGGTTGCCTTGGCATAATGCTCTGCGATAAGCGGCGCCTTAATATCAAGCCCCGCCCAATCAAGTTTGCCGATAATCTTTTGCAGCATTTCCGGACGATAACCTCCGGTATGCAGCCCGATTTTATAGCCCAAAGCTTTAACCTTGTCTATTGCCTCCGGCAAACCGTCTTGCGCCAAAGGTTCGCCGCCTGAAAACACCACCGCATCAATTATACCTTTACGGCGCTCTAACAACGCCATAAGTTTGGCAAAAGTCCAATCGCTTTCCGGCTTGGCGCCAAGCTGTTGTAAAGAGGTGTTATAGCAAAACGGACAACGCCACACGCAGCCTTGCATAAAAACCACCGCGGCAATATGCTCCGGAAAGTCAACAATGCTGAATTTTTCAACATCGCCGATAATGATTGGCTCTTTATCCACTTTACACCTCTTTCATATAAAAAAGCCGCTAACTTGCCGATATTAATCCGGTAGTTTTAGCGGCAAAACTTAATCAAATCCGAGTAAATTACTCAGCCGCAATTGCAAATTCCTCACCAAAATGGCTCAATGCTTTTTCTTCAGTGAAGCAAACGCGTGAATAATATTCAGACTTTTTACCTTTGTTAAATTCAGAAACCGGACGGTGGTAACCCATAACTCTGGTCCAAATTTCGCAAGGTTGTCTTTCTTCATCGGTTAATTTAATTTCATTAATATCAATAACGTTGCTCATGGTAATCTCCTTATAAATTGTGTGGTTATGCTACATTTTGTTTTGCTTTTAGGGCATTAAGTTTTTCTGCTTTTTTCTCCTCATCGCAGATTGGGCAGAATTTGTGTTCCCCTGACAAATAGCCGTGTTTCGGGCAAATTGAAAATGTCGGGGTAATGGTAATGTACGGCAGGCGGTAATTGGTCAAAACTTTTCTTACCAAATCGCGGCATACCTTTGAAGATGAAATACGCTGATTCATATAAAGGTGCAACACGGTGCCGCCGGTATATTTGGTTTGCAAAGTAGACTGCATATCCAAAGCCTCAAACGGATCATCGGTAAAGCCAACCGGTAATTGTGAAGAGTTGGTGTAATACGGATTTTCTTCCGTACCGGCCTGAATAATGCCCTTAAATCTCTTTTTATCTTCACGGGCAAAGCGATAAGTCGCGCTTTCTGCCGGAGTGGCTTCCAAGTTATACATATGACCGGTTTCTTCTTGAATTTTAACCATTTTAGCGCGGATATAATCCAAGAATTTTTCAGCAAATTCCTGCCCCCATTTATCGGTAATGTCGTGTTCGTCATTAGTGTAGTTACGAATCATTTCATTAATACCGTTTACGCCGATGGTTGAGAAGTGGTTGCGCAAAGTTCCCAAATAACGTTTGGTGAACGGGAACAAGCCATTATCAATTAAGCGCTGAATAACTTTACGTTTAATTTCAAGCGAAGTGCGGGCAATGTTCATCAACTCGTCAACGCGGCTAAACAATCCGGCTTCATCGCCTTTATAAACATAGCCCAAACGAGCGCAGTTAAAGGTAACAACGCCAACCGAACCGGTCTGCTCGGCTGAACCGAACAAGCCATTGCCTTTAGCAAGCAACTGACGCAAATCTAACTGCAAGCGGCAGCACATTGAACGAATCTGCCCCGGTTTCAAAACTGAGTTAATAAAGTTTTGGAAATAAGGCATACCGTATTTAGCGGTCATTTCAAACAAAAGCTCAGTATTTTCTTCTTCCCACGGAAAATCCGGTGTCATATTATAAGTCGGAATCGGGAAGGTAAACGGACGACCTTTAATATCGCCTTTCATCATAACGGTGATATAAGCCTTGTTAATCATCGCCATTTCTTCTTTTAAGTCGCCATAGGTAAACGGCTGTTCTTCACCGGCAATAATCGGGTGCTTTTCGCGCAAATCTTCAGGACAAACCCAGTCAAACGTAAAGTTTGTAAACGGAGTTTGTGAGCCCCAACGTGACGGAACGTTCAAGTTATAAACCAATTCCTGAATAGCTTGTTCAACCTGACGGTATGAAAGGTTATCTTTGCGGATATACGGCGCCAAATAAGTATCAACTGATGAAAACGCCTGCGCGCCCGCCCATTCATTTTGCAAAGTGCCCATAAAGTTTACCATCTGACCAACCGCTGCTGACAAGTGCTTAGCCGGACCGGCTTCAGCTTTGCCCGGAACGCCGTTAAAACCTTCATGCAACAGGTTTTTAAGCGACCAACCGGCGCAATATGCTGCCAACATATCCAAATCATGAATATGAATATCGCCGTTGCGGTGAGCTTCGCCGACTTCCGCCGGATAAACATGGCTTAACCAATAGTTTGCGGTAACTTTACCGGAAACATTCAAAATCAAACCGCCGTTTGAATAGCCCTGGTTAGCGTTAGCATTAACACGCCAGTCAAGTTTTTCCAAATATTCATTGATTGAGCTTTCAACATCAACCATAACCTTTTTGTCAGAACGCATACGATTACGCTGGTCACGGTATAAAATATAAGCTTTAGCGGTCTGGAAATAGTTATCCGAAATCAAAACCTGCTCAACAATATCTTGAATCTGTTCAATGCTCGGCAGCGATTCGGCAAATTTGTGTTCCATAACTTTCAGCACTTTAGCGGTCAAAAGCCAAGATTCCTGTTCGCCAAATTCACCGGTAGAAGTTCCGGCTTTCAAAATAGCATTATAAATCTTGGTGCTGTCAAAAGGCGCTAATGTTCCATCTCTTTTGGTAATTTCTTCAAAAGGGAATTTGTCATTATTGTTTACATGGGGCATTTCGTATTTATTTTCTGACATTTATCTTTCCTTATATTGTATTGCCATTGGTTATCCGTGTATTGCATGTGGTATACTATATATTGTGTTAAAAATTTGTAAAGAAACTATATCTAGTATGTTCACAATTTTTTACGGACGGTTCAACTTTATGAAAAACATCTTGCAAAATTAAAAATCAACCCTCAAGGACTAAATTTTCAGATTCTTTTAAAAAAGCTCTATGTCATTAAAAATAAGGCATAATTTTTTTTCTTTGCAGTGGATAAATTTATTAACAAAATCAAGATTATATAAATATCAATCCGTTAGGATTAACTCGTTGATATTTAATAACAAAAACGCTTAAAATTACAAAAAAATAAATTTATGTTTCAAACCTGAAATTTTTACGCCCCAAAACCGGCATTTTGCGATTCTTTTTCCGATTCGTAAAATAAATACATCTGTCCCCCGATTCTTTATCGGTATACCAGACCACGCACCCCGATTCTTTATGCCATAAAAAAGCCGCCATAAAGGCAGCTTTTTTTATGGCGTATCCGGCGGGGATCGAACCCACAACCTTCGGCGTCGGAGGCCGACACTCTATCCGATTGAGCTACGGATACATCAAATTTCACATTCACGAACATCTTTTATATCACTTTTATTTTTTTTACCAGTCCTTTTTTATCTTTTTTTAATATTTTTGCTTGACTTGTCCCTCAAATATATGTATTAACAAGCAACAAGATTGTTGTTTATTTATAAAAGGATTAATTAAAATGGCTAAAAAGTGTGATATTTCCGGCACCGGCGTGATGAGCGGTAACAATGTAAGCCACGCTAACAACAGAACCCGCCGCCGCTTCTTGCCGAATTTGCAGATTGTTTCATTGTTAAGTGAAACTTTGGGTAAAGCTTTCAAATTAAAAGTTTGTTCTAAAACCTTGCGTTCTATTGAACACAACGGCGGTTTAGATTCATACCTTGAAAAAACTTCCAACGCTAAACTTACCGATGAAGCTAAAAAAATTAAAAAATCAATCGCTAAGAAAAAAGCTGCAAACTAATTAAAGTTAAAAACCTCTGAAAATCAGAGGTTTTTTTATGCCTATTTTTAAAACTATAATTAAAATTCCCTCAAACTAATCATTTTGCGTTGACAAAATCGTCAAAATAGCATATACTAAGCACGTTATTAACAATTATTTTATGAAAAAGTTTTTTATGTTTTTGGCATTTGCCCTCCTTATTTGGAGCACACTTGCGCTTATCGGGATTATCTCTTGGCAAGCAGTTGTAGGATGTGGAATATTATACGGACTTCTCCTCTTCTTGCATACAAAAGGTGAAGGCGGTTTTCATTCATTCCTCTGTATAACACTTGCGGCAATAATTGCCACCTTTCTCTGGGAATGCGGCAACGATAATATAAGGGAGTTATCGTTTTTCGGCAAACTGATTAACAACAGCGTTGTCAGTTGCCTGCTTGCAGTCTCTTCTTTTATGGCAATTTACGCCGTAAAATTTATGAAAGATGCAATAGCGGATTACTACCGCGACAGAAAAGACTGAACCCCGCAAACACACATACAAAAAACCTCTGAACACCAACGTTTCAGAGGTTTTTTGTTGCAAATCTCGTATCAATTACAATTCGCCGACGTACATACCCAAGTCATGCGCGGCTTTAACATGTGCGCTGTTTTTATCCAAAAGCGAAGTGCCGCATGCCACAACCTTTTCCAGCGGATACGATTCTATTTTGCCGTTTGAAAAACCAACCATCAAATCAGTTTTACCTTCGGCAAGCAAAGCAACCGCCTTGGCACCGAATACTGATGCCAAAACGCGGTCAAACGCAGTCGGGTTACCGGAACGCTGAACATGTCCCAAACGAGTAACGCGGGTTTGGAATCCGTGATATTTATTATTTAAGGCGTGGCTTAAATATTCGCCGATTCCGCCGTTGATTTTTTCGCCTACCAAATTTTGCGCGGCTGAAACCTGCTCACCGGTTTCAGTTTTAACACCTTCTGAAACCACGATAATAGCATGAGTGCGTCCGCTCTTTTTAACTGCCTCAAGCTTAGCGATAACCCCGTCAATAGTATACGGAATTTCCGGCACCAAGCAAACATCGGCAAACCCAGCCAAAGCTGACTGAATTGCCAAATGTCCGGCATCACGCCCCATAACTTCCAAAATCAAAGCGCGGTGATGTGAGCGGGCGGTTGTTTCCAAGCTGTCCAAAGCATCGGCGCAAACCTGGCATGCAGTGTTAAAGCCGACCGAATATTGCGTCATCGGAGTATCATTATCAATCGTCTTCGGAATACCAATCATTTTAACACCGGCATTGCGGCAATAATTGCTTACAATATTCATACTTCCGTCGCCGCCGACAACCACCACGGCGTCAAGACCAAGCTCTTTAACACCCTCGCCAAAGCGGCGTGACATCTCAGCCTGCGAATCCATTTTAACGCCTTTGTTCAATGAACCCAAATATGAGCCGGCAATCCGCGGCCACGGAGTATCAGCAAAGTTCTGCGTGGTTAAAACTTCATACGAGAGCGGACGTTCGGTCAAACCGTCTGTACCGTCATGAATCCCGTAAACCGTCCAACCTTTTTTATCGGCCGCTTTAACAACCGCTGAAATAACGGCATTAAGTCCGGCGCAGTCGCCGCCGCTGGTTAAAACGCCGATTTTTTTAATTTCACTCATAAATATTCTCCATTGTATTCTTTAGTGGTTGATTTTTACCTTACATTGTTGTATAATCTCTTACATATTTTATAAAGATATTTCCAGTAAAAAAATTAACTTGTACTAACTTTTTTATATAAAGGACGATAAAATTAATGATGAACAACGATAACTATGGCAAACTCCGTCAACGCCTGTGTGAATTAAAGCTTGAGGAGCGCCGTGTTTGTTCGGACATTTCCGCATTAGTCAAAAAAAATCAAACCATTGATTTTTACAAGGCTCAGCAATTAAACAAAATGCGCACCGGTCTTAAAAGCAAAATCAAAACCGTGGAATCGCGCATTATGCCTAATATTATTGCCTAAAGCCTGACCGGTTACGGTTTTTTAGCGGATTTTTCTTGCATTTTAAGAATCGGTATGCTAAAAGGCACTAAATTGTTTTAACATTAGAATTAGAAAAGAGGTGATTTAAGTGGTTCAAGTTACTGTTATCGGTAATGATGTTGCTCAGTCGTTAAAAGTATTAAAGAAAAAAATGCAGCGTGAAGGCATTTTCCGTGAAATGAAATTGCGCCGTTGTCATGAAAAAAACGCTGAAAAGAAGGCTCGTCGCAAAGCTGAAGCTGTTCGCCGCGCCAGAAAGCAACTGCGTAAACGCTTAGATACTGAAGGATTCTAGTTTATCTTTAGTTCTTTAATAAGCCTCCCAAACGGGAGGCTTTATTTTTTTATCCAAAATATATTGACTTTTTGTACAAACGGCGTACCCTATAAGCCTATATTTTATTTTTATGTATAACAATTAAAAAACAATGAAGCAATGACGTTTTCATCAAAAAGAAAAGCGTATGACGCGCTCGGGATAGAAAATTTCTTTTCCGCATCGTCATCGGAAGCCTTCTTGGCAAAGTCAACTTATGGCAAAAGAAAACAATGGTTAGCTGAAATTCAAAGCGGCAGAGGCAAATACTACGCCACTTCGCTTGAAAATGATGTCAGCCACTATCGGCGCAACAACTTCCGCCTGCTGAGCAAAATTCAAGTAGCTGAAGTTATCCCCGTTATCACCAACAACAAAATCAGAAGATACGCAACGCTTCTGTTCTGGTTGCATGACGAAGATATATGCGTTGCCAAGCGTGAAAGCATGTTAAACATCGCCAACCGCCTGGAAGATGAAATCATCAACGACGAGAACACTCTCGCCGATTCTGACGACATCCGCCGCTTCCTGACAGTTGCGATACTGTACGGTGACAAGAATCACCTTTACAACGTCGCAACCATGAAAAATTTTGACCGCATTTGCCAAGCGGTTGAATAAAATCAGAAAAATTAAGCTCCCGTTTTCGGGAGCTCTTTTTATTGCCTAAAACAACCTTATTTTTTGCGGGCTTTTCCGGCTGCCTGCTTTGCCGGTTTAACCGATTCTTTCGGTCCAGTAACACGGCATTCCGGCGCAACCTCTGTGAGTAGCTCGCGCCGCACGATTTCATCAATCACGCTCATCAAAAAGCTTATAAGCAGCAAGAACGAAATCAGCAGATACGAAACAAAGAACAGCCATGAGTGCGGAAAAACCGCCATAACCGGACGCGCAAGCTCTGACGCCCAACCGTCCAGCGTAAAGGCTTGTAACAAAGCAAACAATGAGGCGCCCAAAGTTGAAAATTCAATAAACACGCCGCCGAACAAACTTACGCCGATAATGGCAAACACATATGTTACCACGGCAAATACCAAAAACGCGGCTAAAAAGTTTGGCATTAACGCGCCCAAAACCGCCAAGATTCGTTTTAACTTTGAAAAGCGGTCAATATACTTTAACAAGCGGAACAATCTGAATGTTCTTAAAACAATAAAGTAGCTGGCAAATGAAAAAGATGAAACGGCAATCACGATAAAATCAAACACATTCCATTTTGAGTTAAAAAACTTATGTCCGTAAACATAAAGTTTAAGCGCCATTTCCACAATAAAAATGCCCATGCACAAACGATCAAGCACAAACAAAACATTGCCGATAGCCGCGTCAAAATAATCTGACGTCATCAGCCCGAAAACAAGCGCGTCTAAGCAAATCAATGACATAATAAATAAGTCAAAGTTTTTGCTCTCAACAAAGTTTTTGGCATTTTCGCGATTTTTATTAATATTTTTCATCATACCCTGCCCCTTTGATTAAAATTTATAAATACATAATAAACTGCCAACCGAAAAATACAAGTATTAAAGTTGCAATTACGATAGCAGGACCGAAAGCTCCCGCGCGTTGACGTTTAGCAAGTGAAAACAAAGCAAACACCACACATGAAATTAAAATTACATACGGCACCATGGCGAGCCCCAGCCAAGCGCCGACCGCCGCAAGCAGCTTAATATCGCCGCCGCCAAACGCGTCAGGATGTTTTTTAATTAAAAAGAGCGTGGCGATAATCGGCAGAATATAACCCGCCAAAGCGCCCAAAGCGCTCATTACCGGATAATAACTGCTATCAGGCAGCGCCATGGCTGAAAATGCAAAACCCAGAATTAACAGCGGCACGGTCAGCACATCAGGGAGCAGCAAAATACGCTCGTCAATTTCATAGAGCAAAAGCAAAATCCAAATCAGCGGCATAAACCAGCCCGCAATAGCCGGAAACGATAAGTATGCCAAATAGCTGAGCGCCGCGCACACAATGCCCCAGCCGATGGAGCGCATACGATATTTATCCATAAGTTTTTTATATTGCGCTGATTGCTCTCGTTTGGCTTTTGCAACCTTTTTCACCGGCCAAACCAACCGATAAAGCGCATAAGCCGCGGTTGCCGGCATAAACTTGGCAAAGCGCCGCGCCATGTACGGAATAAGCAACCCGAAAATAAAACCCGATAAAGCGTAAAGCATAATTTTTCTCCCTCTTTTTGCTCAAATTTACCGCTGAAAGGTTAAAAATCACTTGAAATATAAAAAATAAAGTTGTAATAATGCTTTACTTTAATGGCACCCCTGGAGGTCATTAAAGGTTTTAATAACAAAAATATAAGGAATTTTAAAATGTCAAACATTACATTTAAAGCTTTAAAGCGTGAGAAAGCAGGTAAGGGGGCAGCTCGTGCATGTCGTCGTGAAGGACGTATCCCAGCTGTTATTTACGGCGGAAAGAAAGATCCGGTTTTGGTTAGTCTGGATCCGGTTGAGTTGGAAAAAGCTCTTAACTTGTCTGATTTTTATGAATCTGAAATCACCGTTGACGTTGACGGCAAAGCAACCAAAGTTGTTTGCCAGGATGTTCAATTCCACCCGGTTTCAGATATGCCGATTCACGTTGACTTTTTGCGCAAGTAAGAGGCATATAAAATGTTTTTAGTGGTAGGTTTGGGTAACCCCGGAGCTGAATATGCAAACACCCGCCACAACATTGGATTTATGGCGGCTGATGAAATATTCAGCCGCTATAATTTTTCTGCGTTTAAAAGCAAATTTGACGCGCTTGTTGCCGAAGGGCAGATTGCCGGTGAAAAAGTTTTGCTCTTAAAGCCGCAAACTTATATGAACCTTTCCGGCAACGCCGTGGTTAAAGCGGCATTATTTTATAAAATTCTGCCTGAAAACGTAATTGTTATTCATGATGATATTGACTTAGCCGTCGGACAGCTCAAAGCCAAACGCGGCGGCGGCGCCGGAGGTCATAACGGCTTAAAAAGTATTGATTCGCACATCACGCCTGATTACAACCGGATTCGGGTTGGAGTCGGACACCCTGCCGGACACGGCTCTGAGGTTGCCGATTATGTTCTAGGGCAATTTTCCAAGGCTGATAAACAAATTATAGAGCAAGAACTTTCTCTCATTCCGGAAGCTCTTGAAACACTGATTAAAAACGGCGTTGCCTCATGCTCAAACTTTTTGGGCATGTCCGCCAAAAATAAATAGGAGTATTTAACATGGGTTTTAACTGCGGCATTGTCGGGTTGCCGAACGTTGGTAAATCAACTTTGTTTAACGCTATAACGCAAACCATTGCGGCACAAGCGGCCAATTTTCCGTTTTGCACCATAGAACCTAACACCGGACGAGTCGCCGTTCCCGATTCGCGCCTTGATAAACTTGCTGAAATTGTTAAGCCGAAAAACATTGTTCCGACTCAGCTTGAATTTGTTGATATTGCGGGTTTGGTTAAAGGCGCCTCCAAAGGCGAAGGCTTAGGCAATCAGTTTTTAGCCAACATTCGCGAAACTGATGCCATTATTCATGTTTTGCGCTGCTTTGAAGACGATAATATTACTCACGTTGAAGGCTCGGTTGACCCGATTCGCGATGCCGAAATTGTTGAAACCGAATTAATGATTGCCGATCTGGAATCTTTGGAAAAACGCTTTGAGCAAGTCAAGAAAAAAGGGCAAACCGGCGGCGATAAAGAGGCTAAAATCTGCGCCGCGGTTATGGAACCGATAATCAATGCCCTGCGCGAGGGCAAACCGGCGCGCGTTGCCGCTCCTAATCCGGCGGAAAAAGACGCCTACAAGCAATATAAAATGTTGCAGTTGCTCACTTCCAAACCGGTTTTGTACGTTTGCAACGTTGATGAAGGCTCCGCCGCCACCGGCAACAAGTTTTCTGACGCGGTATTTAAAAAGGCTGATGCCGAAAACGCCAAAGCAGTTATTATTTCTGCTGAAATAGAGTCGGAAGTTGCTCAGCTTGATTCTGAAGCTGAAAAGAAAGAATTTTTGGAAAGCTTGGGCTTGGAAGAAACCGGCTTGGCTAAAATTATTCGCGCCGGATACGAACTTTTAGGTTTGCAAACCTATTTTACCGCCGGACCGAAAGAAGTTCGCGCCTGGACATTCTTAAAAGGTTATAAAGCGCCGCAATGCGCCGGTATTATTCATACCGATTTTGAACGCGGATTTATTCGCGCTGAAACCATATCTTATGATGACT
Source organism: Lachnospiraceae bacterium (assembly GCA_963594125.1). Classification (GTDB taxonomy): domain Bacteria; phylum Pseudomonadota; class Alphaproteobacteria; order RF32; family CAG-239; genus CAAFZY01. The sequence goes on from CAVBCV010000005.1 coordinate 14,270, forward strand.
ATGTGCGCTTAGGCGGCGAACAGGCTTGCAAAGAAGCCGGCAAAATTCGTTCAGAGGGCAAAGATTATGTTGTGCAAGACGGCGACATTATGACCTTCTTGTTTAACGTATAAAATTGTTCCATACAACAAAAACCCCGTCAGATTAATTTCTGAGGGGGTTTTTATTAAGAGGATTTTACTCTTCTTCCAGATCTTCACGCAAGATAAAGCGATTGTCGTCTTCACCTTTTGTGTACACCAGTGTGATGTCCTTGTACGTGGCAACCTCATGGCGACGGCGGCAATGTGATTGCGAAGCCTGCTGATACGGATGTTTACCAATGCCGCGATACGGCAAAATATCCCTCACCGCTTCCGACATCATCTCCCATCTGCCCCACGGCGCGGGATCAATCACCAACACTCCTTTTTCAGGATGCTCCGGCATAACAGCTACCAACAACTCTTCCGAGTCGGTATCTCCGCGCAGATTAGCAACTATATTGCTCGCCGCTTCTATAACGTAAAAGAACAGAGTCTTCTGACAATTTTCAGGCTCAAAAGCACCGAAACCAACTCTGAGTTCATTACCGGTCGGCGGAATAATCCAGTCACAAAATGCCGGTTTCATGAGTTCAGCCGCCTGATTGGCGCTCAGCAGTTTGGATACATAAGCCTGCTTTTCTTCCATTGTTGTGTTCATAAGAATTGAAAATTAATTATTGTTTTACTTAGCCCGCGATTATACGCATTTGGCATTTTTTGTCAATAAAAATAGAAAATCCCGCGCAATTTTATTACGCGGGATATTGAAATAATTAAATATTTTGGGTATAAAGAAATTAAAGAAGCTAAGAGAGGTAATCAATGCTTAATAAAATTAAATCATATTATACAGGCAAGTGCGGACGTGGTGATTATTTTGGCGCTATGTTTTTCTGTTATCTTGTTTCATATGGATTATATTATGCTATACAAGAATATAAACTAAACCCTTTTATTGCTCTTACTCTTATGCCGATGATATATTTTTTAATGTTGGGCGCAATTATCCAACGTGCCAATTCTTTTACAAATACACCGTGGTTTTTTGGTATTGCTTTTATTATTGCCGAGCTTGCAAGTATGGTTAAACAAATTGCCGCTATTAACAGCTATTATAATTATATGATAGATGACTCGGTATTTTATACACGCATAATATGGTGTATTATGAATCTTGTTTTACTTTTCCGTCCAGCAAAAGCTGAGAATTAACCATATTTCACCTCCAATCTGTGCTTAACTTATTTTTATGAAAAACAAACGAACTGATGACTGATTTTTTTATAATTTTTTTACTCCGCCCCCAACTTTGACGATGAACCCGATGAACCTGAACCACCGGCTTGCGTGCCGGTTCTCTTTTGGATAGCACATACCAATAAAAAAGGCTGCCATAAAGACAGCCTTTTTTATTGGTGCGCTAGGCCGGAATCGAACCGGCACGGAGTTGCCTCCAACAGATTTTAAGTCTGCAGCGTCTACCTGTTCCGCCACAAGCGCATAAATTTCATGAGCATACTTATAACCATATATTTTTATAAATGCAACATAAAACTTGTAATTTTTTTATTTTTGTGTTTTTCTGTTTTTGTTATTGTAACAACTCAGCCAAAATACGGCGGAAACAGCGTTTCGGTGTTTTGGTTTTTTAACAGAAAGGTCTTTTTAATGAAAAAAATTGATATGTCTTTGCAAAGATACATTTTCCCCAACATTAATAATGAAGGTTGGCGTTTTATCAGTATTTTTGCTGCCATAACCGCGTTATTGGCAATTATTTGGCTGCCGCTCGGCGTTATCGGTCTTGTTTTAACCATTTGGTGCTATTACTTTTTCCGCGATCCGGATCGCGTTACTCCGCAAATTAAAGATGTGGTTGTTTCTCCGGCTGACGGCGTTGTGCAGATGATAACCCGCGTTACCGGACCTGAAGAACTCGGCTTAAACAACAAAACCTTTAACCGCATCAGCATTTTCATGAGCGTTTTCAACGTACATGTTAACCGCGCTCCTGCTACCGGTAAAATTTTGCGCCTTGCCTATATTAAAGGTAAATTTTTTAACGCCACCCTTGATAAAGCCAGTAAAGATAATGAACGTCAGCTTTTGGCTATGCGTACTGAATGCGGCAAAGAAATTGCTTTTGTACAAATTGCCGGTTTAATTGCCCGCCGCATTGTTTGCTTTGCCAAAGAAGGACAAACTTATCAGGCAGGCGAAAGATTCGGTCTTATCCGCTTTGGCTCTCGCTTAGATGTTTATTTACCGACCGATATTGAGCCGCAAGTTTGCATCGGTCAAACCATGGTTGCCGGTGAAACCGTCTTAGCCAACCTTAAATCAGATGCTCCGCGTGTTGAAGGAGATATTAAATAATGAAAAAACTTAATAACAAACTTTTGTTTTCAAAACAAAAATTAACTGAGGTTCCATTCCGCAAATTGGCGCCGAACATGGTAACCATGATGGCATTGTGCTCCGGCGTAACCTCTATCCGCTACGCTGTGCAAGATGATTGGGTCAAAGCCGTTATCTGCATTTTTTTAGCCGCGTTGTTTGACGGGCTTGACGGACGCGTTGCCCGCTTTTTGAAAGCCTCTTCAAAATTCGGCGCCGAACTGGATTCGTTGTCTGATTTTGTAAGCTTCGGCGTGGCTCCGGCAATTTTAATGTATCGTTGGACATTGTTTGACCTACCTAAATTCGGTTGGTTCTTCTGCTTGTTGTTCGCCATGGGCATGGCTATGCGGCTTGCTCGTTTCAATACCATGCTTGAAGATAACAATCAGCCTGAATATTGGTCGCATTATTTTGTCGGGGTTCCGGCTCCGGCGGCTGCCGCTTTGGCGATAATGCCGATACTTATCACTTTTGATTTTCCGGAAAGCGAGGCTGTTTTACGCTCAAATACTTTTTGCAGTATTTTGATGTTTCTGGTCGCCTTTTTAATGGTTAGCCGTATCCCGACTATCTCCTTAAAAAAGCTTAAAGTACAGACGTATATGTTCTTGCCGTTAATGATTTTGGTGGCGCTGTTTATTCACTTTATGCTCTCGCAGCCGTGGATAACTTTGGGCACCATAACCGGCATATATGCGCTTTCAATTCCGTTCGGAATCATAAAATTTACTTACGATAAAAATAAATATAAAAAAGCAAATTAAGCTAAAATAAGCAAAATCAATAAGTTGGTGCATGGTATTATAATACCGCATGCCAACTTATTGTATTTATGGCGTTTTTTATTGTTGACAAACGCATATATTTATGTATATTAAACCCGAATTTAATAACCCTTCTATTTTTTAAGAAAGAGAAAAAATATGACTACATATTCAACCAAACCCTCAGATATTGAGAGAAAATGGTATGTTGTTGATGCTGAAGGCGTTGTGCTCGGCCGTTTGGCAGCTGAAGTTGCTAAAATTTTACGCGGTAAACACAAACCTTGCTTTGTTCCTAACCTTGACTGCGGCGACTATGTTGTTGTTGTTAACGCTGACAAAGTTAAATTAACCGGCAAAAAACTTACCCATAAAAAATATTTCAAACACACCGGCTGGATTGGCGGTATTAAAGAAACTACTCCGGCTAAAATTTTGGCAGGTCGTTTTCCGGAACGCGTTGTTGAAAAAGCTGTTGAACGCATGATTTCACGCAACCCGATGGGTCGTCAGCAGATGTCAAAACTCAAAGTTTATGCTGGCACTGAACATCCGCATACCGCGCAGAATCCTGAAATTTTGGATATTGCCGCTCGTAACCCGAAAAACAAAAGGAGTGCTTTATAATGGCTAAAAAAATTGAATCTTTGCAGGATATTAAAGCTGCTGCCTCAACAACTGCCGCCGCTGAAGCTAAAGTTGTTCGTAAAGCCAACAAAGACAAACAGGGTCGCGCTTATGCCACCGGCAAAAGAAAAGACGCTGTTGCCCGCGTTTGGGTTATGCCTGGTAAAGGCAACATTACTATCAATGAAAAATCTCTTGATCAGTATTTTGCCCGTCCGGTTTTGAAAATGATTATCAATCAGCCGTTTGAAGTTACCAACCGCGTTAATGAATTTGACGTAGTTTGCACCGTAAAAGGCGGCGGATTGTCTGGTCAAGCCGGAGCTATCAAACACGGTATTTCTAAAGCTTTGAACGAATACGAGCCGGAATTGCGCACTGTTTTGAAACAGGCTGGCTTCTTAACTCGTGATGACCGTGTTGTTGAACGTAAAAAATACGGTAAAGCAAAAGCTCGTCGTTCTTACCAATTCAGCAAACGTTAATTGGCACGAGAAAAATATCAGATATTTTCAATGGGTTGTAATTTCTTGCAACCCATTTTTCGTCTTCACACAATATTCCCATCCTGAGGCTGGGTGGCGGCGGAACGCCGACGGGGTGGTTAAAAATCACGGTGGTCTTATACAACTTATACACAGCATGGACTCGTAAATATTGCAAAAAAAAACGCGAGCTAAAATCTTTTCAAATTAACATTTTGAAAGGATTTTAGCTCATGTATACATATTTCAGCCGCTTTTTACACCGCACTCTGCTTCACTCCGGTACAAAACAAGTATCTACTCCTTCACTGTCACTCTCCGACTTGATCGGAGAGTCCAGGTCAAACCAATTAGCAAATTTGTTCCACCTGGACCATCGGGTCAAGCCCGATAATGACAGCTTATGTGCTGGTCGGTCTATGGTGGAAATGCTCGGCGTGCTGGCTATCATCGGCGTGCTATCCGTCGGCGCAATAGCCGGCTATTCCAAAGCAATGTTTAAGTACAAGCTTAACAAACACACTGAACAGATGAACCAACTCTTTAACGGCATAACCCAATATTATCACCAACTAAACAACGGTGACAACTTATTGCTTATCTTAAAAAAATTAAACATTATTCCGGCTGAAATGCCTATTGTAAGCGATACCTACATACGCGATATCTTTGGCAATTACATGTATACTACTGTTGCAACCTGCCCCAACATCAGCGGCACCTGCACTATTTTATATTATATGCTTAACCCTGATAGCAATCAGGACATTGCCGTTTGCCGTAATATTATCAATACCGTTAAAGAAAATGCCGCTGATTTATATATAGTTGAGCTTTTAGGCTCCTGGGGACAAGAAGGACAATCACAAGCACAATTTCCCGGCAACTCCTGGTGCGGCAAATTCGGCAGTCCCGGCACTAAATGCCTGAAAGACGTAACTTTATATGATATGGAAGATATGTGCAGCAGTGCCAAAGGCAAAAACAATACGCATTTAAAGATTTTCTGGCGCTCTTAACAGAAGCTATTTTTCTTCAACCGTAAAAATCTTTTCTGCGGCAAACACATAACCGTAAACTACGCGGTCACCCTCGTTGCGCAATGCTTTGCGCTCCATTAAAAGCTTTTCAAAGCCGGTCTTTTTCAAAAGTTTTAAAATATAATCAGAAGAGTGCACAAACCGCCCGGACATGGTTAAAAAGTACTCATCGCCGTTATAACAGTTTTCCGAAATGGTAAACACAAACAACCCGTTTTCCGTCAAAACTTTAATTGCGCCCTCAAAAACTTTTCTTAAATCGCCAAAATAGGTTAGCACATCACCGGCGGTTATCAGGTTAAATTTTTTATCCGTAGTGCTAAGAAAGTTAACAATATCGTCATTCAAAAGCGAGTCGTAAACATATTTTTGCACCGCCTGATTAAGCATTTTTGCTGACAAATCAACACCAACAACCGTGCTCCAACCAATCACCGGCTTAACTTTTGCCGCGCAAAGTCCGGTTCCGCAGCCGATGTCCAAATATTGCACCGGACGTAAAATTTCTTTTTTGAATGTGGTCTTTACCGCCTCTGCCAAATATTCCGGCACCTGATATTCCAAACTTTCCAAAGTATCGTCAAAATCAGGGGCAAAGGTATCAAAAATTTTTTTAACATAACCGGAATCGGCTTGCTTAACCTGCTTTTCATTCAAAATGGCATTAGCCATATACGCCACTTCTTTATTATCCGGAAACGCGTTTATCCAACGCTCGGCATATTTAGCCGCCAACTCGCTGCCCTTTTCATCAGCGCATTCATAAAGTAGATACCCGAAATTAACATGCTGATCTTCTTGCGCGTCACCGGCAAATACCACGGCGTTCCAACCGGTTTCAAGCGCCTTTTCCCAATTTTCGGTTTTTTGATACATCCGGCTGAGCGAGGTATAAATCCACGGATTGTCCTGCCGCATATCCACTGCCTGCAGCAAGCTTTTTTCCGCCTTTTCATATTTGCCGAGCTCAATATACGAGTTGCCTAAAATAATGTAAGCATCAACGCTTGACGGATAAAGCTTGAGCGCCTTTTCAGCATAATCAATCGCCTTAACATAGCGGGTTAAATCATAACAAGTGTTAGCCATATTAATTACGGCAATATAACTAGCGTTGTTGGCGTTATAAACCTGCTCATAATAACTCAGCGCCAAATCAAAATCGCCGCGGCAGTAGGCAATGTTGCCCAAATTAAGCAAAGCGGAAGCGTTATCCGGAAAGCTTTTTAAAATCCGCATTGAAAACTTTTCTGAATTTTTATAATCGCCGTTATGATAGTAAATATTAGAAAGCGCCACCAGCGAAGTGACTGAAACCGGATTAAGCCGCGATGCATTTTTATAAAACGCAATCGCTTTGTCGCTCTCGCCCATAGCGTCAAAACAGTTGCCGCAAAAAATAGAATATTTTTCGGTTTTGGGGCTCTTTTGATACAACGACAAAAAAATATCCAATGCTTCCGGATATTTTTGCTCGCGGTACAAAGATGTTGCCTTTTGCTCCAGATTGCTCAAAACAGCCTCCAATATTAAAAACTGCACGAAGTATACACTATTTTAGACGAAAAGAAAACATTTAAATTTATAAAAAAAACTATTGACGAGCGCGATTAAATATTGTATCAATGCGCCATAACTTATGGGGGTATGGCGGAATTGGTAGACGCGCTAGACTCAAAATCTTGTGGGCTTTGCCCGTGTCAGTTCAAGTCTGACTACCCCTACCAATCAAAAAAGACTGGAATTTCTCGGTCTTTTTTATTTTTAAAACACTTTTTTCTCTGCTAACCTGTCTTTTGGTTCTATATAGCTTGTTTTGTTATATAATATGCCTAAATTAAGTTAACACACCATAATTTAGGAGAGCACCATGATTAAAATAAATGTTGCGAACTATATTATCCACGATTTATCTCAGCGATTTCCGATGCAATCCGAGCTTGTGCCTGATGACGATATTTTAGAAGTTATAATCAATCGTTGGTCAAACAATCAATACATCACTCCGTCAACTTATGTTAAACTCAATCACCCTCAACCCCAAAACCAATTACTTTTAATGTAAAAATTCAGTTTCAGCTATCACTCCCTTCAGTTCAGCCGCTGAAGGGATTTTTATGGGCACAAAACCAATCTTTGCCGAGTCCTTTTGCTTGTCAAGATAGCTTTGTTGTTATCTTTAAATTATTTTCAAAGTGGTATAGATTAAGTATGTCTTAACAAAATATTAACATATAGTGAGGTCACACCATGAAAAACGCAACTGATTTAACTAAAAAGCAACAAATTGAAAACAGTTTAGTGTTTGCCGGAACTATTTATGATACTTTTGAAGCTTTAGAAGAAACTTTAGGCAAGCTCAAACTTGCAACTCCGTTATTTATCACCCATGTCGCCAAAAAGGCATTTGCCGAAGCTTTAATTCAGCAGGCAGAAAACAGTCCTAAGCTTTATGCTGTCCGCCCTGAAGATAACGTGAAGCAAAAAAGGCTGATTAATTAAAAAAACACGAAGAAAACTAAGTTTCTCCGTGTTTTTTTGTAAGTCTACCGCAGTTGGTGCGGAGGGAAAGGGGAGCGCTATCATAGCGAATAGTGCTCCTTTCGGCTGCCATCTGAAACAGTGAAGAAGCCATCAGAGCCTCCATTTACACAGATATTAACCGATAAAGCTCTTCCCGTCCATCCTTCAACTGCGAAAGATTCTTCATAGTTTGTACCGCGGATACGCATATCATATCTACGAATCAGAGTTCCATTGCTTTCAACGCAAATCACCAGACCTCTTTTTACAATAGACATATTACGCCAGCTCCACATATTGTTCCCTATCTTCATAGTACCGAGCTCGCTCACGCGATTGAGAGGATACGCATTAGGAAGACCATACCCATAGTCATAACCTCCGTAACCAGTACCATAAGTAGCGGCATCATAACATGCATAAGCAAGACCGCAGGAAGACAGACTATTCATCATCACGATTCCTAGAACCACGATGATCATTTTTTTCATAATTTTCATAATAACTAATTTTAACAATTATATTTTAACATTGCAAAAGCCAAAAGTCCAGCATTAAAACATATCGGTTTACATTTGCGCAAAATTACCGTATATTCTCAGCAAATAACCTAAATGAAGGAACATGAAATGACCACATTATCACCTGAGCAAGCCATGGAAGAAGCCATTAAACTCTCCGCTTCATCTTTACAAAATACCGGCACTCCCTGCGGCGGACCGTTCGGCGCCGTAATCTGCCAAAACGGCGAACTTATCGCCGGCGGTTTTAATCATGTTTTAGCCAACCACGACCCGTCCGCGCACGGCGAAGTTCAGGCGATTCGCGCCGCTTGCCAAAAGCTTAAAACGTGGGATTTATCCGGCTGCGTTTTATACACCAGCTGCGAACCTTGCCCAATGTGCTTAATGACTGCCAAATGGGCTAATATCAAAACCGTTTACTTTGCCGCCACCCGCAAAGATGCTGCCGCCATCGGTTTTAAAGACGACGATTTATATGCGCTGTTAAAAGACGGCGTTTATGCCGAACCGATGCCGGAGTTTCGCGATAAGGCTGTTGCCGTAATGCAAAAATGGCACCAAAAATTTAGCGCCACCGGTCAATATTAAATTATGCCATTGCAATCACTTAGCCTCAAATTTGACATTTTCTTAAATTTGAGTTATATTTGCGCGGTTAAACAAAAGGAATTTTAATTGTTAAAAAAATTTATTTCGGCGCAAGAGGCCGCCAAATTAATCCCCGATAACGCCACGGTTATGATTGGCGGATTTTTGCGTTGCGGCTCACCCAAGCGCGTGATTGACGCCATGATAGAGCGCAAAACTTCCGGCTTAACCCTGATTGCCAATGACACCGGCTTTCCCGATTCTGACCGAGGCAAACTGATTGTAAACAAAATGGTTAAAAAAGCGATTGTCACCCACATCGGCACCAACCCCGAAACCGGTCGGCAATTTAATAATTCTGAGATTGAGGTTGAACTGGTGCCAATGGGAACATTAGTTGAAAAAATTCGCGCCGCCGGTGCCGGATTAGGCGGATTTTTAACCCCGACCGGCGTTGGCACCATTGTTGAAAACGGCAAACAGACAATAGAGCTTAACGGCAAAAAATATTTGCTTGAAACCCCGCTGCGTGCTGACTTTGCCATTGTTTACGCCACTAAAGTTGACCGTTTCGGCAATGCTTTTCTAGAGGGAACCACCCGCAATTTTAACACCGTAATGGCAACCGCCGCCGATACCGTAATTATTGAAGCCGATGAAGTCAGCGAAACTCCGCTTGACCCCAATCTTATCACCATTGCCGGTATTTTTGCCGACTATATTGTAGCATAAAGGACTAAATATGACTGTTTTAAGCAAAGAACAATGCCGCGAGATTATTGCCAAACGCACCGCTCTTGAATTTTCCGCCGGCGACATCATTACTTTAGGCATTGGGCTGCCGACAGAAGTTGCCAATTATCTGCCCGACAGCATGCACATTATGGTACAGTCTGAAAACGGTATGATTGGCGTTGGCAACCGCGATTTAAGCGCCCCGCAAGACGCCAAAATCATTAATGCCGGAGGGCTTCCGGTAAAAGCCAAAGACGGCGCCGTGTTTTTTGATACCGCCATGTCGTTTGCCATTATCCGCGGCGGACATGTAAACGCAACTGTGTTAGGAGCCTTACAAGTTGATGAAGAGGGCAATCTTGCCAACTGGATGGTGCCTCACGTATTTACCCCCGGCATGGGCGGCGCTATGGATTTGGTTGTCGGCGCTAAAAAAGTGATTGTTGCCATGGAGCATACGGCCAAAGGCGAACCGCGCATTGTTAAAAAATGCACTCTGCCTTTAACCGCCGCGCATGAAGTTGATATGATTATTACCGAGCGCGCGGTTATTGATGTAACCCCGAATGGTTTGCTGCTCGCTGAGGTTAATCCGCTGTTTTCATTAGATGAGGTTATCGCTTCCACCGGCGCAGATTTAATTATCCCCGATTCTCTGCTCCAACAAGCCGGATAACCCTATTTTATCAATCTATATATGTGACTCATAGTCCGTTGTCTTATAATCAACTTTATATTACTGTATCAAACAGTATATAAAGGATTTTCAGATGATTAAACAAAAGCTTGGCTTGCGCATAAAAGAACTTCGCAAAAAACAATCTTTATCTCAAGAAGAACTGGCAGATATTGCCGGTTTAGATCGTACCTACATAAACAGTGTTGAAAACGGAAAACGAAACATATCGTTAATTAACATTGAAAAAATTGCCAATGCTTTCGGCTTATCATTAAAAGATTTTTTTGATTTTTAGGAGCTTGCAATATGAACAGATTACAAAAATTTGATAATTTCGTTAAAAAAATAAACCTCGAAAAATACCGTAACCAATATTCTCATATCAAAATTGTTGAAATGGATTTACCCCGCAGTATTCAAGCCTTAAAAACTTTATATAAATACTATTGGCAACAAATAGACATCGATAACATTCCTGATTTTGAAGAATATTACGAGCTTTACCATAAAGAACATCAAAAAGATATCGACGCTTTCAGAATCAAAACCGAAATGTGTGAAAACTGTTTTAATAAAGGCTTGCGCGCCCGAATTTATCGCACATGGGCAAGCATTATAACGCAAATTCATGCCGGTTATGTTGCCGAATCCGTATTCGGTGAAGGAACGATCGATATGAATGAAGACTTAGACCACCAAGGCAAAGACTTTATAATAACTTATAAAGGCAAAACCATAGGCATCCAAATCAAAAAAGAATCTAAAAGACCGGAAGCCCGCGACCGCCACCCTGATAGTAAAGGCATTATCACCATTAAATATTGCGTTCCTCAAAGAAAAGATTTTGAACAACCCACATACGTAAAATCAGGCATAATCAAACCGCAAATGTTAGATTTTGTTAAATTTTCACCCAATGAAGGATTTTTAGATATATATGATAACGGTTTTGTCGTTTTTACAAAAAAGCCGTTTGAAGATTTAAAAAACAATTATCCTGCTGATTAATAACTTCATTGACTCTTTCTTCAGCTAACAAGACATAATCGGGATTGATTTCAAAACCGATAAAATCGCCGCCGTTTTTAACGGCTGATACACATTCTGAGCCGCTCCCTGCAAACGGTATTAAAACCGTAAAAGTTTTATCTTGCGGGCGAGCTGCTTGTATTAATTTATTGCATAAATCTAAAGGCTTTTGGGTAGGATGAATAATCAAATCATGCCCTTCATGACTATGACGCCCTTGTGGCGAAACCAACTCGCCACAGGTTTTGCAATAGATAGCCCGTTCTTTTAATGCCGCTCCGCCGGCAAGTGTTGAAATATTTATCACATCACGCGGCAATGCCCCGTTTTCATGAGCGGTATATGTTGTTTCTTTACCGCAACCGAACCGGCTTTTTGTTCCATTACGAACTTTTCCTGCTGAATTTTTCAAAAAAGAATCGGTATATGGTTCGCGCACATCGTCCCGATTAAACAGCGGCTTATCCTTCCAACAAACTAATATCGATTCGTGGCTTCTCTGCCAAAAATTCAAACTCGGTATATTTTTATTAGTATAATGCCAAATTATCCAACGCTGCTTATCTATATCAACTAAAGCCGAAATTCTCGCCAATATCTCACTGAAGCCGTAAACATATAAAGTTCCTGAAGGTTTCAAAACTCTGAAAGCTTGTTGCAACCATTCATTAGTCCAACTTAAATACTCAGACAACGGCAGTTTATCCTTATTGTTGCCAAAATCCTTCCCTATATTATAGGGCGGATCGGCAACAATAATATCTGCGCTGTTGTCTGAAAGCTTTTTCATACCGGAAATACAATCCATACAATGTATTTTATTAATAGCAAGCATTGTTTTACACCTATTTTATCAATCCATTATCGCGAAAGCTGAAATAATCATCAGCCGTGATAATAACATGGTCTTGAACTTTAATGCCGAGCGGAGTTAAAGCCTCGCAAATTTGTTTGGTAACTTCCAAATCATTTTTAGAAGGGCTTGCCTTGCCACCGGGGTGATTATGAAACAGCACCACCGACATTGCTCCGCACTCCAGCGCAGCTTTTACCACCTCGCGCGGGTGAACCGCCACATTATTAACCGTGCCTCTTTGCATGGTTTCTTCTTTAATTATTTTAAGATGGGCGTTCAAAAACAGCACTCTGAACTCTTCAACTTCCAAATGGGCAAGCGCCATTTTGCAATAGTCTATCATATAATCAAAGTTGCTCAAAACCGTATCGTTCTTTTCACGCAGTTCTTGCCATGACATTTTAATTGCCGCCGCAACCACCACCTTAAACGCGGCAATCGTGCTTTGCGACAAGCCGTAATCAGCCAACTTATATTGCGGAGCGTTAATAACTTTGGCAAATGAGCCAAAATCTTTAATTAAATTTTTAGCCAATTCTTTAACATCGCGGCGAGGAATAGCAAGCGTCAGCAACAGCTCAAGCAGTTCATAGTCCGCCATACTCTTGCCCTCGTCTTTTAAGAATCTTTCTCTTAAACGTTGGCGATGCCCGATGTAATGCTGTTGTTCGCTTTTATCGTTAATTTCCGCGTTTTTAGTCATAAGCTAGTCCAATTTATAAGGAGGTTTATCCCAACCTTTCGGTGAATATGTAAACACCTCGCAGCCGTTTTCCGTAACTCCGAGCGAATGTTCAAACTGTGCCGACAAGCTCCGGTCGCGGGTAACCGCCGTCCAGCCGTTGCTTAAAATCGTGCCGTCTTTTTTGCCGATATTAATCATCGGCTCAATAGTAAAGAACATGCCCTCTTCTATAACCGGTCCGGTGCCTTTAACACCGCAGTGCATAACATTCGGCTCATCATGAAAAACTCTGCCCAACCCGTGCCCGCAGAACATATCAACCACCGAATAGCCATATTTATGAGCATATTCTTCAATTACTGCGCCGATATCACCAAAATGCGCTCCGGGGCGAACCACATCAATACCGCGCATTAAGCACTCATAGGTAACTTCACATAAGCGGGTGCCTTTAAGTTTAGGCTTTCCGGCATAATACATGCGGCTTGTGTCGCCGAACCAGCCGTCCAAAATAACCGTAACGTCAATATTCAAAATATCGCCGTCGGCAAGTTTGCGCTCATAATCCGGAATCCCGTGGCAAATAACATGATTAATTGAAATACATAAAGTTTTAGGATACCCGTGATACCCCAAGCATGCAGGAATAGCGCCGTGCGCAGTAATAAAATCGCGGCATAAATCGTCAAGCTCGCCGGTTGAAACGCCTACTTTTACAAACGGAGTTAAATAATCCAAACACTCCGCCGCCAATTTGCCGGCTTTACGCATACCCTCAAAATCAGCCTTTTCATAAATTTTGATACCGTTCTTTTTAACAATCATCTTTTTTGCCTTCAAAAAATTCTTTTTTATACCAATAACACCGCTGTTTTTTACTGTCAATTCAAAACAACGGTGTTAGAGGATAAACAATTCGCATCAGCGTCCGAAGCGTCCTTTCTTTTTATTAAGGTTATAACGCAAATTATCTTTAATATTTTTAGCTTTTTTGCTCATTTTGCTATCGCCCTTATCGGTACGGCGCATTTTTTCGCGATACGGCATATTCTCCGCCTGCTCAATTTGTTTGCGGCAGTTATTATAGCCCCCGCGTGAAGGCGAGCTGTGCCGCGGTGTATTTTGAATTTCGCAAATTTTTTGCAGAGGCTCGTAATTTTCGTTTACTTCCCAATATTCAGTAAGCCCGTCAAGCGGAACCTCGCGGTCAATATACGGATTAGGCATAACCACCTTAAACGCGTACCAACTGAGCGGACGGCGGCTTTCTTCCGCATTTGTAACCTTGCCTCCGCCGATGTTAAGGCTTTCCTGATTGGCGGTTAAATGCGTGTCAACCCCGATTTTATCCATAATATTTTTGGTATATTCGCATTGCTCCGGATTGCCGTGAATCGGTATGGCAATAACATTCGGCGCCACGCCTTTAACGTCTGACATCAGCTGTTCCATTGCCTTGGCATTTACATGTCCGGAATCTTGCATCTGCACTTCTTTAAATCCGCCGACCGAGCGCTCGCCCGGAGTCATTACCACTTTGGCGCCCTGACTTGCCATCATTTGCAGCATTTTCGGACCGCTTTCGCCGTTAATTTCGTTAATAATGCGCTGACGAGCCAACACCAAAGTGTTTTTGCCAAGTTTTACATACGGGTGCAAATCAAACGCCATTTTAACCGCGGAAGACATTGCAATCGGCGATGTTGCCGTATAGCCCACATTATTTTGATAATCTTCCAAGCCTTGCGCAAAAGCTCCGCTGCAAATAACATATTTGCGCGCAATTTGTTTATCATTCAAATAGGCTTGAATAGTGCCTTTATAAATAACATCATCAAAAGTGCTGTAACCGCTGAGCAGCATAGCGTCTTTAACCGTCTGCAGCCACATACCGTCTAAAAACACTTTGGTTTTTAAGCGGCGCGCGGTTTCAATATCTATGGCAATGTTTTGCACGCTGCGCGAAATCACCGGCGAGATAATTAAATCGCGGTCGGCGTTTTCCATAACTTCATTATATGTATTGTCAACCGCTTTAGCAAAACCGATACGCTCTTTAGCAAGCGGCGTGGTTGAAGTTGAATCCAAACAAACCGCCGTGGTCGGCGCGGCTTTACGCTTAAACACATCAAGATATTGCTCGCGGCTGAATGACTTTCCGACCGGCATTTCTTCTTCGGTTAAAAAATCGCCGTTGTTCATAATAGCGGCGTAAGGCTTGCCCTCCGCATAGGTTAAAGTATAAAACCCTAAAGAATCAACCACGCTGTGGCTGACATCAACCGCTTCAATCTCCATATTGTTGCCGATTTTTACCACGTCACCGGCTTTAACCTTTTCAATCTCCGGAATTTTGAGCCCTTCTTTGGCAAAAGAAAGACGCACAAAGTTACGAGTAAAACCGCCCGCTTTCATCGGCGGCAAAACATAACCCATTTTGGTATAATTAATGAGCGCTCCGATATGGTCTTCATGCGCATGGGTCAAAAACAACATACTCACCGGCTTAGCAGCTTTTAAGCGCTTGCCGTCAGTCGGGTCTATGCGGTCAAAATATTCGTCAACATTCGGATAAGCCGCAATAAATCCCGATTCCTGCGGCGTAAAAATAGAACCCAAATCAAACATAACGCGGCTGGTTTCGCCCTTTTCATCGGTATGCTCAATAACCGAGCAGTTACCGCCGATTCTATCCTTGTTTACACCGCCGATAAATTTCAAATTGGTATGTGCTTGTGCCATTTTCGGAATCCTCAAATTATAAGATGTTTTTATCATACAATATTTTTGACAAAACGCAACAACTATTATGTCAAAACTTGATTTTTTTATTTCCGTGATTATGTCCTCATATAAGGAGATTGCCATGAATAATATCTTAAAAATGTTTTACGCCTTTTTAACCGTTGCCGTAACCGCCGTTATTTGCAGTTATTTTACGCAGTTCGGCATCAGCACCTTTTACGATTCGCTTATAAAGCCGCCGTTCTTGCCGGCAAATCAGCTGTTTCCGGTCGCGTGGTCATTTTTATACGCTCTTATGATAATTTCATATTATTTAGTCTTAAAAGACCACAGTTATGCCGAGTTCCGACCGGCAACTTTAATGTTTTTGGGGCAGTTGTTTTTGCAAATGCTCTGGACATATTTGTTTTTCTTTAGCGCATATTTCTTATTTGCCGGAATTGTTATTTTGCTCTTGCTGTGGACCGTGGCGGAAATGATAAAAAGGTTTAAGCAATTAAACCCGTTTGCCGCCTATTTGCAATATCCGTATTTTTTGTGGCTGATTTTTGCCGCTTATTTAAACTTCGGCATTATTTATCTTAACGGAAATACGCTTAACTTGTAAAATTTTGCTAGACATACGGCAAAGATTGCTTTATTTTAGAGCGGTTAAAAAACTTGAATTTTTGGGAAGAATAAAAATGACAACAAGTGTAAAACAAATCCGCTCAACTTTTTTGGATTACTTTGCTAAAAACGGGCACAAAATTATTCCGTCATCATCTTTGGTGCCGGATAACGACCCGACTTTAATGTTTACCAACTCCGGCATGGTGCAATTTAAAAACATTTTCACCGGCAACGAAACCCGCGACTACAAACGAGCGACCACTTCCCAAAAATCCGTGCGAGCCGGTGGCAAACACAATGACCTTGACAGCGTTGGTTATGACGTTCGCCATCACACCTTTTTTGAAATGCTCGGCAACTTTTCATTCGGCGATTACTTTAAGGAAGAAGCCATCACTTACGCATGGGAATTGGTAACCAAAGTTTTCGGGCTACCCAAAGACCGCCTGGCGGTTACCGTTTATCATACCGATGATGTTGCCTACAATTTATGGAAAAAAATCTCCGGTTTGCCTGAAGACCGCATTATCCGCATTGCCACCAAAGACAACTTTTGGCAAATGGGCGATACCGGACCTTGCGGTTACTGCTCTGAAATTTTTTATGACCACGGTCCTGAGGTTTGGGGCGGACTCCCCGGAACTCCTGAAGAAGACGGCGACCGCTGGATTGAAATTTGGAATTTGGTATTTGATGAATTTGAAGACCTGCCCGACGGAACCCGCATTCCGTTAAAACAGCGCTGTATTGATACCGGCATGGGACTTGAGCGTATTTCCGCCATTTTACAGGGCGTTCACTCTAACTATGATACCGATCTGTTCCGCAACTTAATTGCCGATATTTGCAAATTATCCGGCACCGACCCTGAAAACAAAAGTTTTTCATCGTCATACAACGTAATTGCCGACCACCTGCGCTCCACCTCGTTTTTAATTGCCGACGGCGTTTTGCCTTCCAATGAAGGGCGCGGTTATGTATTGCGCCGCATTATGCGCCGCGCGATGCGCCATATTTACATGCTCGGCATTCATGAGCCGATGATGTACAAACTTTTGCCGTCATTGCAACGCGAAATGGGCGAGGCTTATCCTGAACTTTACCGCCATGAAGCCCTGATTCGCGAAACTATTAAAGCGGAAGAAACCCGTTTCGGGCGCACTTTGTCAAAAGGCTTAAAGCTGCTTGATGATGAAACTTCAACCTTAAAATCGGGTGATGTGTTAAACGGAGCCACCGCCTTTAAGCTTTACGACACTTACGGATTCCCGCTTGACTTAACCGAAGACGCCTTAAAAGCCAAAAACATTACGGTTGACTGCAAAGGTTTTGATGACGCCATGGCTAAGCAAAAAGCCGAAGCGCGCAAAAACTGGACAGGCTCCGGCGATTCCGGCGTTGAAAAAATTTGGTTTGACCTGCAGGAAAAACTCGGCGCGACTGAATTTTTAGGCTACACCACCACCAAAGCCGACGGACAAATTACCGCCCTGGTACAAAACGGACAAGAAGTTCAATCCGTAAACGGCGGCGATTTTTATCTGCTTGCCAATCAATCGCCTTTTTACGGCGAATGCGGCGGTCAGGTCGGCGACATCGGGCAGATTATCGGTCAAAATTTTGTAATTGAAGTTACCGACACCAAGAAAAAGCTTGACGGCGTAATTGTCCACGTTTGCAAAATGATTAGCGGTGAAGTTAAAACCGGCCAAAACGCAAGTTTTGAGGTAAACAACGTTATCCGCAACCGGATTCGCGCCAACCACTCCGTAACCCACCTGTTGCACAAAGCCATGCGCACCATTTTGGGCGAGCACATTGCCCAAAAAGGTTCGTTAGTCGGCCCCGACAGAATGCGTTTTGACGTTTCGCACCCGCAGCAAATAACCGCGGAGCAATTACAGCAGATTGAAGATATGGTTAATGAATCAATTCGCAAAAACTACCATGTCAACACCATTATCATGAACAAAGACGAGGCGGTAAATTGCGGCGCTATGGCTTTGTTTGGTGAAAAATACGGCGATGAAGTGCGGGTTGTGCGCATGGAACGCGACGGCGAAATTTACTCGCAAGAACTTTGCGGCGGTACCCATGTTTCCGATACCGGCGAAATCGGTTACTTTAACATTGTTTCTGAATCCGCGGTTGCCGCAGGCATTCGCCGCGTTGAATGCGTAACCGGTCATGGCGCGGAAAAATTCGTGCAAGGCATTGAAGATAAATTGCACCACATATCCGCCATGCTCAAAACCAACCCCAATGATTTGGAAGCTCGTATTCAAAACCTGATGGATGAAAAGAAAAAACTTGAAGCCGACATCTTTAACTTAAAGAAAACCTTTGTCAGCCACAAGAGCGCCGATAATCAGGATAAAATCGGCACCGTCAACGGCATTAAATTTGTCGGACGCATTATTCCTAACATTCACCCGAAAGAGCTTAAAGCCTTTATTGATGAAATCAATCAAACCATCGGCTCCGGCATTGTGGTTTTGGGTTCAAACAAAGACGATAAAGCCTCGCTGGTTGTCGGCGTAACCAAAGATTTAACCGATAAATACTCCGCGGTTGATATGGTTCGCGCCGCGGCTGCAATCGTTGGCGGCAATGGCGGCGGCGGACGTCCTGACATGGCGCAAGCCGGCGGTCCTGACGCTTCTAAACTTGAAGAAGCAATTACCGCGGTTAAACAAATGATATAACCAACCAACACGGCGGATAATTTTTCGCCGTGTTTTTTTGATTTTATTTTGAGAAAGAGCGATTATATAAATCGGCGGAGAAAAAGATGTTTGCATTAAAAAGCCCAAAACCTAATTTAAAACAAGAACTTTACCGCAAAGCCATTCATTTAAGCTCACTCTGGATGCCGCTGTTTATTTACTTGGCTCCTAAAGCGTGGTCATTAATTTTGTTTGGCGCCGCGTTTGTTTTAAATGTGATTATTGAATACGCCAATTACCGCCGGCAAAGTTGGGCTCGCAAAACTTTCGGGCGCCTGTTTTTCCGCACTCTGCGCGCCAAAGAAACCATCCGCAACCGCTTCCGCCCGAGCGGCTCCATGTATGTGTTAAGCGCCGCCTTTTTATGCGCCTTGTGCTTTAGCAAACCGATTGCCGCTATCAGTATGACGGTTATGCTCATTTCCGATTCGGCGGCCGCTTTAATCGGCAAGCGATTCGGCTCGCACAAAATTTATAAGCAAAAATCAGCCGAAGGCACCGCTGCCTTTTTTATCAGCGCATTACTCGTTAATTTAGCTTTTAACCCGTTGTTTCCTATCGGTTTTTCCGCCGTTATCGCTTGTTTGGCGGCAACTTTGGCAGAATTATTTGAAGATAAAATCAAAGCCGATGACAATCTCTCTATCCCATTGATTTGCGGTATTTTACTAACTGTTTTATAAAAATTTCAAAATTTTTGTCATTTTTTGCTTGCGATTTTAGACAAAATATGTTCTAATCTGTCTTAGTTTAATATCTTTATGTTTAATTTTTAAAAATCTTTCATTATGGCAAAGAAAATAGCATCTCTGGAAAATGTGAACCTCATCGTCCTCAACAACAAGATCAACGACTTCATGACTGAGAACAAACTGCAGGCTCAAGAGAACCACTGCCGCCTCGTGCGCATGGTACTGAGACATCACGTTCACAGTTTCCCTCAGAATATTCCGTTCATCGCCGCCGTTACAGCCTGTGCCAATGGTGACAATGTTGTCTTCGGCATCAAGCGCAAGAAAATGGCTGTCATCCCCGGAAACTCCATCGCTTCCGAGACCAAGGTCGGCGACACCTTTGAAATGGGTGGGGTAAAATATGTAATCAAAGATACCGTCAACGGTATTCCGCGATACGAACCAAAACCGAACAGAAAATGATCGCGACAGTATTCGTCGGCTTGGCGCTTATAGCGTCACCGACCCCGCGCGAGCTACCAAAGCCTCCTCCTGAGAAAAAGGTACCGCTCGCCGCGCTGAAAAATTCGGATTTTGCTTATGAAGAGCTTGAGCGTATGCACAAGCGCTTGCAAAGCAACTACACTCTTATACCAAAACAAAAGTATAAGAAGTAACTTTAAAAGCCTCCACCCCGGAGGCTTTTTTATTGCCCATACACACCTCTAAATTCTCCTCTATAAATAACTGCCGAAGGCGGGGTGGTTTTACAACTTATACACAGCACGGACTCGTAAATATTGCAAAAAAAAAACGCGAGCTAAAATCTTCTCATTCGTAACAATTTGAGGAGATTTTCTGATGTTTATCCAAAATATATTAGCTAAGCTTGCGGATAGTGAGGCAGATACGCCGCAACTTTTTTCTGCGGTGTACACTAAAAGGTACATAATGAAAAAAGTTGCAAGTAGGTGCCCACTAGACGCAAGCACCGGAAGAAGCATGGTGGAAATGCTCGGCGTTCTGGCAATTATTGGCGTGCTTAGCGTCGGGGCTATTGCCGGTTACTCCAAAGCAATGATGAAATATAAACTTAATAAACAAGCAGAGCAATTAAACACCGTATTCAATGCGGTTGACCGCAACTTACATTCTTTTAACAACCTTCAAGTTGAATCAGGTGGCTACATGAACATCACCTCCTATTTTATCAAAATGGGCGAAATCCCGACTGAAATGGTTAAAGACGGCAATAACTACATTTATGATACCTTCAACATTATAATGAATATTCAAAAAGAATATTTTGCCCCAACCACCGTATATGCCGTATACATGCGACCTTCACTCACCACCTCCAGCAATGATAATTTAGCCGTTTGCCAAAACATTATCACCATCGCCAAAGAACACGCGGATTCTCTTTATTCACTTGAAACTTATGGAGATAACGATAGCGGTCATATTTGCACCCTTTATTTCGGCGATAAATATTGCGGCTCTAACAACTGTATTCGTAATATAAGTCTAGACGATATTTACAAATTATGTACTCAACACATTGGCAACACTAATGGCGCCGCTTTCACCATTCAATGGCATGTGTAAATTAATTTGCGCCTGCGGATAGCGCGACCATAATTTGCTCCAATACCTCTTTTGCCGGTTTATCAAAATCAACGCATATACTGTTATCATCTCGCAAACAGCAGCATTTATTTTTAACATCATACAGGCAAAACGGCGTAGTAAAATGTTCGCCATACAAAACTGAATCATCTATATGAAAACTTATGCCGTTTTGCTTGCAAAAATCCGCTTTTGCCTTATTCCAAAGCTTGTCATCAACCTTAAATGACCCATCCGGCAAATAAGTAAGCTGTTTGTTTTTATCAAAATAATCCGCCAGCGACCAAATATGCGTATACGAAATTTGCTCTTGCCGCAAAAAATCGGTAATATCTTTTTCAAACCCGCCGCTTAAAACATAAATTTCTATCCCCTTTGCTATGGCAAGCGTGTTAAATTCCCTAAAAAATCGCGGATTCGCGGTTATAACACCGTGATAATCAATGCCTATTTTTAAAGCTTCCG
Organism: Lachnospiraceae bacterium; assembly: GCA_963594125.1. Taxonomy (GTDB): domain Bacteria; phylum Pseudomonadota; class Alphaproteobacteria; order RF32; family CAG-239; genus CAAFZY01. The sequence goes on from CAVBCV010000005.1 coordinate 36,082, forward strand.
CCATTAATTACTCTCCGCTGAAAATAAATCTTTAACCGAATTAGGGCTGAACACCGAGAGCGGATTTATGCTGATTTTCGGCTCATGCACACTGCCTTTAATCTTATAGCTGACCGCAAACACCGTGCCGTCTTTTCCGGCTAAAACCGAACCCACCACCGGAATTTTTCCGATTAACGAATTTAAACTGTACGCCGGTGAAATAATCCCTTTAATATCAAGCTCTTTGCTTGTTTTTATATATGACCCGCTGCCGGTAAACCCGATAACATTACCAAACATTTTGGCGTCTTTAATATAAAGCACCTTGTTTTTATATTCAAACGGAGCGTCAAAGTGTGAAAATGTTAATCCCTCGCCGCGCAATAAATCCAAAATTCCGCTAAATGACGCCATTGTTAAAAGCTTAGCGAGCAGCGGCGTGTTATGAATACTGAAATCGCGTATTTGGGCATGCCCGACAAATTCTTTATTACGGTTGCGCTTAGCCTCAATTTTCAAAATACCGCCGGTCATATCATCATAAAGACGCAAAACTCTGAGCGTGCTTCCGGCATTGTTACTATCTACCGATAGCAAATATTCGCCTCCCGGACGCGGTACATAATCAAGTTTAAGCTTAATTGATTTATCTGAACCGTAGTTGCCCACCATGTGTACTTCATCAATACCGATTTTCGGTTTTAGCACCGCGCTTCCGGCAAAGTTTTTAATCGGCGTATCCGGATTCGTCCACAAGCTGTTCACCGCAATAAACACTTCCGTATTCGGCACTTTACTCCAATCATCGTCATCGCTTTTGCCATTATTGGAACTTGCTTTATTTTCCGTGGCGGCAAAAAGCTCCGTTAAATCATAACTGTTACCGCTGACATTAATTTTAACTTTTTTCCCTTTATCGGCAAATTCTATTTTAGCTTTAGCGGAAGTTTTTGGTCCGTGAATCCGGCTGATGTTTACCGCTTTTAAATCGCCGGATTTATCCAAAGTAATATCGCCGCTTAAATCAAAGTCTGACTTATGCAAACTGAACGAACTTATTTTGTTGATTTTACTACCGTCAAGCTCCAATTTTGCCTTAACATTACCGGCGACCCCGCCCGCTTTCTTAAAGCCTAAAAAGCTGTAATCAATCGCGGCATTTTTCAAATCAGCATCTACATCAAGCGTAGTTTTATTATTATTCAAAACCGTTAAGTTCGCCGCCACATTAGCATAGCCGTTAATATACGGAGCATTCAAAAGCGCGGTATTAACCCCGAGTTTTTTCTTTACCGCATCATTAAGCACAAAATTAAGCGTGCCTTTGCTTTTATAAGTTTTATCCTTAAAAAACTCATTAAAGGCAATTTTAAGCGGAATACCGTCAAATTCGGCATTACCGGTAACTTCAAAACCATTGGCGTTAACCTGCAAAAACAATTTTTCCGCCGTTAAATCTTTACCGTCCAACGCATTCGGATATTTCAGGTTTTGCAAATCAGCCTTAACGTCAACTTTAATTTCATCCGGTGAAAGGTCTTGATACAGTTCAAAATTAAGCCCTAAATCAATTTCCACGTCACCGCTGACCGCATCAGGCTTAATGCCTATTTCTTTGGCATAATTGAGCGGCGGATTGTCAATAAAGCGCAACGCGTCACTCACACTTGAATTACCTTTAATATTAATGTCTATATAATTGTTATATTTATTTAAATCATACAAGCGAACATTGCCGCCGGTGATAATAACCCCGTCTGAAACGCCTTTGTCCACTTTAATATCAATGTCAGAGGTTGAAAAATCAGCCACTCCGTAAACATTGTGCACTACCGGCATTCCCTCAAGATATGAAATATTGCTGTCAACCACATCGGCACGCCCTTTAAGGCTTAATAAATCTATACCTTCCGCCTTTTTATCATAACCGAACGTAAATACAAACTTGCCGTTTTCCGCATAACCGCCAAACAGATTTTGCTTGCACCATTCCCATGCCGGTTCCGCCAAATAGCGCGGCCAAAACTTTGATAAATCGTCTAACTTAAATTTATCAATATCAGCCTCAAACACGATTTTTAAATCTTCCAAAGACCTTTCAAACACATATTTTTTATAGCCGGAAATATCTAGGCTGAGCTTGGTTTTTTGTCCGCCGACCGTAAAATCGGCGTTTGAAACCTTAACCGAATTTAAGCCGCTGTCAATATTGCCGTTAAGCGCAAAGGCGTCAATCCCATAGTTAAATTTGCTGTCATCATTAAAGATAACCTCGCCGTCACCGCCTTTAATCTGAAAACGCAAATCCTCAAGCGCGGCGTCTAAACTGCCGATTAAATCGCGCTTTCCAGCCATAATATCATCAAAGTCAATCAGCGCCACCACATTGCCGTCAACCGGAACATCAATTTTCGGCATATTATCGCTTAAATTACTGATTAAATCTGAAAGCACCAAATCGGCAAAATTAAAATCAAGCACCAAATGATTATTGTATGTTTGGTATTTTCCGCCCAAATTTAAGGTTGCGAGCCGGTCTTTTAAGTCAAGTAAGCCACCGATTTTTATATCCAAATTACTGATATTGCGGTCAAAATCAAACTTAACATCCTTAAAGCTCCACTTGCGCCCTAAATCAATTTCATGAAACTCAACCTCGGCATTTTTAATATTAATTTCATTAATAAAGCTTTCCGGATAAATATCATCATCAGAGTTAAACCGCTCCAAAAATCCTTCAAACCAATCAACATAGGTTTGAACCTTCTTTTTGTTAATTTCGTTGGTTTTATCTTTTTCCACCCCATAGGTCATAAAAATTGCCACTTGCGGATTTTCAACCGTCACGCTGCTCGGCGCCACAATTCCTTTGAGCAGCGCCCTAACACTAAATGAAAGCGAAAGTTTAGGCGCTTTAATTGAAAATTTATCATCATCCGCCCGCAAACTAACGTCATTGGCAATAATTTTTATCGGCTGAATTGAGCGCACCAATTCCAAATTAACCTCGCCGATATTCATGGTATATTCATTTTCATCAGAATTAAGCGCTTGCATAATATACGGCTTTAAAAACGGCACCGAAAGCGGTCCCTGATACAAAATCCACAGCAGATACAAAAGCGAGAGCAACAAAGCCACGCCTAAATAGTCCATGGTTTTGCGCATATAATACAATCTGCCGGAAATTTTTTTCATTTATTTCAGCCACTCCAAAATATCACGATAATTTTGCAAGCTGTACAACCCGTCATGAGGAGCGCCCTCATAAGTTATCATTTTTTTAGGCGCGTTTGCCAGCCTATAAAGCTTTTCAGCCAACTCCGGCGGTATAACTTTGTCATCTTTTGTTGCCATAATCAAAATCCGTGTCTTGATTTTTCCAATCAGTGCTAAATTATTATATGTATCTTCCATTAACAAATCAAGCGGCACCAGCTTAATTGCACCGAATGTAACATAACTTTCAGCAGTTTCCAACAAACTGGTAAACGGAACCTCCAAAATAACCGCGTTAAAATTGCCGTTATGTTGCTGATTTTCCGCCGCATACAGCGCGATATAGCTCCCGAGCGAAATACCGTAAATTATAATATCATCATTGCTGAAACCAAGTTTATTTAAATATTTAACCGCATTTACGGCATCTTGCTCCAAATATTTTTGCTTAATTTTTTTCCCTTGCCCGCCAAAACCGCGGTACTCCGGCATTAAAACCGAATATCCCGCTTCGGCAAGCGGTATCATTTTGTGGTAATAATGCTCCAAATTGTATGAGTTACCATGCAAAAACACCACCGCCTTGCCGTTATTTTGCAAAGTTTTATTCAAATACAGCCATGCCGTGACTTTGCCGCCGTTCTTGCCATAATCAAAATAAGTAACATCTTTAGCATTAAAGCCGTTTTTGCGCGCCTGATTTATATCTGCCGGATAATCATAAGCCCCGTAAAAAATATATTCCGGAACAAAAACCACCGCCGCGCATAAAAGCGCGTACGCAGTCAAAATAGCAATCACCGATATTTTAAGCGTTTTCAGCATTGCCAACCTTTCCCGCCAAAGCGGCTGCCAAAAACATATCAATATCACCGTCTAAAACCGCTTTATAATCTGATGTTTCAGCGCCGGTGCGCAAATCTTTTACCAAACGATACGGCTGCAGCACGTAAGAGCGAATTTGATACCCCCACCCGTTTTCACCTTGCGCATCGCGTTGTTCTTCCGCCGCGGCGGCGCGTTTTTGCAGCTCGCGCTCATACAAACGGGCTTTAAGCATTTTCCAAGCGTTGTCGCGGTTCTGAAATTGCGAGCGCTGACTCTGGCTTTGCACCACAATACCGGTCGGCAGGTGGGTAATGCGCACGGCGGAATCAGTCTTGTTAATATGCTGCCCGCCCGCGCCGGAAGCACGATACGTGTCAATCCGGCAATCAGCCTCGTTAATATTAATTTCAATGCTGTCATCAATCACCGGATATACCCCGACCGAGGCAAAACTTGTATGCCTCCGCCCAGCGCTGTCAAACGGCGAAATTCTAACCAAACGATGCACGCCGCTTTCTGATTTAAGCCACCCGTACGCATTATGACCTGAAATTTTTATCGTCACCGACTTAATACCGGCAACCTCGCCTTCGGTTTCTTCCTGATATTCGGTTTTATAATTATGCTGCTCTGCCCAACGCGTATACATTCTGAGCAGCATTTCCGCCCAGTCTTGCGCTTCTGTTCCGCCGCTTCCGGCATGAATTTCCAAATACGCGTCATTAGCGTCAACCTCGCCGGAAAGCAAAGCCTCAAGCTCAGCATGCTTGGCTTGTTTTTGCAATTTTTCCAAATCTGCAAAAATTTCCGCCTGTAAACTTTCGTCACCATCTGAAAGTTCCGCCATTTCCGCATAATCACGCACGTTTTTTTCCATATTTTGGTATGCGACGAGCGAACTTTCCAAATTATTTTTTTCGCTCAAAAGCTTTTGCGCATTAGCGGCATTATTCCACAAGTCTGGATTTTCAGTTAAAGAATTAAGCTCTTCCAATCTGAGAACGGCATTATCATAATCAAAGATACCTCCTCAGCAATTCTAACGATTGCTTAATTTCATCAATTAAATTAACAAACTCGGCTTTCATTTAATACTCTCCGCCAACTTGCAAAATTTCAGTATCAGAATCAATTACCATCGCGTCATTGCCGTCGCCGCCGATAACCCGTTGCTTGGTTGTGTCAAAACTGTAATCAGGCTTAATCGCTTCTACAATCACGGTTGCGTCTCCCGGCTGCGAAAGTTTGCCGGTGTTCGGGTTAATCCTGACTAACTTAATCCCTTGCGGAATCCTAAAGTTAGAATCCGGCACATCTTTTAACGCGTCTTTGATAAAATCATAAAAAATCGGCAATGCGGCTGCCGCGCCGGTTTCAAACCGTCCTAAGCTGACCGGAGAATCATAACCGACATATACCGCCGCCACCAAATCAGGCGAAAATCCTACAAACCAAGCGTCTTTATTTTCATTGGTGGTGCCGGTTTTGCCGCCCAAATGCCGATTCAAGCTTCTTAATCTGGCGCCGGTGCCTCTGATAGCAACGCCCTCTAAAATTGAAGTCATTTGGTAAGCGGTAAGCGGGTCAACAATTTGCTCGCGTGTATCCGGTTTATGCGGCGGAGTTTGATTTTCCCATTTATCGGCATTACAGTCATGGCAGTCATAAGTATCTTCTTTATAAATAGTTTTGCCGTCCCTGTCCTGAATACGCTCAATCAAATACGGACTGACCTTTTTACCGCCGTTGACAATAATGGCATAAGCGCTTGCCATATCAATAACTCTGGCATCAGCCGCCCCCAAAGATGACGATAAAAATTGCGGCAGATTATCATTAATCCCGACCCGTTTGGTCATTTCCGCTACTTTATCCATACCGATGTCTTGCGCCAAGCGTACCGTCATCAGGTTTTTAGACTGCTCAACCCCCTGACGCAAAGTCATTAAGCCGTAAAACTTTTTAGAGTAATTTACCGGTTTCCATTTCGGCAACCCAACGCCCTGATCAAGCACAAACGGCGCGTCTAAAATTAAATCATTCGGCGAATATCCCATTTCTAAAGCAGTTAAATAAACAAACGGCTTAAATGACGAACCGGTTTGCCGATATGCTTGGGTCGCGCGGTTAAATTGCGACTTTTTAAATGAAAATCCGCCCACCAACGCCAACACTTTTCCGGTATGCGCGTCAATTACCGCCATTCCGCCTTCAACATCAGGAATTTGCCGCAGCGCAAAAGCGCCTTTGGCTTTAGCGTCTTTAATCGGCTCAACATAAATCACATCGCCGACTTTCAGCACATTTGCAACCGAGGTCGGTTCCGCGCCCGTAAATTTATTTTTTAAAGCCGGTTTTGCCCACTTTATATCTTTAAGATAGATATGTCCGCTCTCGCCGGTCGCAGTTTCAATTTCTGCCTGCTGTTTTTCTGCTTTAAGCACCACTGCCTTTTGCCATGTCGGCTCCGCACCGGCAGTTAGTTCCGTATCTTGCAGTGTTTTTTTATAATTTTCATCTATCGCAATATTTTTTTCCGCTCCGCGCCAACCATGCCGACGATCGTAATCAATCAACCCTTTGCGGAAAGCCGCCGTCGCCATTGACTGAATTTGCGGATTAATGGTTGTTCGCACAATCAAACCGCCCTCATACAAAGCGTCATTGCCAAGGTTGTGCACAATCGCGCGGCGAACCTCTTCGCTGTAATATTCCGCGTCTTTCAAAAATCCGTTCTCGCGCTTAACCACTTCAAGCGGCTTAGCTTTAGCCGCTTCCGCCTCTTCTTCCGACACATAACCGTCTTCTGCCATACGACCGATAACCCAGTTGCGGCGCGCCACCGCCGCGTCATGTTTTTTTATCGGGTGATAATTGTTCGGTCCTTTCGGTAATGCCGCCAAATAGGCAATTTCTTCCAAACTCAACTCGTCCAGCGATTTATCAAAATAATTAAGCGCCGCCGCGGCAACCCCGTATGAGCGATTGCCTAAATAAATTTCATTTAAATATAGCTCTAAAATATGGTCTTTGGTAAAAGCCTTGTTCATACGATTAGCTAAAATCGCTTCCTTAACTTTACGAACGTATGAAACTTCCGAGCTGAGCAAAAAGTTTTTAGCAACCTGCTGCGTAATGGTAGAAGCCCCTGACGGACGACGCCCCGAACCCAAGTTTTTAATATTATGTAAAACGGCGCGCACAATACCGATATAATCAATTCCGCCATGCTGATAAAAATGTTTATCTTCCGCGGAAATAAACGCCTGTTTAACTCTTTCCGGAATCTTATCAACCGGAACAAACAAACGCTTTTCAGCGGCATATTCCATCAACAACTGCCCGTCGCCGGCAAACAAACGAGTGGTAACCGCAGGCTCATACTTTGCAAGCTGATGATAATCCGGCAAATCAAAGCTCAATTTACCGATAAAAGCCGCCAAAACCAGCAACGCCAAAATGCCCAAAAACAAACCGGCGCTTATTATTGTTGAAAAAAACTTAAACATACATCAAATTCCGTTAAATAAAATCAGATATTGCCGCCACTTTATTACATTTTAGCAAAATTGCAAAAGAAAAATGTAACCTATACCGCTAAAAACGGCGTTAAATTAATACAAAGCGGCAATTTCCGGATCGTTAAAATATTTATCAATCGCTGATGAAACTGATTTTGCCAATTTTTGCCGATAATTACGCTGCTTTAACAAACTTTCTTCCTGACGATTGGAAAGATAGCCCATTTCCAGCAACGCGGACGGAATATCCGGCGCTTTCAACACGGCAAATCCGGCAAAACGATGTGTATTTGAAACAATCTGCACGGTTTTTTGCATTTCGCCGACCATATAAGTGGCAAATTTAGATGATTTATTGCGGCTATCAGTCTGTGAAAGCGAAATCAGAATATCATTGATTTCTTTGGAGTTTTCCGAAAAATCAACCCCTCCGATAATATCAACTTTATTTTCTCGCTCAGCCAATGCCGCCGCCTCTTTATCTGATGCTGTCTCTGAAAGAGTATAAACCGAAAGTCCTTTTGCATTACGGTTTACGGCACTGTCGGCATGAATAGACATAAACAAATCAGCCTTATAACGCTGCGCGATTTTAACCCGCTGTCTGAGCGGAATAAAAATATCGGTACTGCGGGTTAAATAAACTTTATAGCCGCGCTTTTCCAAAATGGCTTTAAGCTCTTTGCCCATTGCCAAGGTAATATTTTTTTCATAGGTTTTACCGTATGCGCCGATTGCTCCCGGGTCTTTGCCTCCGTGTCCGGGATCAAGCACCACAATTTTTTTACGCGGAGTGCTTTTTTTATTGCTGTCAGAGCTGAAAAACCAATTACTCGCTGAGGCGGTTTTAGTTTCCGTCTTTTTTTGCGTATTACCCGCGCCTTCTGATGAAAAAGCATACCGAGTGCCAACCTTGGCATTAAAATCTCGCTCTGAGCAAAGGGCAACATCAACCACAAAACGCCATTTGCCGTTGCCTTGCGGCGCCAAAACAAAGGCTTTTTTAATAAAAGCCGGTTTTTGCAGATCAAACACTATACGCTTGTCATTACCGTCAAGTTTGCCGATTCTGGTCTGCTTAACTAAATTATTTTTATCACTCTGCAAAGCCTGCTTAACGTTCATGTCATAAACATCAACCACTAAGCGCTTAGGCTCGCTTAATAAAAAGGTCTGATACTCAGGCTTACTGTCAGCTTCAAACACAATGCGTACGCTGCCGACTTGCTGCCCGATTCGCATATTGGTAATATTACCGGCATTAACGCTTCCGGCAAACATTGTAACACAGCAAATCGCCACCGCCGCAAACAGGCAGGCACGCTCAAACAACATAAAAAATCTGTTAATTATGCTTTTCATACGCTCTCCGTTACAAATTGCGCTTATTGTACGCCACAGTTATTACCAATGAGTTAAAATCTGCCCTGCGCGCATAAAATTTGTCACAAGATAAAAATTTTAATTGTAATTTAAAACAAATCCTATATTGTAGCTCTGTCAGGTGATTGCGCACTGATTTAAGAGATTGGTATTGATAAATGACGGATTTTTTCTCTTAAAAAGGTGCCGCTGCTTTTAATATACTGAAAATACGGATAAAAGTGAGCAGCCTGATATAAACAAAACGGGATATTTTTAAGTTTTCAGGCTATAAAAAACAAGAATCAAGAAAGCTTAGCCTCAAAACGAACATAACAAAAAACAAAATGAGCGGGCTAACAAAACCCCGCCGCTGATTATTTGAGACCATGTGCCTCGCCTTTTGATTATGCCGAAATATCCCTGCAAGCAGATGTAAACATATCGCCGCAAGCGATAACATTATGATGGGAAAACGTTATGACAAAAAGAATGCTGATTGATGACACGCAGCCTGAAGAAACCCGCGTGGTTATTATTGACGGGAACAAAGTTGAAGATGTTGAATTTGAATCAAGCTCCCGCAAACAAATTAAAGGCAATATTTATACCGCCAAAGTTATCAGAGTTGAACCCTCACTGCAAGCCGCCTTTGTTGATTACGGCGGAAACCGCCATGGTTTTTTGGCATTTGGTGAAATTCATCCTGACTACTACAACGCCTCGCCTGAGCTGTTAGAAGCCGTTGACCGCGAAGTTGATGAAATTATTGAGCGCAAAAAACAATATATTAAAGAGCGTGAAGAACAACGCGAACGCATCCGCGCTGAAAAACAAGCCGCATATGAAGCCCGCAAACGCGAAGAAGAAGCAAAAGCCGCTGAAGAGGCTCGTTTAGCTGAAGAGGCTCGTTTGGCTGAAGAGGCTGCTGCCGCAGCAGCTGCTGAACCGGAACCAGTGGCAGAACCTGCTCCTGAAAATGCTGAACAAGTTACAGAGCCGGTTGCTGAACCTGCTGTTAAGCCCAAAAGAAAATACACTCGCCGCAAACCGTTAAAGAAAAAAGCCGAGGCTGAAACTCCGGTTGAAGAAACAACTGAAAAAGCTGAAGAACCGAAAGAAGAATTTAAGGTTTTATCCGCCGATTCTGATAACAACGATGCGGTTGTGTGCGATGATTGCTCTGACGATGAAAACGATTCTGCCGATTCTGAATCTGAATACGATGCCGCCGACAATGATGACGACGATTCCGATGAAGATTTTGAACTGCAGCGCAAACTCTTGCGCGCCCGCAAGCTTTATCATTACAGCACCATTCAAGATGTAATCAAAGAAGGTCAAACTCTGCTTATTCAGGTTGTAAAAGAAGAACGCGGCAACAAAGGCGCCGCCTGCACCACTTATTTATCCTTGGCCGGTAAATATTGCGTATTAATGCCCAACCGCATTAAAAGCGGCGGTGTTTCGCGCAAAATTACCAACGCGGCTGACCGCAAGCGCTTAAAAGAAATTATGAAAGAGCTTCCTTTAACCGCCAACATGTCTATGATTATCCGCACCGCCGGTGAAGATAAAACCAAGGCAGATATTGTCCGCGATTACAATTACTTAATCCGCACCTGGAATCATATCCGCTTAAACGCGCTTAAAAACAAAGTGCCTTGCCTTATTTATGAAGAAGGCGACTTAATCAAACGCGCATTGCGCGATATGTACACCAAAGACATTGCCGAAGTTATTGTTGACGGCAATGACGCTTATAAAGCCGCGCGTGATTTTGTTAAAATTTTATCGCCAAGCAGCTTAAAGAAAATTAAGTGCCGCAAACCGAACGAAATGCCTATATTCCAGCGTTTTCAGATTGAATCGCAGCTTGATAAACTTCACAGCCCGATTGTTCAACTTGAATCCGGCGGATACTTGGTTATTAACCCGACTGAAGCTTTAGTATCAATAGATGTTAACTCCGGACGCGCCACCAAAGAAAAAGACATTGAAGAAACCGCCTTAAAAACCAATTTGGAAGCTGCTGATGAAATTGCCAAACAGCTGCGCATGCGCAATCTTGCCGGTCTGGTGGTTATTGACTTTATTGATATGGACGAACCCAAAAACAATGCCGCGGTTGAAAAGCGTATGAAAGACGCGCTTAAAAACGACCGCTCCCGCATTCAGGTTGCTAAAATGAGTTGTTTCGGACTGCTTGAGCTCTCTCGTCAACGCATGCATTCTTCATTTATTGAAAGCAACTACCAGCCCTGCCCGTTCTGCCATGGTCAAGGCGTTATCCGCACCACAGAATCAGGCGCTATGCTCATTTTGCGCGCCATTGAGGAAGAAGGCGTTAAAAGCCGTTCATCGCGCATTACCGTGTTTGTTCCGACCGAAACCGCTATTTATCTGCTTAACCAAAAACGCCAAAATTTGTGCGATTTGGAAAGCCGTTATAAAATGTCAGTGGTAATCTCAGCTGATAGCGAAATTAAAAACATTTCCGACTACCGAATTGAACGCGTCCGCCAAACCAAACCGGCGGAAGAAGATTCTGAGAACACTCCGATGACCGCATATTCTGAAGCCGAAGAACTTCCGGATACTGAAGAAGAGAAAATTGAAGAAGCTCCTGAAAATGATAACGAGCCTGAAACTTCCAATGAAGAAGGCGATGACCGTGACAATCGTTACAACCGCCGTTTTCATGGTCGCCGCAACCGCTATGATCGCCGCCGCGGCAAATTCGGACGCCGCGATTATAACAATCGCGATGATTACCGCCAGCGTTACAACAACGCCGCTGAAACTCCTGCTCCGGTAAACACTGAAGAGCCTAAAAAAGAAGGCAAAGTTGCATGGTGGCGAAAGTTAATCGGTTAATCAACTTTATAAAAATCCGGCAGATTACTAAAATCTGCCGGTATTTTGCTTTGCCCGCATTAATTTTAAGCTTGTGCAGTTTTTCATTTAACGCCGCCGCATTATCATTTATCTCTGATGATGAGAGCGAGACATTTGTACACCATATTGTAAAACCTATATTCAGTGCCGCCGGCATTACTTTTAATCCCAACAAAATTTTAATTACCAATGACAATACGCTTAATGCTTTTGTCAGCGACGGCAATTATTTAGTCATTCACAGCGGAACTTTAATGAATGCCGATAATATTAACGAACTCAACGGTATTCTCGCACATGAAGCCGGACACATTGCCGGCGGACATATCGTTCGGCAAAAAATTCGTATCGGACAAGCGCAAATTGCCAGTGTAGCGTCATTAATCGCCGCCGGAGCCGCCGCAGCCGCTTCCGGCAACGCCGAGGCCGCTCTTGCCGTTATGCTCGGCTCGCAAAACTCGCTCTTAAACTCTATGACTGCATACCAAATGCAGGAAGAACGCAGCGCCGATGAAAGTGCGGTAAAATATCTAAAACAATTAAATCAATCGCCGCTTGGGCTAAAAAACTTTATGCAAAAATCGGTCCGCACCAACCGGCTAAACGGCTATCAAGATTTTCCGTATTTTCGCACTCACCCGCTTAACAGCGAGCGTATTGCCTTTTTCACGCAAGCCGCTGAAAATTCGTCCGGCGCTGTAACCTCGCCGCTTGATACCGAATTTAAAATGGTCAAAGCCAAATTATCAGCCTTTCTGCTGCCGACCGAACGCGGCTTTAAGCTTTATCCGCTTTCTGATAAATCCGCACCTGCGCAATATGCCCGCGCCATTTTATATTATCGGCAAAACAACCTGCCGCAAGCGCTTAAAAATATTAATGCTTTGATTGCCGACGAGCCAAACAATCCGTTTTTTTATGAGCTTAAAGGGCAGTTTTTATTTGAAAAAGGCAAATTGACGGAAGCGCTCGCCGCTTATAAAAAAGCCTTAACCCTGCGCCCCGATTCGGCGGAAATAATGTTCGGATTCGCACAAACCGCGCTTGAAGCACCGCATAGCGCGGACGAGCTTAAACAGATTATATCAACGCTTAACCGCAGTATTTTAAAAAAGAACAAAGCCGACACTTGGGTTTTGCTTGCCCGCGCTTATGATGAAGCAAACCGCAAAGCCGATGCTCTTTACGCGTCAGCGCAATTTAATATGATGCTTGAAAATTATACCGTTGCGGAAAAACAAATCGCTCAGGCGGAAAAAAACAATCCCTCGCCTGAGCTGAAACTAAAATTAGCTGATTTAAAAAGCCTGCTTAACTCTTTGCGGCAATAATTTCCGCAATCGGGCGGTATGACTTGCGGTGTTCCGGCGTAATTCCATGTTGTTTTAGTCCGTCAATATGCGCTTTGGTGCCGTATCCGGCATTTTTTTCAAACCCGTACCACGGATATTTTTGCGCCAACTCCGCCATTAAACGGTCACGATAAACTTTTGCCATAACCGATGCCGCCGCGATACTAAATGATTTTGCGTCGCCTTTAACAATGGTTTTACAAGGACAAACCAAGCCGGACGGCGTACGATTGCCGTCAACAAGCGCCAAATCCGGCTTACATTTTAATGCCGCCACTGCCCGCCGCATTGCTAAAAAAGTTGCCTGCAAAATATTAATTTCATCAATTTCCGCCGCTGACGCCTCGCCGATTCCATACGATAAATTACCGGCGGCTTCTTCTGCTTGTATCAACTTATAAAGCTCTTCACGCTTTTTAGCGGATAATTTTTTTGAATCATCAAGCGAATTTAACAATGCCGAATTAACATTGCGGTTAAAAAACACCACAGCCCCTGCCGCTACCGGACCGGCCCACGGACCGCGCCCCGCCTCGTCAACCCCGACAATTAAGCCGCTGCATTTATCTTCTTCTGACCAATCAGGCATAAGTTTCTCCTTAAAAAAAATCCAAGAAAAACTTTAACACCCGAATATTCAGATTTCCAGTTTAATTTTAATTGCGCACAATCGGCAAACCCTCATAGTCGGCTTCAATAATGCCGCCGATAACCACCGCCACATTATCATACCCGCTTTGTTCAAACATTTGCGCCGCTTGTGATGAACGTCCGCCCGAAGCGCAAATAATATTAATAGTCTGCGAACCGTCCAAATGATGATTTTTAATAAAAATTTCAGGATGCAAATGTTTCAGCGGCTCAAAATAATGCGGATAAGCCAAACTTTCTTTTTCATATTCGCTTTCATCACGCACATCTAAAATCAAAGAATTGGTAGTTAAGTCTTTTGGTTTTATAAATCTCATCTGCTCACCCTCCTTAACATCAATATAAGCAAGCAGCTTTTTAATTTAAACTAAACCAATGTTTATACATCATCTACAATAATTAACTCTTGCACTTTAATATTATCCTTTTATAAATAAATCTAGGCTATGATTACATTAACTGTAAAATTTAACAAAGGATAGATTATGACTAAAATTGCTGTACTCGGTGTTACCGAAAATATCGGTCGTGAAATTTTAACCTTTTTAGAAGCCGACGGCGTCAGCTCTGATGATGTTATCGCCCTTGAACCCAAAAGCCCGCTCGGCAACTTGGTTTCATACGGCGAGGATGATGAGCTTGATGTTTACAATGCCGATACTTTTGATTTCGGCAAAGCGGACATTGCCATTTTTGCCACTACGGAAGAAATTGCCAAACGCTACCTGCCCAAAGCCGCCGCTAAAAACATTAAAATAATTGATTGCTCCGGCGCAACTTTTGCCGATTCTGATGTCCCGATGATTATTGCCGGTCTGAATGATGAAGCGGTTAAACACGCCGCCAAAAACATTGTTTCCATTCCATCGGCGCTAACCACCCAAATGCTTACTCCGCTTGCCAAAGTCAATGAAAAACTGAGCTTAAAGCGCCTGATTGCCACCGCTTATATTTCAACCTCCGTTTATGGTAAAGACGCCATGGACGAGCTGTTTAACCAAACCCGTAAAATTTATATGAACACCACTTTAGCTGATGACGAGCAGGTTTTCAAAAAGCAGATTGCCTTTAACGTTTTGCCGCAGGTTGGCGAATTTATCGGTGAAGAAACCAAGTTTGAATGGGCAATTAACGCTGAAACCAAAAAGGTTTTAAACGGCAACATGAAAGTTCACGCCAACTGCGCTTTTGTTCCTGCCTTTATCGGCGCCGCTCTATATGTTAACGCTGAATGCGTTAATGATGCCGATGTTGACGAGGTCAGAAAATTAATGCAAAACACCAAAGGCGTAGTTGTTTTTGACAAACAAACCGATGGCGGTTACGTCAGCTTAAATGATGTTCAGGGCGAGGACAATATTTATGTAAGCCGCCTGCGTCAAGATTTATCGGCTGAAAACGGCTTTAGTTTTTGGTGCGTTGCCGACAACCTGCGCGCCGGCATGGCTAAAAACGCGTTCAATGTCATGAAACTTATGCTTAAAACCCACTAATAAAGGATTATCCCGATGTTTCGCTTATTTAAGTTTTTTGTATGTTCATTTATACTGCTCAATCTGTTGGTTGCTCTGCCGGTAAACGCAGCCGATGAAACTTTGCAATTTGATAAAGTTTCCAAGCAATTAACAGCCATTGAAAAAAAGCTTAAAAGCGGTAATTCTACGGTACAAAGCATAGATGAAGACGCTAACTTTTTGTACCAAACATCGGGAGGTCTTGCCGCCTTTAAGCGTGAATACGAGCGTGAAGCCGCCTATGTGCAAAAACAAATAGAAGCTTTAGGCACCGCACCGGAAGACGGCTCCAAAGAGCTTAAAGTCATTGCCCAAAAGCGTAATGAATTTAACAACACATTGGCAGTTATCAAAAGCAAAATTGCCGAAGTGCAGATTTTAGAAGTTAAAATTGAAGAGCTTAATTTACTGGTCTTAAATTCCCGCAACCAAAAAATATTGGGCAATTTGGTTACCAAACAAGACATTTTGCTCAACCCGCAAAACTTTTTTACCGCCATTAAAGCTTTTGCCGGTTTTAGTTGGGATATTATAACCTCCCCGATAAACTGGTATAAAATGCTTGATGCTTCCGGTAAAAACTACATCTTAACTTATTTTATCCCGATACTGATTATTCTTATCGGCGCTTTCGGTGTCGGACTCATTCTGCGCCGTCTGATTATGCGTAATTGGGGATATCGCCCTGATATTGAAAATCCGCGTTACGGTCAAAAACTGTTTGCCGCGGTTGCGGTTGCCATTGCCTACGGAGTTATCCCGACCTTAATCATCGGCGGATTTTTAGTTTGGATGATAGGCATGCAAATTTTCACCACCGGATTCTTCGGCATTGCCATCAACAGCACATTATATTACCTGTTATACATCATAATGGCACGTGCCATTGCCCGCGTAACTTTTGCGCCGTATCATGAAAAATGGCGCTTAATTAACCTTGGCACTGAAAAAGCCATCGGCATTGTCAAAGCCTTATATTTAAGCATTTTGCTTATTGGCATTGTATCATTGCTTGAACATATTGCCCGCATGGCAGAATATCAAACTGAACTTATTAACTTTATTGTGGCTTCCGCCTGCGCCATAAAAGCTTTTGCCATCATCCTGTTAGTCAGCCGAATTTTTCATGAAGAAGAACCGGAGCAGCCTGCTGAGACAGAAGATTCTGATGATACTGATGACAACATGAGCAACTCATTTAAAATTATCTTTATCACCTCATTTATCAGTATCGCCACCTTCGGTATAGCCTTATTCGGTTATCCTGACTTATCCGCCTATATTTTTAATCGCTACCTGCTAAGCGCATTGCTGTTTGTGCTGTTCATAATCTGCCACCGCTTATTTTCTGAAATTATCAAGCACATCTTGCTGCTTGGTTTTTGGGCGAAAAATTTTAAGATGCGCCGCAAAATTTTAACTAAAATCAACTTTGGGTTAAGCTTAATTTTAACTCCGCTGCTCGCCATGTTCTTTATTTTTGTATTTTTGAACTTATGGGGCGTATCCGGTGATTTAATTTTGCATGTGGTTAAAAAGATCCTGTTCGGTTTCAGTATCGGCGGCGTCCGCATTTCCTTAATTGCCATTATTTTAGGCATTGTGGTATTTTTCGGCTCGCTTGCCATTATGAAAGCCTTAAAAAACAACTTAACCAACAACGTTTTTGCCAAACTTGATATTGATGACGGCATTAAACACTCATTATCATCGGGAGTTAGCTTTGTCGGCTTTGTCATCGCCTCATTACTTGCCATTATCGTCATGGGCGGTAATTTAACCAGCCTTGCCGTTATCGCCGGTGCTTTATCGGTTGGTATCGGTTTCGGATTACAAAACATTTTCAACAACTTTGTATCCGGTATCATCATTTTGTTTGAACGTCCGGTAAAAGTCGGCGACTGGGTTGTCTTTAACGGTGAAGAAGGACAAATTAAGCAAATCAATATCCGCTCAACCGAGTTGGAAACCTTCAAAAAAACCAGCATCATCATTCCGAATGCCACTTTAATTTCGTCGGCTTTAACCAACTTAACCCATGGCAACAACTGGACCAGACAAGCTGTTTGCGTCGGCGTTGCTTATGGTACCGATGTAAATAAAGTAACTGAAATATTGCTGGAGTGCGCCCGCAATAATAAAAAGGTTTTAAAAACTCCGGCGCCATATGTAATTTTTAAAGATTTCGGCGCCAGCTCGCTTGACTTTGAATTACGGTGCTATTCCAGCAACATTTGGGCAGGTTGGAATATCCCGAGCGACCTGCGTTATGAAATTAACCGCCGCTTTATGGAAGAAGGAATTGAAATTCCGTTCCAGCAAATTGTTATCCATCAAGGCGATACGTCTGTTTCATCTGAAACGCAATTTTACGCCAACAAAAAATAGCTTTTATAAAAAAGACAGCCGCTTGGGCTGTCTTTTTTATTTAATATAAATCGCCTAAATCCGGCTTTTTATAATTCGGACCTTTCAAAAATTTGCCATCCGCTCGTTTTAACGGCTTGCCGTCAACCAGCTTAGACATATTGCTTTCATGCACGCGCTTAAACACTTCTTCAAACGGAATTCCAAAGCAAACCGCCATACCGCTGACCACATATTGTAAATCGGCCAGCTCCTTATACATTTTAAGCACCGATTCTTTTTGAACTTTACCATTGTTATTCAGCTCCTCAATCAAATTATCAATTTCCGCATTAAGCTCTGCGGTTTCTTCATTGATTAATCGCTTGCGCAATGCCAGTAAATCAGCCGTAAACGGCTCATCAACCGCGCATTCCATTGCTTTATGGCATTCCGCTACCATCTGTTCATATTTGTTCATAACGCCTCGCCTCTTAATTTTTTTATATTCAGTGTTAGTTTTTTCCGCCGATTGTCAAGTTGTTTTTTAAAGTAAATGTTAATAGAATGCAAAAATTGCTGAAATATGATTTAGACGGCTGTATATTATAGCTCTGAAAGGAAAAATATGTCTGCAACCTTAGATAAAATAATCAACCTGTTTAAATGGCCGATAGCGGTTTATATGTTACTCTCTTTACCGGCGCTTTGTATGTCTGTTGATTTTTTTTCATTCGCGTCATTTAAATATTTAGCTCTTGCCGCCGGATTTTTCATGTATTTTATCGCCCGCACCATGGCCGATTCGTCAGTTAAAACCTCCATGCAGATTATCGCCCATGAGCTGACGCACTCCTTTTTTGCCCTCATTACCTTTCATAAAGTTGACCATATCCGGCTTGACCCTGATAACAGCGGCGGCGAAATGGGCTTTAAAGGCGAAGGAAACTGGCTCATCGTAATTGCTCCATACTTTTTTCCGCTGTTCGCTTCAATTTATATGATTATTATGGGCTTTTTGCCTTCTAACCTGATTATGAACGGAATTTTAGGCTATTTTCTGGGCTATCATACTGATACTGTCGGCTCGCAAATTCATGATAAGCAAACTGATTTGCCCAAAGTATCGTATAAATTCTGTTGGATGTTTCTCCCCTCTGCCAATTTGTGGATTATCGGCAGCATACTTGCTTTCAACAGCCGCGGTTGGCAAGGTGTTTCTTTGTATTTTGACTTAATCAACCGGCTTAACCTGCAAAACCTAAAATATGTGCTGAATCTCGTTTTTTAGTAAACGAGCGTCACCTCATCAGCATTTAAGCAAACCTTTTTCCCAATCGGCAGCACATAGCGGCTGGCAATATGCCCGTACGGAAATTCCGTTATTACCGGAATATCCAACTCCTGCGCAAAATCAGCAATAATTTCCGCAACAGAGCCATCACCCTCGTCAGCTTCCGTACAATTTAAAAACTGCCCGAATACAATGCCGTTTAAGCCTGCAAAATCTTTTTGCGCTTTAAGCTGACTAAGCATCAAGTCAATCCGATATGTTTTTTCGCCCACATCTTCAATCAGCAGAATTTTACCCTGCAATGACGGAAAATACGGCGTTCCGCACAAATAATTAAGCACGCTCAAACAGCCTCCGACCATAACGCCTTGCGCCGTGCCCGAATTTAAACATTTACCGCCTGCCGCTTTTTGTTCATGACCGGCAAAAACCGAATTTAATGATTGTTTTATTTTTTCATCAAGCACGCCGCTCTTAAAATCAAAAATCGGCAAAAATCCGGTGTATGAAACATTCCCGCTGCAAGTAAACAGCGCGTTTTGCAAAGCCGTTGAATCGCTTAAACCAAACACCGGCTTACGATTCTTTTTAACAGTTGCGTAATCAATATACGGTAAAATTTTAGAGCTGCCCGCCCCGCCGCGCACACAAAACAACGCTTTAATATCAGAGCGGGCAAATGCTTCATTAATATCGTCCGCTCTCTCAAAATCCGTGCCTGCCGTATAATAACGGCGCGCAAACACATGCGGCATAAACTCAAGCTCAAAACCTTGCTCTACAAGCCAAGCCGCGCCGGTTTTTAATGATTCCGGCTCAATAAAACCCGATGGCGCCACCAAGGCTATTTTATCACCCGCGCGTAATAACGTCATGCTTTTACCCCTCCTAAAATACTGCGGCAAAAATCAGGCAAAGTATTATCTCTGGCACCCATAATCACAATTCGGTCACCGGGTTTTGCCATTGCTGTCAGCTTGTTTTTTATCTCGTCTCTGGTTTGGTAAAATTCGGCATTAACCCCAAGTTCAGAAGCATATTTGATTAAGTCCGCCGATGAAATATCGCGAGTAACCGTTCCTCCGGCATAATAAATTTCCGGCATAAACAAGCAATCATCCGACTGCATGGTCTTGGCAAAGCTTTCCATAATTTGCTTGCCCATCATACGCATCGGCGAAAAACCGTGCGGCTGAAACATAATCAGCAGCCTGCCGCTGTAATCGCGCAATGCCCGCATTGAAGCCAAAACTTTGTCAGGATTATGCGCAAAATCATCAATTACGGTAACACCGCCGCGGGTGCCGATAACATCTAAGCGCCTTTTGGTACCGGTAAAATCTTGCAAAATTTTTGCCGCTGTAAATTTATCAATCCCCAAATATGAGCAGGCGGCAATAGCGGCCATCGCATTAGCCACGTTAAAAGCTCCGATTATTTGCAAAGTAAACGTTTTGCCGTTCAAATTATAGCTTATGCCATGCGGCAAAGGCTTAATGTCTGAAGCATAAAAATTAGCCTGCGGATTTTTAACCGAAAAAGTTTTAATATGCTGATTGCAATCCTTCAAACATTGCGAGTTAACGCAATCGGCATTAATCACCGCGCCGCCGGTTGCCTTCTGCACAAAATCGGCAAACAACTTTTTAAGTTCGCTGATTTCTTTGTGGTCAATGGTAATATTATTAACCACCGCCACATACGGCACATATTTTTCAACCGAACCATCGCTTTCATCAGCCTCCACCACGCAAATATCGCCGTCATTTAATATCACATTCGGAATACCCGCCTGATTGGCGTAATTTTTGAGCAATCCTCCGTTAATAACCAAGGGTTTTTTGCCTGATTTATCCAAAATAAAGCCTATCATCGCGGTTAAAGTGGTTTTACCGCTGGTTCCGCCTACCGCAATTCCGTAACGTGATTGATTAAAAATTTCCGCAAGCAAATCTGAACGTTTTTTAATAGCGATATTCTTTGCCTTTGCCGCTTTAACATCAGGAATGGAATCTTCCACCGCGGTTGAAACAAAGAGGCAATCTAAATCATCTGTAATCGCGGAGCCGTCCTGCGGAAAAATTTTAATCCCGACAGCCTCTAAAGCCTTGCGATTCGCCTCGTCTTTGCCATTGTCAAAACTTCTGTCCGAACCGCGCACATTTATTCCTCTTGCGTTCAAAACCTGCGCCAACGCGCTCATGCCGCTGCCTGATATTCCGCAAAAACTAACCTTTTTCATCATTTAAGTCCCTTTACAACGCGTCATAAATATCTTCAAGTTTCTGTTTGCCTGCTTGCAAATCTTTATAATCAACCACAATATAAGTCTGCTCATCGCCGTCCGCATACAGCGCCAAAGTTACGCCGGTTTTACCATTTTCAAAAGTGGCGTACAAAGTCGCTTCGCCGCTGACCAGTTTTTGCAAAAATCCTTCCGCGCCGAGCGGCATTTCAACTTTGCGGGAGGTAACATTACCGTTAGCATCCGTTTCATCAACATTAACCGCCGCCGGAGTATAAAACTGCTGAGCATTACCGTATTTTTTAGCCAACATCTGGTAATATTGCTTATAAAGTTTTAAGCCTTTGCTTGCCGCGGCGTCATCTTGCTGCGGCTTACCGTAAGCAATAATCCGCCACAACTGGTTATTATCGCCAAAACTTATATCAACTTCTTTAAAATCAGATACCGGCTTAGGCAAATTTACCGCCTTATATGTTTCCGGCGTGTCTTTAAGCTCAATCGGGGTTAAATAAACCTTTAAGCCTTCAATATCTTTACGAGGCGCCAACCAACTTAAACCGAACGGCGCCGGAGTATAAATAGCCTGCGGCTTAACATCTTGCACTTTTTCAATCTGCTTGCTGACGGTTTTAATTTTAAGCGCGGTCGGTCGGCTGTCTAAAATTTTGCCCGCTTCCGTTTGCCCCGATTCGCTCACCGCGTCTTGTTTCATTTTGCCTGAAACCAGCAAATCACCGAAAAAGCCCTCTTCTGCCATTGCCGAACCGGAAGACAAAAGCCCCAAAGCCACTAAAAACCGGCATATTTTTTTCATAAACCTTCTCCTTTTGCATATTGAAGAAAAAAAGTTGAACACCGTTCATTTTTTTGTTATAGTAACGCAAATTTGTTAATTTAGATATAAGAACCAACCATGAATAAAGATAATATCCAAGAAAATTTAGTCAACAAAGGCCGCGAACTGATTCAAGAAAAAGGCGCTGAGTTTTTAACCGCGCGCAAACTTTCTGAAGCTTCCGGTTATTCGGTCGGAACCATTTATAATCAGTTCGGCAATATGGATAATTTTATCTTAATTCAAAATTACCTGACCTTAGACAGCTTGTATATTCGCCTGGCACATTTACAAGCTTCCGGCACACCATATCAGCGGCTTAATTTATATGCGCGCGAGTTTATTAATTTTGTGCTTGAAAATAAAAATCTGTGGTTTTTGGTACATAACTTTCACCTTTTAAACAACAACCGCCGCTTTTCAAAAGTTTATCTGCGCCGCGTGGTACAAATCACCCAGTTGGTTGAAAACTCGTTTAAGGCGCTGTTTCCGGAAATTCCGTTGCCTGAACGCCTGCTTTCATTACAAATTTTGTGGCTGTCATTGTTCTCATTAAGCTCATTTTTAACTACCGACACTTTAGACAGCTTTACCAAAATTAACAAAAAAACTTTGTGCGAATTGCTCCTAAACACCTATCTTGCCGGTATGAAAGTGCTTGAAAAGGCGCAATAGCATTTTTGCTATATAAAAATATCATTAATTTTCAGCATATTAGCAATAAAATAAAAATTTCTTGTTAATAATTGTTAACAGGCGTTTAAAATGATTCACAAATAAAAAATATGGCGTTATAGTATTAACATCATTGTTAAAAAACAACGGAAGGATAAAAAGATGAGAGTGCTGTTAGTTGAAGATGATTACGCCGTTTCGCAAAGCATTGAAACCATGCTCAAAAAAGAGGGCATGATTGTTGACGCCACTGATTTAGGCGAAGACGGATTGGAAATCGGCAAACTGTATGATTATGACATCATTATTCTTGACTTGATGCTGCCTGACATGAACGGATATGAAGTTCTTAAAAGCCTGCGCAACGCCAAAGTCAACACTCCGGTGCTGATTTTATCCGGTTTATCTGAGCCTGATAAAAAAGTTAAGGGGTTAGGATACGGTGCCGATGATTATTTAACCAAACCGTTTGATAAGGCTGAGCTTTTAGCCCGTATTCAAGCGATTGTTCGCCGCTCTAAAGGACACTCCAACTCCATTATTAAAACCGGTGAAGTTGAAGTTAACTTAGACACTCAAACCGTTACCGTCAGCGGCAAGCCGTTACACTTAACCGGCAAAGAATACGGCATTATGGAATTGCTTTCATTGCGCAAAGGTTCAACCTTAAACAAAGACCAGTTCTTAAACCACTTATATGGCGGAATTGATGAACCTGAACTTAAAATCATTGACGTGTTTATTTGCAAATTGCGCAAAAAGCTTGAAGACATTTCCGGCGGTAAAAACTATATTGAAACCGTTTGGGGCAGAGGTTATGTATTGCGTGACCCTGACGAAGTTAAATAATTAGTTTTATTTTTGCTGATAAATCCGGCTGCAAGGTTTAAATAATCAAACTCTTTCTTATATATCCTCAAAATTCAGGAGAACAAAATGAGCAGAGTATATCTTGTGGCCGGACATAATAATCAAAAGCATCTTAATGATTACACCGTTCATCTGGTGCAAACCTTAGCCAAAACCGGCGAAGTTTATTATCTGTCAAATGGCACAATCCCCAAATCTGAGTTGCAAAAATTGCAAGATTATACGGTTTACGCCGATTCGGCAATCCACAACGGTAATGATTTCGGCTCCTGGCAATATTTAATTTATCATTACGGCTGGCAAAATTTACTGCAATATGATGAAGTTGTGTTTTGCAATGACAAAACCTATGCCGCGCTCGCTCACCTGCAAAATCTTTCCGCATATCTTAAATTGCAAAATTATGATTTTTGGAGCTTAACGGAAAAATACAGCCGCAACTCTGAAGATAACGGACGCTTTGTAATTTTTAAGCGCGATGTAATTAAAAACTCAAAATTCCAAGAGTTTTGGAACAACATCATTTTTCGTGACAAGCGCGATACTTATCGCAGTGTTTTACCGGCATTCTTAAAAGAATTAGGCTATAACGGTAAAACCGATATTAAAAACTACAAACAACACCAACCCGTAAAATTAGCAAGCTCAGCGATTCGCCTCAGCTCTCCGGTAAGTTACGGCTATATTTTCAGCGCTAAACAAAAATCACTCCAACACAAACCGCTCAGCCGCATCATTAAAAATTTAAAAAACGGTATTAATATCTTCCGCTCCGGTTTGTAAAATTTTTTATTTAGCCATAATTTATACGCAACTCTATTAATTCCCATCCTGAGGAGGGGTGGCGGCGGAACGCCGCCGGGGTGGTGAAAATCACGGTGGCTAATACAACTTATACACAGCACGGACTCGTAAATATTGCAAAAAAAAAACGCGAGCTAAAATCTT
>CAVBCV010000006.1:0-59222 GCA_963594125.1 Lachnospiraceae bacterium
AAGATTTTAGCTCGCGTTTTTTTTTTGCAATATTTACGAGTCTGTGCTGTGTATAAGTTGTATTTTTAGCCGCACTTTAAAATTCCCATTCTGAGGAGGGGTGCCGAAGGCGGGGTGGTCTCGTCACTATCTAACAATGCGTTAAGCGCTTGTTTTTGTTATGAAATTAGAAATATAAATAACATGAGAGCCTTGTTTTCAATCTTGTACTTTCACCACCCCGTCGGCGTCCGCCGCCACCCCTCCTCAGGATGGGAATTTTTTATAGTGCTTGTTTATTGCCTCCCTCCACGGGATGGAAATTATTTAGAGCCTTTGGCAACCTTCTAGGGATAAGAATTTTCATGTTGTTAAAATCTAGTATTCAACAGTAATGTAAAGAACCATAGCGCAGCCTATTGAAGAATCGCATGAATCGCATATTTTATCTATTTGAGCAATAGAGGCGTTTCGTAAAAGATTTGTAGTCTCATGGGAAGCATCGCCATATAAAGTTTGATCTGTATAATCCATAGCTTCGGATGAAATGGAACGTACTTCAAATGAGTGAATGTTAGCGGCATTTTCTTTGGTAACAAGCGCAAAATTACGGCAAATTTCACGGTCGCGGTCAGTCATTTTGTTACCGCTGCGGTTAAACCATGTTTCAATATAGTAGTAAGGAAAATTAGAACCGTCTGAGCGTTTTCCGGTGGCATAGCGCAGATAATATTTGTTTTTAAAAACATCAGTAATCTCGCTATTTGAATTATTGTAGGTTACGCTATCGGGCAGGGAGCCTGTTTTATAAAAAAAGGTGTTTAAATTGGTAGTGTCACGTTCCGATGAACCGTAATAACGTCGTAAATCAGGATAAGCTTTAATTGCCTCATTTAACAGTAAGTTAAAACTTTCAGCGTGTTTGTTAAGTTTGTATTTGAACATAGCCTTGGAATAACCGGCGATTGCCCCAACCGATAAAACACCAATTATTGCTAATACGCCGAGCATTTCCACCATAGATCTTCCGGATTGTGTATTCATGAGCTAAAATCCTCTCAAAATGTTAATTTTGAGAAGATTTTAGCTCGCGTTTTTTTTTTGCAATATTTACGAGTCCGCGCTGTGCATAAGTTGTATTAACCACCCCGCCTACGGCACCCCTCCTAGGGATGGGAATTAATAGTAATGCGGATAAATTGTGAATATCCTGTTTGTATAAAATTTTACAAACTAAATATAACTGATTGGTATAATATAAATTTCTTTATTGATAGGAATAAATTTTTCACTTAAACAAAGAATACAACCGATGCCTTTTTTCTTTTCATCTATTAGCTTGAAATTTTTAGCCATAGATATTGTGGGGGTCGCTGTTTTTTTTATTTCAATTGGGTAAACTTTGTTGTTTTCTTCTATTACAACATCAATTTCTTCTTGGCTTGTGGTGCGGCAATAATAGATATTCGGTGTTTTACCGTTATGAATATAGCTCTTTATAATTTCTGAAACAGCATAAGTTTCCACAAATTCTCCGCTTAAATGGCTGTCCATAAGTGTCTCAGATGTTTTTAAGGAACATAAATAGGCGCATAAGCCTGTGTCCATAAAGTAAAGTTTAGGCGCTTTTACTAGTCTTTTGCCAATGTTGTTTTCAAAATAAGCCGGCAACAGATATATAATTCCTAATGTTTGCAAAATACTTACCCAATTTTTTACGGTATTAGGAGCTATATCAACATCTCTTGCCAAATCAGCATAGTTTAGCGGTTGGGAAGTTCTTGCCGCTAATATTTTGAGAAAGCGAATAAAATTCAATTCATTTTCTAACTGAACAATATCTTTTACATCACGCATTAAATAAGTGTCAACATAAGACTTGTAATACAATTCCCAATCCGTCACACCATCAAATAGTTGAGGATACGAACCTTTATGAATAACCTCAAAAACTTCTTTAACACTCCATATCGGTCTTTTTGTTTGTAACGGAATATCAGGTACAAAAGGTTCTCTGTTTGAATCGTTGCTTTTTTCAGATTGCGATAATCCTTGTAAGTCTAATACGGCAACACGTCCAGCCAGACTTTCCGACACATTTTTCATTAATGTGAACTTTTGTGAACCGGTTAGCCAAAACAGACCTTTTTTATTTGAACTATCTACAATTTTTTTTATTTGTAACAAGAGCTCCGGCGCCTTTTGGACTTCATCAATGAGCAAAGGAGGCTGATAGGTTTGAAAAAACAAATTAGGATCTTGTTTGGCTAAGGTAAGCACATCTGAATCATCTAATGAAACTTTGGTACGGTTGGGCTCCATCATTTTTTCAAACAATGTTGACTTTCCGACTTGCCGCGGTCCGGTAATTAAAACAACTTTAAACGACTTAGTGGCTTTTGCAATAACTGAGGATAGTGTTCTTTGGTAATACATATGTTATCTCCTTTATCTATAAGATAACCTAGAAAAGTTAATAAATCAATACATTTTATGAAAATATGCAATAGTATTGCATATTTTCATAAAATGCTGCTGCAGATATAAATTATGTGGTTGTATGGATTTTTGACTGAAACGGCGGTATAAAATAAGACTAATCGCAATTAACAGTGATGCCAAAGCGCCCCAAATATAAATATTAAAATAAACTTTTAAATAACTTTCCAGTAGTGGTAAATATTCAGGTATGTACTCAGTATGATGATAAGCCGCCATGGCGGTTTGATAGCTGATGTAATTTACAAAAATAAAATAAGGTAGTTGAAAATACGGCATCCAACCAAGCGCATATAAAAGGCTGGTGGTGTTTTTGTGCTCCGTACTGAAAGAGCTGATTTTGCCGCTCCGCCAGTGAGCTAATGTGATGATTGCCGCAATCAGAAAAACAATATAAAATAAGCCGTTTAGTAGCGCGGTTGCCGGTATAAAGTTTAAAATAATGGCGATAATTTGATAAACCCCGCCTAAAAACAGGCATTGCAACAATCTGGCTCTCATATATTTATATCCTCGTTGATTTTTTAATTTATAGTTATGATAAGCAGAAACGCCATTATTGTCAACCTGATAAGCTGATTTTGAAATAAGCGTCATTGACAAAATTTGTCCGTTGCTTTATACTTATAATCATAAAAGCTAAAAAACGGAGACGTCCGATGGGTAAAAATAAAAAAGAGCTGGCAAACTTTTTGCAGTGGGAATATGGGCAGACCAATGTTATTCCGCCGGTTGTTCATCTGAACGGCACGGATTATACAGTGCCGTATGTGTATGTGCGCGATTATAAGGATCCGAAACGAGCGTTTGTTAAAGATTTTTTTGATTTAATGCGCAAAGATTATCTTAAATATCAGCGTAATCATGAAGAAGTTAAATATATTTCGCTTACCACCAAGACCGGCTCACAACGATTGGTAGTGCCGTATTCAATGCGCAACAGTAAAGACGCTCCTGCTAAAATCGCTAAAAAAATTTTTGCCAGAGCGGATAAAAAATATTGGGAGGCAGTTAATCTTTCCATGAAGTTGGCGGTTGCGTATCCTGATCGTCCGTTTAGAACTTTTATAGATTACCCTAACTTAAAAGAAATGCGCAAAGCTCACAATCAGTTTCAGGTGCGCGCGGCTCGGGATAAGGCCGCTTATATTACCAAAAAAGTTGGCGAGTTTTTAAGCAAAAAACCAAAGAAAGCGACCGGTAATATTAAAATTGATATTGAAAAGCTTAAAACTAAAGCTCGTCATTGGGCAGTTGGTTTTATGCTGGCGGCAACGGTCAGCGCCGCGGTTTATGAAGCGTATCAGATGAATGAAAAGCGTAAAGAAAATGCAGAACGCAAAGAACTTGAGGCTAAAGACCCGTGTGGGCATGTAAGGAGTTTTTCGCGCTGTCATGACGCTATTAAAACCAGTTTGGCGTTTGTGGAAAATTTTGCCGACAGTACCTTTACCGATGGTGAAGGTTATCCGACCATCGGTTACGGCTGTACTTTTTATATTGATGAAAACGGGGTCGGCAACCGCCAAATTTCACCGGTTAAAAAGGGCGATACCATAACTATGGAAGATGCCATAGTGCAAAAAGAACGTTATTTGAAATTTAAGGCTTTGCCTACTATTCAAAAATGCGTTAAAGTTCCGATGGATGACGCGACTACTATTGCGACTTATAACTTTGCGTATGTTATCGGTGAAAACGGATTTCCTAAGTCAAAATATTTGCAGGCGTTGAATGAAGGTAAAACTGGGCATGAGTTGACACGCTATTTAACCGGATACCGCAAACAAAAAGGTTTGTTGCCGCGTTTTTATTTTATGGGCGCATTGCTTGAAGGAAAACTTGAAACCTCTGATTTTTTAGCTTTAAGAGCAGAAGGTTGCTATAATTTGACACCGGAAGATGTTTGCGTGACGGAAAAAGGTAAGCTTAAAATAGATGCGGACGGTTTTGCGGAGTTTGATTTTAGTAAACTCAACCAAAATTTAAGTAAGGCAAAAAAAACACGCAAAAGTGTAGCGCTGCATGGCGGCAGATGTCAAATGGTTCAGGATATTTTGCCGGAGAACGTAATTAAAGGAACTTTAGATATGGAAACTTCGCAAACCTATAAAGGTCCGTTGGTTACAACAATGTTAGACAGTACCGGCAGATAATAAAATCCCCTGAAGCGGAAAACTTCAGGGGATTAAGTTTAAGCAGTTTTAGAATACCAATTTCATGGTGTCTTTGGCAATCATCAATTCTTCATCGGTCGGAATTACAAATACGCGAACTTTAGAATCCGGAGTTGAAATTTCAAGCGTTTGACCGCGCTTATTGTTGTTTTCTTCATTGAGTTTAATACCCAAATAAGCCAAGCGGTCAACAACTAATTTACGAACGATAGAGCCGTTTTCACCAACGCCGGCAGTAAAGACAATGGCGTCAACGCCGCCCAAGACGGCAATATAGCCGCCAATAAAGCGCAACAGGGTGTGAACATAAACGTTCATGGCGTCAATGGCTTCTTGGTCGCCTTTTAAGTAGCCGACTTCAACATCGCGGTTGTCTGAAAATCCGCAAATGCCGAGCATACCGCTTTGCTTGTTAAGCAAGGTGTTAACTTCATCAGGGGTTTTGTTTTGGGTTTTCATGATGTAAAGCGGAATGTAAGGGTCAATATCACCTGAACGAGTACCCATAACCACACCGGCCAAAGGAGTAAAGCCCATAGAAGTATCAACACATTTGCCGTTTTCAACCGCGGTGATGGAAGCGCCGTTGCCAAGGTGGCAAGTGATGATTTTACCTTTTTTGCCGATTAATTCAGCGGCTTTTTGCGCAACATAAGAGTGCGAGGTGCCGTGAAAACCGTAACGACGGATTTTGTATTTAGCATATTGTTCTTTCGGCAAAGCGTATAAATAAGCTTCTTTTTCCATAGTTTGGTGGAAAGCGGTATCAAAAACAACCACTTGCGGAATTTCCGGCAGAATGGTTTTAACGGCGCGGATACCGGCGGCGCTGGCGTGGTTGTGCAAAGGAGCAAGCTCAGCCAAATCTTCAATCTGTTCAATAACTTTTTCAGTTACGATGGCAGAGCCTTTGAAAATTTCGCCGCCATGCACAATGCGGTGACCAACGGCGCTGAGCTCGTCCATGCTGTGGAGCGGACCGCTTAACAGAAGATTTAAAACTTCGCGAATTGCTTCAGTGTGGGTCGGCAAATCAACTTCTTTGGTCTTTTTGTCATCGCCGATTTTTAAGGTTACAAATGAATTGTGAATACCGATACGATCGGCAACGCCCTTAGCAAGGACTTCATAATTATCGCCGTCTACATTAAACAGCTGGTATTTTAATGAAGAGGAACCTGAATTGAGAACTAAAATTTTTTTCATGTTTATTTCCTTACAAACTAAATTATTTATGATTGGCCTGCAAGCAGGTAATGGCGATAACGCCGGCAATATCTTCGGCAAAAGCGCCGCGTGATAAATCATTAATAGGAGCATTTAAGCCCTGCAGCATAGGTCCGTAAGCTTCGCAGCCGCCAAGACGCTGCAAAAGTTTGTATCCGATGTTTCCGGCCTCAATGTTCGGGAAAATTAAAACTCTGGCATTACCGGCAACATGGCTGTCAGGCGCTTTTTTATGAGCCACAACTTTATCTAATGCCGCGTCGGCCTGCATTTCGCCGTCAATTTCAATGCCTAAGCCCTGATATTCAGGAGCTTTTAAGGCTGCTTGCGCCATAGCGGCGGCATTGCGGACTTTGTCCACCGTTTCGCCTTTGCCGGAGCCGCGGGTTGAAAACGAGAGCATGGCAACTTTAGGCTCAATGCCGAATTGAATGGCGGTTTCAGCGGCGGTTAACGCAATGTCGCAAAGTTCTTTTTCAGTCGGGTTAATGATAACGCCGCAATCAGAGAACAAGTAAGGAGTGTCATTGGAAATCATAATTAAAAATGATGAAACACTGCGGTCTTTGCGAGCCGATTTAATAATCTGCAAGGCCGGACGAACGGTGTCGGCGGTGGAGTGATTGGCGCCTGAAACCATGCCGTCGGCATGACCGGCTTTAATCATTAAAGTGCCGAAATAGGTGTAGTTTTTGGCAGTTTCCGCGGCTTGTTCCGGCGTCATGCCTTTTTCTTTGCGCAAGTTGTACAACAGCTCGGTATATTCGGCAAGGCGCGGCGACGTTTCAGGAGTGATAACTTCAATTCCGTCCATGCTCCAGCCGTTACCGGCAAAGTGTTGTTTAATTTGCGCTTCATCGCCCAAGATAATCAGCTTGGCGGCTTTGGCGTCAGCAATAATGTGAGCGGCTTTTAATACGCGCTCGTCTTCACCTTCAGGCAAAACAATGGTTTTGACATTTTCAGCGGCTTTACTAATCAGCCCGTTAAGATATTTACTAAGCATTTTTAAGTTCCTTATGATTTATTTTTTGATGTTTACACATTAAGCACTATCTTGATAAAAAGTCTATAAAAAAGTTTTGATTTTTACACGAAAATATAATAACATACCTTTTGTTGCTAATTATGGACGGGATTAGAGTTAAAATCATGAAGTTTTTTATCTTGCTAATTACTTTATTGCTGATGTGTTCGCCGCTTAAAGCGGAGGTTAGTTTTGATGCCAAAGTTAAAGCTGAGGCAGAGGCTGAAAACGCCGCGCAAGCTAAAGAACAGGCTATGACAAAAGCTAACCGCGAGGCTTTTTTGCAGGTGGCGGAGCGCCTAACCGCTAAAGCTAATGTGGAAGAGCTTAATAAATTGACCGATGAGCAGCTTTTGCATTTTATTCAAGAAGTTTCGGTTATGTCGGAGGTTAGCTCGTCCAAAGCCTATAAGGCTGATTTGAGCATCAGAATTAACGGGGCGCTGCTTAAACAATATATGCAGGAAAATGATATGTTAGAAGTGGTTTCGGCTCCGCAAAAGATTTTGATTGTGCCGATTTTCAGCGATATGGAATATCCGGATAAAGTTTTATGGGAAGACGGCAATGTTTGGCGGGAGGCGTGGCTCAAAAAAGGTTTGATTAAATCCGGTCAGTTTGATTTTGAAGTGCTTGCCGATACGGTGCCGAATAAGCAAGCTCTGCCGCAGGCGCCGCAAACAGTTTTAAGCGTTGATGAGTATAAAAATTTAGCAAGAATTAACGGAATTAAAAATATATACACTGTGCAAGCGGTGCGGGCAGGGCGCAATAATCTGGTGCTGATTGCAAGGGAATATCCGTCTGAGGTTGAAAAGCGCTTTATGGTAACCGATGACGAAGGCGAAACGCTTGATAAAGGTATTGCCGAATCGGTTAATTATATAACTATGCAAATGCAGCAGCAACAAGTGGCAGAAAGCTATAAGCAAGGGCAGATTGCCGCCACTTTTTATTATGTCCGCTTAAAAAATTGGCTGGATATGGAACAAAAATTAAAATCAGTGCCGCAGATTAAGTCAGTGGTTACCGATGCCGTGATTAACGGACAGGTTAAGTTAACGCTTGAATTTTCAGGCTCCGAATCGGCGCTGTTGAACTCGCTTGAAAACGCCGGAATTTATCTGCAATCAGATAACGGAAATTATATTTTGAAATAGAGGATATTATGAGCAAAGAACAAACGCAAAAAAGCAAAAGTAAAACCATTAAAACTCCTGCCGAAAAAGCGGTTAAACTGGCAAGCCGGATTCATTCGGTGCGGATTGCGGGCAATCACAACGCCATTGCCTGGCTCGTGATTTTTATTTTATTCTGCGTGGCGGTTTATGTTTTGCGCTCAGTGTTAATGCCGTTTGTCGCCGGTATTGTTTTGGGCTATTTGTTTGATCCGCTTGCCAGCCGCTTTGAAAAATGGGGAATGTCGCGGATGTGGGCAACTTTGCTGGTGTTTGCGGTGGTGATTTTGATTGCGGTACCGGCAATTATTTTGCTGTTTGGCATGTTAAACGAGCAACTGACGATTTTTGTTGAGGCGGCGCCGAGTTATATTTCGGCTTTTGTAAAGCGTACGGAACCGGTGCTTGCCGGTTTGCAAGAGCAGTTTCCGAGCTTGGAAATTGCTAATATTAAAGCGATGATTAAAGATAATATGACAACCGGTTTGCAGTTTGGCGGCAAGTTGCTTAAAGGGTTGGTTTCTAACGGCTTTGCTTTAATTAACCTTATTTCGTTGCTGCTGATTACGCCGGTGGTGGCATTTTATATGCTGCGCGATTGGGATACTTTTGTTAAAAAAGTTGATAACCTGTTGCCGCGTAAATCTAAAAACGTTATCCGCGAGCAGTTTCGGCAAATTGATAGAGCTTTGTCCGGTTTTATCCGCGGGCAAGTCAGCGTATGCTTAATTTTGGGCACATACTATTCGCTCGGCTTAAAGGCAGTAGGGCTTGATTTAGGTATTTTGGTCGGCTTTTTGGCGGGCTTGATTTCATTTATTCCGTATGTCGGCAGTATTTCGGGTTTTGTTATCAGTATCATTTTAGCTTTAGCGCAGTTTAATGACTACACCAAAGTTTTGGAAGTGATTGCGGTGTTTGCGGTCGGTCAATTTGTGGAAGGCAACTTTTTAACCCCGAAATTGGTGGGCGACAATGTCGGCTTGCATCCGGTTTGGGTAATGTTTGCTTTGCTTGCCGGCGGCGTGTTGCTTGGCTTTTTGGGGCTGATGATTGCCGTTCCGGTAGCCGCGATTATCGGCGTGTTAATGCGTTATGCCATTAACAATTACAAAAAGAGCAGTTTGTATTTGGAAGATTAAATTTTAACGTCCGTTGCCGGATTTATAACCTTTAAGTTTGGCAGCCTCACGGCAGTTGTTGCGCGCGTTTAAGTAACGGTCGCGGTCTTCTTTGGCGCGTTCCATTTCAGGTATCATACCGGCTTGCTGATATAAGCCTATCAGATGGTTGCAGATAGTTTTCTTTTCACTGAATTTGCGACCGCGTCCCCAATCCTGGCTGTTGATTAAGCCTAAAAGCTCATTGTATAAACTGATTTTTTCAGCCGTGGTATTGGCTTTAGGCAAATCATGAGCGCGAATTTGGTCGTAACGGGCTTGATTGTTTTCTTTGAGCTCAAGTTTTTCTTCTTGCATGGCAATAAAACATTCATTATCAAGCGCGGCAATTTGACGGGAGTAATCATAGCGTTCGTGATTAAGGGTTTTGGTATTGATTTTATTCATTAAACTCAGGCGCTCGCGAGCCGGAATGTTTTTCATGAAATATTCAGTTTGACGGGCGGCAATGTTCAGCGGATTATAGTCAAAAGCGCCATCGTTAACGTTAGGAATTTCATTTATCATTTGGGTTAAAATTTTAAACCGATTGCGCTGGCAGGTCGGATTTTTTTGCTCGTCTAAATCATAAAGATTTGAGTAAATCTCTTGCCTGATTTTAAGGTTGCGCATATTGTTTTTAGGGATGAAGGTTAAAACCTCATGAAAATTTTCAATAACCTGATTGATTGCTTCAGTATCTTCACAGTCGCGATTAATTTGATAACGCTTGTTTAAAACATTTTCAATTTGGGCAACTTTAGAACGATATTCTTGCGGAATTTTCGGCAACATTAACGCCACGGCTTCGTGCCGCGGTAAATCGGCAATCTGCGCCTCGTCGGTTTTAGATAATATGCTCAGCATTTTAAGCGACGGTTTAATTTTGACATTGTCATCACGGATAAAATCGCTGCAAAAACGATAATAAGCGTAGGTGTCAAAAACTAATCCGTCGGGGCGAGTTTGCATTTTGCGGTTCCTTAAAGCTTTTTAACCATTTTGGCAAAAGTCAAACCCTGTTCTTCAAATAAATCGCCCTCTTGCTTATAACCGAGTTTTTCATAAAAGCTTACAACTGAGAGCATGGCATGCATAACAATTTTGGTGTAGCCTGCCTCTTTGGCTCTGGTTTCAGCGTATTTAACGAGCTGGCGCCCGATGCCTTCGCCCTGATAAACCGGGTCAACCGCAACCTGCATTAATCTGATTTCATGGTCATTGACCGGCGCTAAAATTAAGCCGCCGACCAGCTTGTCGTCAAGATTTTCAACGCAGCCGATGTGCAGGTATGAAGCCTCTTTATCGCGGAATGAGTCAAGAAATTTTAATCCCAACGGCTCAAGCAAAACTTTATAACGCAATTCAACCAATTCGTCATAGCGCGATGAGCCGAAATCAACATCAATCATTTTTTTCATGGGCGTACTCCTTAATTTTTATTATTAAAACATATCCTGACAATTTTTTCAATAATATATTGCCTAAAACAAAAATTTAATTTATCAATGGGGGATAAGATAAAAACAAGGATAATAATATGACTGACTTAAACCTGATTAGAAACTTTGCGATTATTGCCCATATTGACCATGGCAAATCTACTTTGGCAGACCGGATTATTGAAGATTGCGGCGGCTTAACGCATCGTGAAATGACGGAGCAGGTTTTAGACTCTATGGATATTGAAAAAGAACGCGGTATTACCATTAAGGCGCAGACCGTGCGGCTCAATTACAAAGCTAAAGACGGCAAAACTTATGTGCTTAACTTGATTGACACCCCCGGACATGTTGACTTTTCATACGAGGTTTCACGCTCGCTAGCCTCTTGCGAGGGTTCGGTATTGGTGGTTGACGCCACGCAGGGAGTTGAGGCGCAAACTTTGGCTAACGTATATTTGGCGATTGAAAATAATCATGAAATCGTGCCGGTTTTGAATAAAATTGATTTGCCTTCCGCCGATCCGGAGCGGGTTAAACGCCAAATTGAAGATGTTATCGGTCTTGACGCTTCTGACGCGGTGGAGACTTCCGGCAAAACCGGACTTGGCGTGCCGGAGCTCTTGGAGGCGATTGTGCACCGTCTGCCCGCGCCGCAAGGCGATGAAAACGCGCCGCTTAAAGCGCTACTGATTGACAGTTGGTACGATTCATATTTGGGCGTGATTATTTTGGTGCGCATTAAAGACGGCGTGCTCAAAAAGAAAATGCCGATACGGATGATGTCTAACGGCGCGGTTTACAGCATTGATAAAGTCGGCGTGTTTACGCCTAAAATGCAAGATGTTGAAAGTTTGGGCGCCGGCGAAGTCGGTTTTATTACCGCGAGCATTAAAAGCGTTAGCGACTGCCGCGTCGGCGATACCATTACCGACAACCGCAATCCGTGCGCGGAGCCGCTTGCCGGATTTAAGCCTTCCATACCGGTTGTGTTCTGCTCAATTTTTCCGGTGGATTCCAGCCAATATGACGCGCTTAAAGACGCGCTTGCCAAGCTGAAGTTAAATGACGCCAGCATCAATTATCAAAATGAAAATTCAGCGGCTTTGGGGTTGGGTTTCAGATGCGGATTTTTGGGCTTGCTGCATATGGAGATTATTCAGGAGCGAATCGGCAGAGAATTTGACTTAGATATTATTACAACCGCGCCTTCCGTTGCCTACAAACTGCACATGTCGGACGGCGAGGTGCGTATGCTGCACAATCCGGCTGATATGCCTGACTTGAGTACGGTTAAAGCCATTGAAGAGCCGATGGTTAAAGCCACGATTTTAGTGCCGGATACTTATTTGGGCGCGGTGTTAAAGCTTTGTACCGAGCGCCGCGGCGAACAACATGAATTAACTTATGTCGGCAGCAGGGCAATGGTGGTATATAGTATTCCGCTTAATGAAATCGTGTTTGATTTTTATGACCGCTTAAAATCAATTACCAGCGGATACGCAAGTTTTGACTATGAACTGACCGGCTATCAAGAAGCAGACCTGGTTAAAGTGCAAATTTTAATTAATGAAGAGCCGGTTGACGCCTTAGCGTTTTTGTGTCACCGCAGCGAGGCGGAAGCCCGCGGACGGCAAATTTGCGAGCGCTTAAAAGATTTAATTCCGAGGCACTTATTTAAAATTCCGATACAAGCTGCAATCGGTGGTCGCGTAGTTGCGCGCGAAACCATCTCAGCTCTGCGCAAAGATGTAACCGCCAAATGTTACGGCGGCGATGTAACTCGTAAACGCAAGCTCCTAGACAAGCAGAAAAAAGGCAAGCAGCGTATGCGTCAATTCGGCAAGGTAGAGGTGCCGCAATCGGCGTTTATTGAGGCGTTGCGAATCGGCGACTCCTAGGAGAAACGCGTCTAGCGGGCACCTACTTGTAACTTTTTTTCTTATGTAGCGGTTTAGTACACCGCAGAAAAAACTTGCGGCGCATTAGCCACATTCTCTGCGCTTCTCGGGTCTGCGTCTAGCGGGCACCTACTTGTAACTTTTTTTCTTATGTAGCGGTTTAGTACACCGCAGAAAAAACTTGCGGCGCATTAGCCACATTCTCTGCGCTTCTCGGGTCTGCGTCTAGCGGGCACCTACTTGTAACTTTTTTTCTTATGTAGCGGTTTAGTACACCGCGAAAAAAATTGCGGCGCATTAGCCGCATTCTCTGCGTTTCTCGGGCTCGCGTTTGGCAAGTTTGGTTATTTTTGCCACAAAGTATAAATATGACAAGTACCAACTGTGCATGGAGAACAGAGCTTGTCAATTCTCTCTAAGTCTAAATTATGCAGGCATTCTCTCTCTTTTTCGGTGCAATAAGCATCGCCATATAAGGACCCGACATAGTATTCAGGCGTGTCGTCAAGCGAATCTTTTTTACCGACCTCAACCTGCCATAAATTAGCAGCATTTTCTTTGGCAGCAATTACAATATTGCGGCAAATTTCACGTCCTTCTGATGATGCTGAAAATTTAAATTGGATACCGCCGTATGACCCATCGTAGGCGTTTGTGTTCCAATATATATACATCGGAACATTAAAATAGCGGTCGGATAATTGGAAAGTATCGGAGCGGTATATGCCGTCCGGCAATGAATTGGTTTTTTCCAAAATATCGTGCATATTTGTACCGGAAACAACTTTGTCCTTCAGTATAAGAGAATTATTTATCAACATATTAACAGCCTCGGCGTGTTTGTTAAGCTTATATTTCATCATCGCCTTGGAGTAGCCGGCAATAGCGCCGACGGAGAGCACGCCGATAATAGCCAGCACTCCCAACATTTCCACCATACTTCTTCCGGTGCTCGCGTCTAGCGGGCAGCTACTTGCAACTTTTTTCATTATGTACCTTTTAGTGTACACCGCAGAAAAAAGTTGCGGCGTATCTGCCTCTCTATCCGCAAGCTTAGCTAATATATTTTGGATAAACATCAAAATCCTCCTCAAATTGTTAAGAATGAGAAGATTTTAGCTCGCGTTTTTTTTTTGCAATATTTACGAGTCTGTGCTGTGTATAAGTTGTATAGGTTAATTATAAAATCGGGTTGACGAAAGGGCTTATTTGCTATTATATAAATAATAAGTGAGGAAATATGAAACTTAGTTTACAAGATACTTTCGGCGCAGTAATTGAGGCAGATACCTATGAACGGGTTGATTTGAGCCGCGCTAAAGGATTTTACATTGCGCCTAAGGTAAAAATACAGATTTTGATATTAAATGAAACAGTGCGGGCAAATGTTCCGGCCGGAAAGTATGAGCGGATTTTTTTGGATCACGCGACCGATGTTTCCATAGATGAAGACGCTAAAATTACGAGTTTGATTTTAACTTCAGCCAAAGGGGTTAAAATTCCGCCGCTGAAATGCGATGAAATTAACTTGAGCGGCGCGCGTAATTTTGAACTCTCGTCCGGCATGCTGGTCAATAACTTGTTTTTGGAAGGCTGCCGCAAGTTTGTAATCCCCAAAGGGCTTTATAATCGCATATTTTTAAATAATGCCTTAGATTTTGCCATTATGCCCGGCGCTATATACCGCGAAATTGCCGGCGCCGACCCTAAATTGGTGCGCTTGGCGCAAGAACGCGGCAAGCAGTTGGAGCAAAATAAAAGTTAGCAGTTGTGAATAAAACTTGAGGATAAAGATAAAATAGTTGCAATAATTTTTAATTTGTGTATTACATTAAACCCAAAAGGGCTTTTATGCCCTGATTGTTTGTTTTTAAATTGATAAGGATGAAAAAATGGTATCATTAGCAGAGAAAATGGCGGCAGGCATGGATATGTCCGCGTTTAGTAAAGCTGACGAACTCAAAAGAAGATTGTGGTTTACGATTTTGGCTTTGATTGTTTTCCGTTTGGGAACATTTATTCCGCTCCCCGGAATTGACGCCAATGTGTTGTCTGATGTTTTTGCCAGACACTCGGGCGGTATTTTAGGAATGTTCAACATGTTTTCCGGCGGCGCGTTGTCACGTATGACAATTTTTGCGCTTAACATTTTCCCGTATATTTCGGCTTCCATTATTATTCAGCTTGGTCAGTCGGTTATTCCGTCATTGGCGGCGCTTAAAAAGGAAGGCGAGGCCGGACATCGTAAGGTTACTCACTATACCAAAATTTTAACGGTGCTGATTACCATTATTCAAGGTTACGGTATTGCGGTCGGC
The DNA here is from genome assembly GCA_963594125.1 of Lachnospiraceae bacterium. Classification (GTDB taxonomy): domain Bacteria; phylum Pseudomonadota; class Alphaproteobacteria; order RF32; family CAG-239; genus CAAFZY01. Next base: position 14,909 of record CAVBCV010000006.1, read on the forward strand.
TTGGAAAGCATGTCCGGCGGCGCGGGCGTTTCCGCAGTTGTAATCCCAAGCTTTGTATTTAAGTTTACCACCATTGTTTCATTGGTCGGCGGCACTATGTTTGTGGTATGGCTTGGCGATCAAATTACCTCGCGCGGGGTTGGCAACGGTTCATCGCTTATCATTACCGTTGGTATTATCGCCAACATTCCTAACGCTTTGGCGCAAACCTTTGAGTTGGGTCGTATCGGTTCAATGTCATTGGGCGTTATTGCTTTGTTGATGGTTATGGCTTTGGCGTTGATTTACATTATTGTTTTTGTTGAACGCGCTCAACGCAAAATTATCATTCAATATCCTAAGCGTCAAATGGGTATGCGCATGACTGCCGCTGAAAGCTCGCACTTGCCGCTTAAAATTAACCCGACCGGCGTTATTCCTCCGATTTTTGCCAGCTCTTTGCTGTTGCTGCCGATTACCATTGCTAACCTTTCGGCTCAGAACGGTCCGTCTTGGGCGCAGACTATGAGCCAGTGGCTTGGTCACGGTCAACCGCTTTATTTGGCATTGTATGCGTTTTTGATTGTGTTCTTCTCGTTCTTTTATACCGCTGTGGTATTTAACCCTGAAGACACAGCTGATAATTTAAAGAAGCACGGCGGCTTTATTGCCGGTATTCGTCCGGGTAAAAACACCGCGGAATATCTTGATTATGTTATCACCCGTTTAACCGTTATCGGCGCAACTTATTTGACCGCGTTGTGCATTTTGCCTGAAATTTTGATTTCTAAGTTGTCGGTTCCGTTTGTTTTGGGCGGCACAACTTTGCTCATCGTGGTTCAGGTTACTATGGACTTTATGACGCAGGTTCAATCTCATCTGATTGCTTATCAGTATGAGGGCTTGATTAAAAAAGCGGCTTTGATTCATAACAAAAGAAAATAGTCATGGATAAAAACGGAAATGGTTTGCATGTAGTCTTTACCGGAGCCCCGGGCTGCGGTAAAGGCACGCAAGCCCGAATTTTAAAAGAAAGAGCGCATATTTGTCATCTTTCAACCGGTGAAATGCTACGCGCGGAAGCGGCAAAAGACACTCCTTTGGGGCGCGAGCTTAAAGCGGCGCTTGACAGAGGTGAGTTTGCCACCGATGAAATGATTATTAAAATGGTATCAGCCCGTATCGGTGAAAGCGATTGTAAAAACGGCTTTATCTTAGACGGGTTTCCGCGTACCTTGCCTCAGGCGGAAGTGCTTGAGAGCATATTGCAAGAAAAAGGCATCACCCTTAACAGAGTTATTGAAATTCAGGTCCCTGATGAAATTATCATGGAGCGTATTCTGGGGCGTTACAGCTGCATGAAGTGCGGGCAGGGGTATCATGATAAGTTTCAAAAGCCCAAAATTTACGGTGTTTGCGATGTGTGCGGCGGAACCGAATTTTCAAGACGGGCAGACGATAACCGCACCACGGTGCAAAATCGTTTGATTAATTATCGTTCGCTGACTTATCCGACAATCCCGTATTTTGAAAAGAAAGGGTTGCTCAGTTGTGTTGACGGAACGGGAACTATTGAGGCAACGGCGCAAAAAATCGCCAAAGTCTTGGGGCTTGCTCCCGCTAAAACTGAAGAGTGAGTTTTTTTAGCAAAAAAAGTAACTTTTTTGTTAAAATGCTCTTGACTCTGATAAATATTAGAATATAATCCGCTTAATTTTGAAAAGTGGTGATCAACTTTTTAAATGTTTTAATTAATTAGAAAAATGGAGAGTTAATTTGGCTCGTATAGCTGGCGTAAATATTCCGAGTGCCAAAAGAATTGAGATCGCACTGACTTATATTTTCGGTATCGGAAGAAAAACTGCTCAAGATATTTGTGCAAAATCAGGTATTTCTGTTGACCGTCGCGTACAAGATTTAAGCGATGAAGATGTTGCTAAAATCCGTGATGTAATTGATAAAGGTTACGTTGTGGAAGGCGAACTTCGTCGTGAAGTCGGCGTTAACATCAAAAGACTTATGGACTTGGGATGTTACAGAGGTTTAAGGCATCGTAAAGGTTTGCCGGTTCGTGGTCAGAGCACTAAACAAAATGCTCGTACCCGTAAAGGTAAACGTAAAACTGTTGCTAATAAGAAGAAATAATTGAGAGGTAGCAATGGCAAAAGCAGTTACACAACGTGTTAAGAAAAAAGAAAAAAAGAATATCACATCTGGCGTAGCGCATGTGAATTCTACATTTAACAATACAAGAATAACCATTACTGATGCTCAGGGGAATACTGTTGCTTGGTCAACATCAGGCGCACAGGGCTTTAAAGGTTCCCGTAAATCTACTCCGTACGCTGCTCAGGTCGCAGCTGAAGAAGCAGGTAAAAAAGCTCAGGAAAGTGGTATGAAAACTTTGGAAGTTGAAGTTAAAGGTCCGGGTTCGGGCAGAGAATCGGCAATCAGAGCTTTGCAGGTTGTCGGATTTACCATAACTTCAATCCGTGATGTTACTCCAATCCCGCACAACGGTTGCCGTTTGAGAAAGAGACGTCGCGTTTAATATAAGTTTCTATAAGCGGAGGCTTTTAGGAGTCTCCGCTGTCCGTGTTTTTTTATAATATATGCATATAAACAAGAAAGAGGGTATACCGGTGATTCAAAAAAATTGGCAAGAACTTATTAAACCAACTAATTTAGAAGTTACTTCCGGCGAAGGCGGAAATAAAGCTAAGATAGTGGTAGAACCCCTGGAGAGAGGTTTCGGCTTGACTTTGGGCAATGCCTTGAGAAGAGTTTTGCTTTCATCATTACAGGGCGGCGCTGTAACAGCTATCAAAATTGACGGCGTGTTGCTTGAATTTTCAGTTATTCCGGGCGTACGGGAAGATGTTACCGACATTGTTTTGAACGTTAAGGGCTTGGCTGTTGCCGTTCACAATGAAGGTCAAAAAATTATGACACTTAATGCTGAAGGTCCGTGCACGGTTACCGCAGCAATGATTGAAACCGGTCATGATATTGAAATTATGAACCCTGACCATGTTATTTGTAATTTGGACGCAGGCGCTAAAATTTCTATGGAATTGACTGTTGATACCGGTAAAGGTTATGTTCCGGCAAGTCAAAACAAACCGGCTGACGCGCCGATTGGCTTGATTGCAGTTGATTCTATTTTCTCACCGGTTAAAAAGGTTTCATACAAAGTTGAAAACACCCGTGTTGGTCAAATTACCGACTATGACAAATTGACCATGGTTGTTGAAACCAACGGTGTTGTTACTCCGGAAGATGCAGTTGCTTTTGCTGCTCGCATTTTGCAAGACCAACTCAAACCGTTCATTAACTTTGATGAACCGGAAAATGAAGTTGAAGATGTTAAAGAAGAATTGCCGTTTAACCGCAATTTGCTTAAGAAAGTTGAAGAACTTGAACTTTCAGTTCGTTCTGCTAACTGCCTTAAAAATGATAACATCGTTTATATCGGTGACCTTGTTCAGAAAACTGAAGCCGAAATGCTTCGTACTCCGAACTTTGGTCGTAAGTCTTTGAATGAAATCAAAGAAGTATTGGCTAAAATGGGTATTCACCTTGGTATGGACACCCCTGGTTGGCCGCCGGAGAATATTGAAGAGTTGATTAAAAAATGTGACGACCACTTCTAAATCGTCCGTATAATTGACATCTACTTGAAAGCCTTGTTACTTATGTACCTTTTTGTGTACACCGCGTAACAAGGCTTTCTGCGTAACTGCCTAATTCTCCGGACGATTAGCGGCTTGGCGTGACAAGGGGTTCTTCGTATCTGACTCACTATACGGACTTTTCTGCGGCTAAGCGTAACAAGGCTTTCTTCGTATCTGCCTAATTCTCCGGACGATTAGCGGCTTGGCGTGACAAGGGGTTCTGCGTATCTGGCTCAATATCCGAACTTTTCTGCAGCTAAGCGTAATAAGGCTTTCTTCGTGTCTTTTTATTTCTCCGGACGATTAGCGGTCTAGTGGTCAAGGGGTTCTGCGTATCTGGCTCAATATCCGAACTTTTCTGCGGCTAAGCGTAATAAGGCTTTCAGCGTATCTTTTTATTTCTCCGGACGATTAGCGGTCTAGTGGTCAAGGGTGTGGTGAATGCTCTATAAAATTCCCATCCTGAAGAGGGGTGGCGGCGAAGCCGACGGGGTGGTGAAAATACGAGGATTAAAATCAGACTCCTATGTTGTTTGTGTTTCAGTTTTTGTAATAAAAACAAACATTTAATGCATTGTTAGATAGTGATGTGACCACCCCGCCTTCGGCACCCCTCCATAGAGGGGAATTTTTAATCGCGGCGAAAAATACAACTTATGCACAGCACGGACTCGTAAATATTGCAAAAAAAAACGCGAGCTAAAATCTTCTCATTCGTAATAATTTGAGGAGTTTTTTGATATGAAATCATATTTTAACCGCTTTTTACATCACATCCTGTCACACTCCGACGAAAAAACACAGTCCACCCCTATATTGTCATATTCGGGCTTGACCCGAATATCCAGGTTGAACAAATTTGCTAATTGCTTTGACCTGGACACTCCGATCAAGTCGGAGTGTGACACTATGAGGACGGACGCCGCCACCTGCCGAGGTCGGTCTATGGTGGAAATGCTTGGGGTACTCGCGATTATCGGGGTGCTGTCCGTCGGGGCGATTAGCGGTTACTCCAAAGCGATGTTTAAGTACAAGCTTAACAAACATGCGGAACAGATGAACACTGTAATTAATGCCGTTGCTCGCAATGTGCATAGTTTTGACAACATTAAACAAGATGAAACAAATTTAACCCCATATTTTATAAAAATGGGTGAAATTCCAACGGAAATGGTGAAAGCAAACGACAATAACTTTGTGTATGATATTTTCGGACAAGCGTGGCAAATATTGTATAGCGGAGATTTGATATATTTAGGATCATATAGTTACGACGGCGCGCTATTCTTAAACTCTTCTGATAGTCTGGCTATCTGCCAAAATATTTTAACCATTGCCCAAGAACACTCTGATAATATATCGGAAATTTTGCTATTGTCGGATAACGGTGATACCGGGGCTCATTATATGACACATGGTGATAAATATTGTAGTGAATATGGTACATACGACCCCAAATATTGTTTGAAAAATCTAGCCTTAGATGACATTTATACCGCCTGCGCCAAACAGGCAAAAGGCGGCGCTCAGGTATTCCAGATTAGTTGGCAACGCTAGTAATAATATTTCCAGTTTTATAATAAAAAACAAAGCTCTTAATGCGTTGCTAGATAGTGATGTGACCACCCGCTTTTGGCACTTCTCCATAGAGGGGAATTAATGCAGCAGCGTATAATTTGTGACTTTAACCACCCCGTCGGCGTTCCGCCGCCACCCCTCCACGGGATGGGAATTTTAAATTGCGGAGCCTGTATGGGTTGCAATAATAAATTTTCGGCAAAAGAGTTGACAAAATTTTTGGATATGATATTATCATAAGTGCTAAATTTTATAATTATGACGAGTTTTTTTGAAAGTGCAGAAGGATTTGACGTCCTTTTGTTTGATAACTATGGAGTTATCACGTTCGGGCAAGGTATCAGTAAGGCGGTTTTGAGGCAAATGGAAAGGTTGAAGAATATGGGCAAAGCCATCATCATTCTGTCCAACTCCTCCGCATCATCTGCCGCGTCTGAGAATAAGTATGCCAAAAAAGGTCTGCTTAAAGGCGTTCACTATGACAAGATTTTGACATCTGGCGAGTATGCCTCAGAGGTCGTCCGTCGCGGCAAGCTTCCGGTTCAAGGGAAAAAGATGTTTGTGTTCGGTACCGCCAACTTTGGTCGTCCGGAAGACAAACTCCCAGATATGTTCAAAGGTACCGACTACACGGTTGTGGACAATCCGGAGGACGCTGACTTCATTTACTGCGGTGTTCCGCAGATAAACGGCGAAGACAGAATAGTCTTAGAGGACTTTATCCCGAAAATCGCGAAATGTCTGAAGTCAGGGCTGACAATGGTGTGCGCTAACCCGGACTATCGCGCCAACGAGGGCGGTAGGTTTGTGGTTCGCGCCGGGCTTATCAGCAAGGTTTACAACCAGCTGGGCGGCAATACCGTGATTTTCGGCAAGCCGGGCTCCGGAATGTATAACGTTGCGCTCCGCGGCTTAGACGTTCCAAAAGAAAGGGTGCTGATGGTTGGCGATACGCTGCGGACGGATATTCTTGGTGCTCAGCGTGCCGGAATAAAGTCTTGCCTTGTGATTGAGGGCGGTATGACCGAGTACACCCTGAAAGAGCGAGGGCGCGAGGTTACGATGGCGAATGTCGTCGGGCTTGCCTATCAGGACGAAGGAATTGTTCCTGATTACATCTGCGAGAGGGTGAGCGATGAGGAGCCTCTCTTTTAAGTAATCTCCTCATGCAAAAAAAAAGCCGCTTATTTAAGCGGCTTTTTTGTATGTGTACGGCTAAATGGTGTTAAAAACATCCGACAGGGTAATCATCGCCCGTATCTTGTGCACGTCCTCTCTGACCATTAACAGCAACATCTCCGCACAAGGTAGTAGGAACTATCGTATGACTAACCTTGTTATTAGGACATTTTTCATTAAAATCATTGATCCGATCAACAATGGCTTGCAAAGTTTTTATGCAGGCAGCTTGGGCTCTTTTATAAGCCGTATCCTGAGTAGGATTATCAATCTCTTCTTGGAATGCGTCTATACATCCATCATCCCATGAACCATACAAATTTGACTTACATTGGCTCTTGCGGCAATGACTACTACTATTTCCACAGCAATTTAAGAATGACATGTTCGCCATAGTTCTAAGTTGTTGCATATTTGCATTAGCCGATGAACAGCTGGTGCAAGTCGGGCTTAATTCAGTGCCGGTATTGTAGAATCCGCTGTTGCAACTTGCAAATTTGAGCTTAGTTTGATCAGACTTGCATTTGTCACAAGTGGCTTGTGATGGGCAAACAGTTAAATCATAGCCTGTACAATTATTTGATGAACCTGAAGAGTAACATCCAGGATAATCAAGACTCTCTTTGCAAGTCCGCGCACCGGTTTTCTCTTTACACTCACTTATAGTTTCATACATACCTGCCGGACAAACCGTTGAATATACAGGTTTGTAGCAATTGGTGGTATTATCCTGAGTGCATTTTGAGGCTGATGTGTTATTGATACATTCCTCAGAGCTTTCATATTGACCGGACGGGCAGCTGCTGGTTTTAGGAGCATAGCAGCCTTGATAATTAGCTACGCAAGTTTTGTTGGTGTTGGCTTCGCAAAGCTCTCTTGTTTCATAAGTGTTGTCAGCACAAACAACTTTTGCTTGGCAAGAATAGCAGGTGAGGTTTTTGTAGCTGACCTCTTCGCAATCATGGTTAGCTAATTGTGAGGAAGAATAGCGTCCGTCAGCGCAAGACCATTTGGCGCAATACCATAATGTTTTGTCATACAGGCAGGCGACGCCTCCGTACTCGCAGGAGCTTTCGGTGTATCCTAATTGCTTGCACTTGGTGGTGTTGTCTTCAACACAAAGGGCAGCGTTGGCGTTTGCGGCGTTGAACACTACGCCGAGCAAAACTAAAATAGCGTAAAAAGGCATTGCGAATCTCCTCTAAATTTTTACATATATAATAGTATAAACTATTTTTTTGCCTTGAGCAACTGAAAATAATACTTAAGTTAAGCCTAAAAAGTTAATATCGGCTAAAGATTCTGCTTGCAAAGCAAATTTTATTGTGTTACAAGCTTGGTTCTGAAAGGTTCTTTATGCATGAGCCGCCAACGGCTTCCGTGGTAAAGACAACAAGTTTTATCCGCTTTGCCCATCAAAGCATTTGAGAAAAGGAAGGAATTTAACATGAGACATGGTGATAAACATAAAAGATTTAATATGCCGAAAAGTCAGCGCAGAGCTTTGTTTTCTAATCTGACTAACGCTTTATTGACCCACGAGCAGATTAACGTTACTCTGCCGCGCGCCAAAGAATTGAGAACTTTTGCCGATAATATGATTTCATACGCTAAAAAAGGCGATTTAACCAGCCGCAGATTGGCTTTGGCTTTCTTGCGCGATAATGAAGTTGTTTCTAAGCTTTTCTCTACTTTGGCTGAGCGTTACAAAGATCGCAACGGCGGTTATACCCGCGTTGTTAAAGCCGGTTTCCGTTATGGTGACTGCGCTCCGATGGCAATCATTGAATTGGTTGACCGTGATGTTAACGCTAAAGGCGCCGCTGATTTGGCTCGCGTTGCCGCTGAAAAAGCTGCCGCCGCTGCCGCTGAAGCTGCTGCTTCTGCTCCGGCTGAAGAAGATTCTAAGGCTGAAAAGAAAGCTAAAAAAGCTTAATAATTTTAGCGCTATTGCTTTAAGAATAAAAAACGAATCGGAATTTCCGGTTCGTTTTTTTGTTGCAGAGTTGCGTTTTTGTGGTTACATTAAGCATAATGTTAAAATATTGGGGATTTGAAATGAAAAAACTGTATTTTTTACCGGCGGTTCTGTTGGCTTTGTGCGGCTTTGGCGGATTAGCGGAGCAGGCGGGCGGTAATTTTGGAGCAGAGTCAGCAAATAATGACTGGCAAGTGCAGATGACCGGCTCAACGGTTAAGGCGTATAATCAGAGCAATCAGCTTGAGGTTAATTTGGATATGGCTAATATGATGCCTAATGCGCCGCTGTGTGTTTCCGGCGATAAAATTAAAGATATTAAAATCAGCATGAATATTTATAAGCAAGCGCAGGCGGGGGATAGAAATTGGCAAAAATCATTTGAAAGAACAAAAATTTATTTTTCACGCCCCGGAGGCTCGGCAGAGCGCAAAGTTTACGGCTCGTCGCTGATTAAAGATAATCTGACCTTTAAGGAAGGGACAGTGGTTAATGTGGGGAATTTGACCTTTTTATCGCCGTTTGTGTGTAATGAAGTTGACGGCTTGCGCATGAGAATAAGCGGCATGAAAGCCGGTAATCGTAATGTGCCGACACTTGATTTTACAATTAAATTACAAAAATAAGGACTGAGTTTAATGACTTTTAGCGAGATTTTGCTGCTTGCGCTGGCTTTGGCAGTTGACGCGTTTATTGTATCATTTTCATACGGGTTGTTGTTTAAAAAGAATCGGTTGTTAAATGCGTTTAAACTAGCGGCTTCGGTCGGTATCGGGCAGTTTGTGATGCCGGTTATCGGTTGGTATTGCACGGTGCCGGTCAGCAAATATGTGGCGCAGTTTGATCATTGGTTGGTGTTTTTGACCTTTGGCGCGCTAGGCTTAAACGTGATTATTAACGCGCTTGACAATGAGCAGGAAAAGCTTGAAAAAAACTTAACGCTGCCGGTTTTGTTTATGATTGGGATTGCCACCAGCATTGACGCGCTGGTTACCGGAGTGAGTCTTTATTTTTCTGAGACGCCGATTTTTTATGCGGCTGGTATTATCGGCACGGTTACGTTTTTGTGTTCGCTCATTGCTTTTTACTTAAACAAAATGTTTAAAAAACTACCGCAGCGGAAAATGGAAATTGTTTCCGGCTTAATTTTAATTTTGTTGGGTGCCAAAATTTTATGCGAACATTTGCTTGGCTGATTAACGGTCTTGCTCATTGCAAAGAGTGTTAAACTCTTCAAGTTTGCGCTCATACATCTCTTTGTTTTCACCTTGCAGGATTGCCGGTTTGCGGGCAATAACATATTGCGGCAGCAGGCGCTTAACTTCGGCAATCGGTTTGCCCCATTGCTCCGGTTTGATGCGGATTTTTTTGCCTTGTCCGGCAGATACGCGCGGGGTGACCTCGCCGGTTTCGGCGTCTTCAAACTGATTTAAGCTGAGGCGCAGGTTGTCAAGTCCGTTCGGGATTAAAAAGTCAATATATTCGCCGCCGTTAATGTAGTTGCGAACCTCAAAGACGGCGTCATCGCCTTGCCACTGAACAATAGAACCAGCAAAAAGCCATTCGCCCATGGTGCGGGTGTATTCATAATTTTGGCTGATGTTGGTGAGTTTGCCGTCATGAAAACCGAGGCAGTAACCGCGGTTTTGCAGAGTGTATAAATCCGGCATGTATTTGGTGTAATCCCATTCTTCAGGGTTTTTATAGTAATCATCAATCGCCTGATGATAAGCGCGGGCAACGGTGCCGGCATAATATTCGGTTTTGTTGCGCCCCTCAACCTTGAGCGAATCCATGCCGATGCCCAAAATTTCATTAAGGCGCGGCATTAAGCACATATCTTTGGAGTTTAACAAATAGCCGCCGTGCTCGTCTTCAACCACTTCATAATATTCGCCGGGACGGAAGTCTTCTTCAATTAAAAAGTCAAAAGCGTTTTTGTTGTCTTGATTAATTTCAACTTCTTTAACGGTGCCGTCTTTGGCGCGCAGGTGCAATTTGTAGTGCCAGCGGCAGCAGTGCGCGCATTTGCCTTTGTTGGCGCTGCGGTCGGCTAAAAAGTTTGAAATTAAGCAGCGACCGGAATATGACATGCACATGGCGCCGTGCACAAAGGTTTCAAGCAAAATATCGGGGCAATCGGCGCGAATTTGCTTCATCTCGGCAAAGGTGACCTCGCGGCCTAACACGCAGAGTTTGGCGCCCATAGACTGCCAAAATTTAACGGTTTGCGAGGAGCAGATATTGGCCTGCGTTGAAACGAATCGGTTAAGCTCCGGCGCGTGTTCTTTAAGGTAATAAAACACTCCGGGGTCGGCAATTAAAACGCCGTCCGGTTTAAGCGCGCGCAAAGTTTCGGTAAATTGCGGGAGCTTGGCGGCCTCTTCATTATGAATGTACAAATTGAGGGTTAAATAAATTTTTTTACCGTTATCGTGGGCAAATTTGATGCCTTCTTCAAGGTCAGAAAGCGAAAATTTTGACTGTGTGCGCAGGCTCATGTCCGGAGTTCCGGCGTAAACCGCGTCGGCGCCGTACATAATGGCGGTTTTTAATTTGACTAATGAGCCGGCAGGAAGTAAAAGTTCTGATTTTTTCATGGTGTTAATCCTTTGCAACAATAGCGGTGGTGTACGCTTTAAGTTTGCCCAACGGGGTTGATTTTATTTCAATTTTAGCTAAATACGGCAGACCGGATTTTTTATCATGCAAAATCCAAAAATAAACCGGTCGGTCGGCAGTTGTGCTCCATAATAAATCATTATCGCCTTCATCGTCAAGAGCGGTGATGTGCATGGAGCATTTAAGCGCCTCACCGTTAAAAGTAATTTCAGGGTCGGTTAGTGTTTCTTTGCCCTCATCGTTAATAACAATTTTATATGTTTTTTTGCCGTCAAAAATAACCTTTTCCATATCGCAAAATTGGCTGGAGGTAATTTGGCGGGTTAAAACGGCGAACACGGTTTGCATATCATACGCGTCAAAAGGTATTTGAGGCGGAGTTATGTCAACCCGCTTGGGCTCGCCGTCTTTGGTGCTTAAACGGTGGCTTATAACGCCGTTTTTATTAAACACTAATTGTTTGGTGCGGGTGTGCGATTTGTTTTTGGTAACGTAGTTATAATTTTGTGTAATTACTTTATCTTTTTTTAAAATACCCGAGGAAGAATAAGAGGCGTTAAATTCATATAAATCGGCAAAGGTTCCGGCGGTGGCAACCGCTGATGAAAAATTATATTTGTTGCCGGTTAAGTCATAATTCATATTAACGCGAGCCGCGTCAAAAAAGCCGATGCGCACGTTTAGCTGATGCTCAATGCCGGCGCTGAAGGCGGTAGAGGGCAGCAGGCAGATAAAAAGTAAAAAAGCGGCGATATTTTTCATTGTTTTATGCTTTCTTAAAAGTTTGAGGCTATACTAGCAAAAAATTTGCAAGAATAAAGGAAAAAATGATGCCTGAAAAAATTTTAGTATTATCCGGCGGGTTTTCAGCCGAGCGCGAGGTTAGTCTGGTTAGCGGCAAAGGCGTGGCGGAAGCCTTGCGCGAATGCGGGTATAATGTTATTGAGCATGATTTAACTTCAGTGCCGGAGTTTTTGAAAGTTTTGCAGGAGCAAAAGCCCGCCGCGGTGTTTAACGCCTTGCACGGAAATTGGGGCGAAGACGGTGAGATTCAGGGATTTTTGGATATGTTGCAAATTCCGTATACGCATTCCGGCTTGGCGGCATCATTTTTAGGTATGAACAAATTGCTTGCCAAAGAAATTTGCCGCATGAACGGGATTAAAACCGCGGATTATCAGACTTTGACTTACGGCGAATTTAAAAAGCGCGGCGCGGGTATGGATTTTCCGTATGTGATAAAGCCGCAAAGCGACGGCTCCAGCGTGGGCGTGTTTATTGTTAAAAACAAAGAAGATGAAAGCAAAGTTTGTTACGACGATGAGGCTTGCGAGCTGCTCGCGGAAAAATATATTGCCGGTAAAGAGCTTACGGTGGCGGTGATTGACGGCAAAGCTTGCGGAGTAACAGAATTGCGTCCGGTTAAAGGATTTTATGATTATAAAGCAAAATATACCAACGGGGCGACCATGCATATTCTGCCGGCGGAAATTGATGAGCGCACGGCAAAAACGGCGATGGAATATGCGGAAAAAATCCATAAGCTGTTGGGGTGCAATACGCTCTCGCGTTCTGATTTCAGGTATAACGATGAGGATGGCGTGGTGTTTTTGGAAATTAATACCAATCCCGGAATGACGCCGCTTTCATTGGTGCCGGAGCAGGCTAAATACGCGGGAATTTCGTATCCGGAATTATGTAAAAAGTTGGTGGAGAACGCGGCGTGTCGGAAAATAAAGTAATTGTAATTGCGGGACCGACCGCTTCCGGCAAATCAGCGCTTGCGATTGACGCGGCAAAATTTTTGCATGGGGCGGTGGTTAATGCCGACTCAATGCAGGTTTATAAGCATATGCCGATAATTTCAGCTTGCCCTGATGAAGCGGAACGGCAGATTGTGCCGCATTATTTGTTTGAAATTTATGAACCGCAGGTGCGGGGCAATGTGGTTGATTGGCTTAACCGCGCCGCGGAAGTGATAAACCAGCTGTGGAGCGAGGGTAAAACTCCGGTGGTGGTCGGCGGAACCGGATTGTATTTAGATAACTTGATTAACGGCACTACTCCGATACCGGAAACTCCGGCTGATATTCGCGAGCAAGTGGCGGAAATTATAAAACAGCACGGTAATTTGCATCTGTATAATTTGTTAAAAGCAGTTGATGAGCAGACGGCGGCGCGGCTAAGCGTTAATGATACAACCCGCTTGCGGCGCGCGTATGAAGTTTGGCTCCATACCGGCAAGGCGTTAAGCGAGTGGCACCAAATGCCGATGATAAAAAAACTGCCGGAAGCAAAATTTACGGTGATTAAAATTTGTCCGCCGGTTGCGGAGCTTGACGAGCGGTGCTACTTGCGTTTTGATAAAATGATAAATCAGGGCGCGTTAAAAGAAATTGAGTATTTGGCTGGTCTTGATTTAAGCGTGGATTTACCGGCGATGAAGGCTTTGGGTGTGCCGGAGCTGATGGCGTTTGTTAAAGGTGAATGCTCTCTTGATGAGGCGGTGTTTAACGCCAAACTGCACACTCGCCAATATGCCAAGCGGCAGCGCACGTGGTTTAACAATAAGCTAAACGCTGACTTTGAGCTTAAACACTGCTATACCGGCGATTTTAATGGAGTTAAATGCCGGTTGTAAAATTTTATGCTTTGTAAAAAAAACTCCGCCGATTATTCGGCGGAGTTTTTAGTATGAATTAATTGTTATAAGCATACACCCATAGCTTCGGCACCACTTGGCGTGCAACAGCAAGTACCATTAGTATCTGGTGATGCTGTATAGCAGGTGCCTTCATATCCATAAGACGCCATATCAACAGGCTGATTAACAGCATATATTGTTGGGCTGGTAAGCATACCTGCTAAGGGTTCACACCATTGATAACATGATGATATTGATTGACTAGTAAAATTACCATCAAACCATGCGCATGGCTGACAAGTGTAACAAGTTTCAGGATAGTCACCGAGATAAAATTGTTCGGTTTTGCATATATCATTATTTTTGTATGAGAAATAGCTGTCTCCAGCACCGCTGTAGTCTTCACAAGATTTAGGAGTACAGGTTCCGCGCAGTTCATCACCATAGTAACAAGAGCTGTACTTCCATCCACCGGCGGCTGTATTATTACCGCATGTTTCTATGGAAGTGTAATTAGCATTACCGGAGCAAGACCTTTCGGTGCATTTGCCGCAGCCGTTAGAGGAAGAGAAGGTCCAACCTTTATCGCCTATTAAGCCGTTGCCGCAATCAGCAACGCTTTTAATATCAGCGGAATAGCCATCAGGACAAGAAACAGTATTTTGGACACACTCACCGGAGGCATTAAGAGTGTAGCCGGTTTCGCATCCGGTTAATTTTTTGTAGGTTTCATCAGCGGGGCATTTGCTGCAAACACCGTGCTCAGGACACTCAGTTAACGGATAATCAGAGCAATCAGTTCCGGTGCTGCTGTCAGTTACGGCAATGCAGGCTTTGTAAGCAGTGTTAAAAGGGCAGTATAGATAGTGTTTGCAGTTGGCGGTATCGGTGTTGGCATAGCCTAAGGCGGTGCAGTCAGAAGCGCTGGAAGACGAGCAATCAGCAGAGCCGCTTTTGCAGGTTAAAGCCAAGGCGGAATTTGCGTTTAAGGTTATAAACAATGAAAACATTAAAATAGCAACTGTACGCATGATACCATACTCCCATACATATATCAGATATTATATAATAAATTTGCGCATTTGTAAAGAATTAAGGTGCTAAAAGAGGCTTAAAAATTAAACGATTGCAAATCGGGCGGTTTTTTATTAGTATCAGCAAATAAAATTTGAGGACAGGTTTAATGCAAGATAAAAAATATTTGTGCGCTGCAGTGGCGCTGGTGTTATTGGTTGCCGTTTATACTTTCGGCAAAGTGCCGCTGATTCAGCATATTTACGGGAGCAAGGCGGAAGAGTTCAGCAAGGAGCCTTTATTTGAGCAAATTACCATGCTGCCGCAAGAATATAAACAAGCCGCGAGTTTTGGCAAATATGAGGCGGTGCTTAGCTTTAGAGCCGAATATCAGGTGACAGGGCGCGTGGTGTATGTTGATATTTATGACCGCTCATTTTATTTTGGCATTAAAGGATCGCAACAACAGCTTAATGCGCTTTATAATGCGGTTTCGCCGTTAGACATAAGCTTGTTTATCGGGGAAACGGCGGCGGACGGCAACTGGCAGAAGATTAAAGTCGGTCACGAATATCGGGTGATGACATGGCGGTGGAGTTCGGCTGATAGAGCTACGGTTAATTATGATGAAGTCAGCAACAGCCATGTTATACCGGCGAGCACGGCAATTCGGCGCGGGTTTGATACTATCCGCAAGGGCGATATTGTTTATATGAAAGGCTTTTTGCTTGATTGGAATCCGGTGGGCGAGTTTGCGGATATTGATTTTAAAACCGCGCTTACCCCGGAGAAATTGCCGATTTTAAGCTCGGCGGCAAAATTTCAGGCTTGTGCCGGTACTTTTATGTAACGGAGCTGATGGTTAAAGGATATGCGTTTAAATAAGAGAAAAGCCAAAGACAGGTTAGAAGGTCTTTGGCTTGAGTTTCAGGTTAGCTCCTATGAAAAAAGCAAGTAACGAAATTAACCGCTCTTATGAGTTGAGTACAGTACATATTGATGATCGTGCCTAGCTTTTCCATAGGTCATAGGTACATTTCTGCAGGCATAAAGCATAAGGCGTAAAAGCAGTTATGCGGATGCCGAGATTTTCATTTTTAGTTTAGGTTAATAATTAGTTTGTAAAAGCGAGTATACGCTAAAAAATTTTAAATGCAAGATAAAATTTGACAAAAAATAAAAATGCCGTATATTTTTAATAACGGAGGGCGAAATGAATTTGAAAAAAGTTACTAAAAGAACAGCCGGAGCGGTTTTGGTTACCGCGGGAGTGGCGGCAAAACTCACCAAGTGGGGCTTGAGCGCCTCAGAGGTGGTGTTAAACGGCGCCGTTAATCTGGCGGACAGTTTTGTTTCAGCTCCTAAACTCGGAATCGGCAAGGCGGCGTTTTCAGCCGTGCAAAAAGGCGTGGCGGATTTAGAAAAAAATTTAATTAAAAAAGGTAAAGAGTGGACCAAATAATGCGGCATGAAAATGATTACAGTGTGATTATTACTAATGAAGGACCTTTGGTTTTTATAATTAAAGCGCGCGATACGGAGCCCGAATCGCCGTTTTTGCTTTATGACGGCGGTAATCACGCCACCTTTTACCGCGGCGAACATGAAACGATTTTATTTGATTTTTTGAATGAAAAAGTGGTGCCGATATTGCAAAAAGCCGAATCGGTTATGGTGTTTGAAGCAGATGATGAGATTGAAGATATTTCACGCGATTATGAGGCCAGAGTTAAGCATATCAAGAAAAATGTTTTTACCGATGATTTGTAAAATTTTAATTGCGCAATAAAAAACTCCCTGAAAAGGGAGTTTTTTATATTTAACGATGCTTGGAATATTTTTGCAACGGACAGGTTAGTTTTCGGGGGGGGGTAATACTCTGGTTGCCGGTGAGCTTATTGAGTTTGGCAAGCCCCTCCGCGTTGTTTTGTTCGCGGTAAATCGGGCGCAGCCGGTGCGCGATTTTATTTAAGAGCACGGTTTTCTGCGGTTTTAAAATTTTGCGGGAAGAAGCGGCTTCTTTTAAGGCGCGTTCTAAATAAGCCTGTTTAAATTCAGTGGTTTTGCCGGCAATTTCAAGCAGGGTGTTGACCCGCTCTTCATTTTTTAAATATTTCATGGCTAAATCGGTTTTGGTTTGCATCCACTCGTCATAATTGCCTTGCGAAAGCTGAAGTTTGGCAATGTTTTTAAGCACGTTTATTTTTTCAGGCTCTTGCGCGTATTGCAAAGCTTGTTTGTAATAAAGTTCGGCGCGCTGTAATTTTTCAGTGTTTGGGCTGTGCCGGGTGGCGTTGGTTACAAATCCGGCAAGCGGTTTATAATCTTTTAAGTAACTTTGTGCCAAAGCGGTGTTGATTTTGTATAAATCTGTCGGGACGTCAGTTTCAGTTAATGAACGGCGATAAGCGGCGCGGATAAAGCTTTGGTCTTTAAACGAATCGCCCAAGCGGTTAACGCAGTAGTTTATCTTTTTGTAGTCAGATGTGTATTCCAACACCTTTTTTAAGCACTCTTTTTCAGAGCTGTTTTCATCAGGGTCGTAGTGCTCGTTTTCAAGCAAAATGGCGCGGTGCATCATGGATATGTTGTAATATCCGGCGGCGCGCTGTTCAAAATCAAGCGAATCGGCAATGTCTTCAAAGCGCTCTTCAATTAAGTTTACCTGATATGAGGTGGAGGCTTTTTGACTGGTTCCGGTTAAAAAACAGGTAATATCGCCTTGAATGCGGCACATTTCAACCGCGGTCTGCATTTCAGGCACCAGAGCGTAATGGTCATAAATAAGGTCAATGTCGTCGGTGGTTAATTCAGCCAAGCTGTTGTCTTTTTTGTATTCAGGCAGGTCAGCCAACTCAAGCAAAAGCTTGTAAGCATCAGTTAAATCTTCATCAAGCGCTTTGTTGATGATGTCATGCGCGCCATACGTTAAGCATGCAACCTGAAACACTTCATCATTGGCGGAAAAGGCAATGTTACCTTCGGGCGTAACCGTGGCAAACGGCGCCATTGTGGTGATAAACTGCTCATTTTCAGGGCTTTGGAGGTAGTGTTTTATAAATGTGAGCACGGTTTTATTGCGGGCGGCAATCGGCAAACGTACAGTTGTTGATTTTATCGGCTCGCCATGAGTATTGACAAGTTGGGTGTTTTTATTTTCGGACATTAATATACTCCTTGCTTGATTTTTTAGTATTTTGCGTTTTTTGTGTTGATTTGTCAATATTTTTGTTTAAAAAACCGCCATGGCGGCGGTTGAAAGTGTGAGTACAAATGTCAGGGCTTATTAAAGCGGGGTGGCAAAGTCGGCTAAAAAGTCTTCCATTTCCTGCTCATGTTCAAGTTCTTCTTTAAGAATATGGCGGGCAATATGGAAAGTTTGGTGGTCTTTGCCAAAGCACATATCGCAAATTTCTTGGTAGCGGTTAATGGCGCAACGCTCAGAAGCCAAATTTTGCGTAACTAAAGTTTTAGTATCGGGCTTTTGGGGCGCGTCATATTGGCAGCGCGCGGTTTTGCTCCAGTCATCAGGGGTTAAAAGCGGAGTTCCGCCAAGCTGTAAAATGCGTTCGGCAAGCAGAGCGGCGTGCTTTAATTCCTCTTCGGCGTGCTCGTTAAATTCACGCGCAACGGCGGGGCGCAGCGTTCCGACCGCAACTTTGGCGCCAAGCCAATATTGATAATAAGCGAGCCATTCTTCCGCATAAGCCTGATTTAAAATTGTCAGCAAGTCTTTAACATTTACGCCAACGATTTTTTGAGCCATTTCTCCCATGATAAAATCCTTTCATATTTTAAGGTTGTTGCACTGCGTTTTAAATAATTGCGCGTTTAACAAAATCAACGCCGCGGAAATAATTTTTACGAGTATTTAAGTTTTTTAAGTTATGCTTTATTTATTATAATAAGTCAGGAGGATATTATGGTTTTGATTGCTCCGAGCATACTCTCGTCAGATTTTGGGCGCTTAAAGGAAGAAGTGACGGCGCTTGATAAAGCGGGCGCCGATTTAATCCATTGCGATGTGATGGACGGTAATTTTGTGCCTAATTTAACTTTTGGTCCAAAGGTGGTTCAAAGTGTGCGCGCTTGTACTAAATTACCGCTTGACGTGCATTTGATGATTGAAAATCCTGATAAAATGTTGGAAGCTTTTGCTAAAGCGGGCGCTAATGTGTTGACGGTGCATGCTGAAGCTTGCCCGCATTTAGACCGCACTTTGAGCAAAATTAAAGAGCTTGGCTGCAAGGTTGGCGTTTCAATAAATCCGGCAACTTCAGAGGAAGTTTTGCAATATGTTTTGGATAAAATTGACGTGATTTTGATTATGACGGTAAACCCCGGGTTCGGCGGTCAAAGCTTTATCACCTCGCAGCTTGAAAAAATTGCAAGAGTTAAGGAGCTTATCGGCTCGCGCGATATTAAAATTGAAGTTGACGGCGGGATTAATCCGCTGACGGCGGCGGAATGCGTTGCCGCCGGAGCTGATATTTTGGTAGCGGGAACAACGGTTTTTGACGGGGCTGATTATCGCAAAAATATTGAATCGCTGCGCTAAAGGAGAATGATGATGGCAACAGTTATGGTAGTTGAAGATGAAGAAGCGCTCGCATTGCTCTTAAAGTATAATCTGCAAAAAGAAGGCTATGATGTGGTGATAGAATCGCGCGGCAACAGGGTTTTGGGGCAGGTTGAAAAAACATGTCCGTCAGTGATTTTGCTTGACTGGATGCTGCCGGAGCTTTCAGGGGTTGAAATTTGCAAGCTTATTCGCTCTAAGCCGGATATTAAAAATATTCCGATTATTATGCTGACGGCCAAAGGGCAGGAAGAAGATAAAATTAAAGGACTTTCCGCCGGCGCGGACGATTATGTGACTAAGCCTTTTTCAGTGCCGGAGTTGATGGCGCGGGTTAAGGCTAATTTGCGCCGCGCGCCTGAAATTGTGCCGGTAAAAGAGCTTGTGTTTGAAGATATAAGAATGGATTTAACCGCCAAAAAGGTTTTCAGAGGTGAAAATTATATCCATTTGGGTCCCACTGAATTTCGGCTTTTGAAAATGCTGATGGAATCGCCGCAAAAAGTTTTTTCACGCGAGATATTGTTAAAAACCGTGTGGGGAGATAATATTTATGTGGAATCGCGCACGGTTGATGTGCATATCAGGCGTTTGCGCCGCGCATTAAACAAATTTGGTCCGGATTATATCCGCACTGTTCGGGCAACCGGATATTCAATAGATAATCATCAATTACCTGAGGAAGAATAAGGAGGCTTATATGGTTAAGTTTTATTATGATAATATTAAATTGCAAAAATTGTTGCTGCTGAACGCGGTTTTACTAAGCGCGGTAATTATGGTCGGCAACTATATGCCGCAGTATATGTGGTTTGTGAGCTTGGTGGCAGTGTTATGCTTAATTTCATTTTCGGCTACGCTTTATGTGGTGGTATTTCCGCAGTGCTTGGCGCAGATTGATGATGAAGGCATTAAAATTGATCATAATGCCAAGCTTAATTGGGGCGATATAGAATCGGCCGAACATAAATTGATTCCCGGCTGTTTGCACCGTGATATTATTTTATTAAAGGTTAAAGACGGGGTTAAATATCATAAGCGTTTTATGCAATATATGAGCGGTAAATCGCCGTACGGGGAGTTTTCGGTTCCGCTTTATGCGATGACCGATGATGACGCGGAGGCGATTGTAGCAGAGATTGCCAAATATATTGAGATTAAATAAAAAAACTTCCCCACACCTTGCGATATGAGGAAGCACATTTTAAGAAGATTTTATTTACAATTATACTTATAACACGGATTCTTTAATTTGCAAGCAATATATAAAAAGTGATAATAATTTGTGTATAACTTTTTATATATGTGTGCAAAATGGCAGAATTTAAGGCGTTTTGTAAATTACATTTTCCATAAAACGGCAATAGATCCATCACTTTTGTTGCCAAAATGGCGCGAGCATTCTTCGGATAATTTTTCAACAGTAAGGTCTTTAAGGCATGATAAATTGTCGGTACAATATTTATCGCCGTAAAATACACCTCTTCGGGAATCGTCAGTCTTGTATCCGCTTGAAGAATACACATAGTAAATATTGCCGCTGTTTTCTTTAATGTTGTTATAAATATTTTGGCACATTAACAAATTTTCAGTGCTCTTTGTTGTAAGCGGCATTTCTACAAACAGCGCCGCTACACCTTTTACTTTTTCAGTATCTGCCATTGATTGAGGTTGTATGGTTGCATAATAACTGTTATTAAAAACGTCAAAAATATAGGCAGTATGTCCTTTTTTAATCATTTCAGTCGGAATTTCGCCCATTTTGATAAGATAAGGAAACATATTGGTATATTCAGTTAAGTTATTAAAGCTGTGGGAGAGGCGGGTGATACTGTTCAAGACCTGCGTTAGTTGTTCAGACTGTTTGTTAAGTTTGTATTTGAACATTGCTTTGCTATAACCGGCAATAGCCCCAACGGAGAGGACACCGATGATAGCAAGGACACCAAGCATTTCCACCATAGACCGACCAGCACACACTTTGTCACACTCCGACTTGATCGGAGTGTCCAGGTCAAAGCAAGTAGCAAATTTGTTCCACCTGGACCATCGGGTCAAGCCCGATGGTGACAACATAGGGGTGGACTGTAATTTTGCATCGGAGTGTGGCAGTGTGTGGTGTAAAAAACGGCTAAAATATGTATACATGAGCTAAAATCCTTTCAAAATGTTAATTTGAAAAGATTTTAGCTCGCGTTTTTTTTTTTGCAATATTTACGAGTCCGTGCTGTGTATAAGTTGTACAAAAATCCGCCGTGTTGGCGGCGGATGCAAAGTTGCGACTTAACATTAAATTCAGGCGACTAATTTGGCAAATGAGTGAATTGCCTCGCGCTGCATTTCTTTAAGCTTATCTTCGCCCAAAGTCTTTTTGAGGTTTTCAACGTATTTTTGCATTTCAGCCTCATAAGTATCCGCACCCGGAATTTCATCAACAATCCGGACAGATATGTCATAAGCCTGAACAATTTCATCGTTAAATTCTTCAGCAACGGTAATATATTTGCTTTTTAAGATTTTTTTACGAATCACCGGCGCAATTTTGCTGAGCAGGTAAAATTGTTTGTCGTTGCGGTTTAAAATTATTTGGTTGCGACCGTCATAAACAACTTCGCCTCTGAACACATAATCGGCGTTCATTTCAATTTTAATAATAACTCCGATTTTATCAAAGAAAAAACTTGCCGGTAAGGGTGCAATGTCTTCCATATTAATCTCCTATTCGCGGGAATTGCCTTTAGAATTAAACAGACCTTCTTTGGCTTCATCGGCTTTAGATACAAAAAACGCCGCTAAATCAAAACTCAAAAATTTAAATATGCTGAAAATAAAGCTTAATCTGCCGCCGACGGCTGATTTGCTCAAAGGTTTTACCATAGGTGCTTTTGCCATTTTTTGATTCTCCTTTCAGATTTGTTAAATATATTAAAAGCAAAGAGCCTTAATTGCAATATCTTTTTTGTTGGTAAGGCATATAAAATATTGCATCTCTGTTGTTTGAGGCTACAATAGGCTCAGAGGTTAAAAAATGGATATTGTTGAATATACAGTAAGTGAAATTTCGTTTGCGGTTAAGCGCTGTGTTGAGACCACCTTTTCGCTGGTTAAAGTGAAAGGTGAAATTTTTGGCGCCAAACGGGCGGATTCCGGGCATTGGTATTTGTCATTAAAAGATGAGAACGCTATGTTGGCGGCGGTTTGCTGGCGCGGAGTGGCGGCGGCGCTTCCGGTTAAAATTGAAGACGGGCTTGAAGTTGTCGCTACCGGAAAAATTACCACTTTTGCCGGAAAATCATCGTATCAGCTGGTGATTGAACGTTTGGAAGTTGCCGGAACCGGCGCGTTGCTGAAGCTTTTGGAAGAGCGTAAACAGCAGTTTTTGCGCGAGGGTTTGTTTGACGCTGCGCATAAAAAACAAATTCCGTACTTGCCACGGGTTATCGGGGTGGTTACCAGTCCGACCGGCGCGGTTATCCGCGATATTATTCATCGGGTGCGCGACCGTTTTCCAACTCGTATTATCGTTTGGCCGACTTTGGTACAAGGCGAAGGCGCGGCTGATAAAATTGCGGCGGCGATTAAAGGATTTAACAATTTGCCTGAGAACGGAGCAATCCCAAAACCTGATGTTTTGATTGTGGCGCGCGGCGGCGGGAGCCTGGAAGATTTATGGCCGTTTAATGAAGAAGTGGTGATAAGAGCGGTATATGATTCTAAAATTCCGCTTATTTCCGCCGTTGGGCATGAAACCGACACAATGCTGATTGACTATGTTTCCGATTTGCGGGCGCCGACTCCGACCGGAGCCGCGGAATTTGCCGTGCCGGTAAAAAGCGAGCTTATTCTGCAGCTTTCATCGCTTAACAACCGTCGGCTTAACGCAATCAGTCGGCTCATTGGCGAATATAAGCAAATGGTTGAAGGCTTAGGGCGCGGGATTCCTAATTTGCAGCAGATTGTGCTTGAAAATCAGCAAAAATTAGACGATAGGTGCGAGCGGCTGGTTGTGGCGGTTAAAAATTGTTTGAGCGCTAAAAAACAGCAGCTTGATGTGCTTGGCTTAAAACCTTATTACATCAACAATTTGCTTGATAAAAACCGCACCGCCTTAAAAAATTTGACGGCGCGTATGGAAAGCGTTTCAGTAGAATCGGTGCTTAAACGCGGGTTTGCATGGGTTACCGACCGGCATTATAAAACCATGTATGACACAACGCATGCCAAACGCAGCGGCGAGCTTAATGTTAGGTTTATTGACGGAATTGTTAAAACCAGAGTGGTGGAAAATCGTGATGCGCAGCAGTTTGATTTGTTTGATATTAAGTAGTTTAGCCTTAGCGGCGCCGGTTAAAGCAGAAGGCTTAAAGCTTTGCGGGGTTTTGCGGCAAGGCGAAATTTTACGAGCCGATGTCGGAGCTGAAGCAAAGGCGGCAGCATTAAACGGCAAGCCGCTTCCGATGGCGGAAAATGGCGAGTTTTTATTGGTACTGGGGCGCGATGAGGCTTCAACAGTTACGCTGTCTGTTACCGATAAAAACGGCAAAGTTACGGACTATGTTTTGCCGGTTGCCAAAAACAAATGGGATATTCAGAGCATAAAAGGTGTGGAGCAGCGCAAAGTTACTCCGTCCAAAGAAGATAATGCGGAAATTGCGCGCGAACAAACCGATGTGCGGCGCGCTTTAACTACGCTTAATATGGAAAATAAAAGTTGGAAAGGCGGGTTTGATATTCCGCTTAAAGGCGCAATCAGCGGTAATTTCGGCAATCAGCGTATTTTTAACGGCGTGCCGAAAAGTCCGCACAGCGGCACGGATATTGCAGCACCGGAGGGAACGCCGGTTAAAGCCGCGGGCGATGGTTATGTTGTGCTGAACGGCAGTAATTATTTTTACGGCGGCAATATGGTGATTTTAGACCATGGCATGGGGTTGCAGACTATTTATATGCATCTTAAAAAAGCAGCCGTAAAAGAAGGCGAATATATTAAAAAAGGGCAGGTGGTAGGCTATGTAGGCAAAACCGGACGCGCCACCGGTCCGCATTTGCATTGGGGCGCATCATATAATAATGTGCGGTTTCGCCCGCATGCGCTGACGGAGTTAATATCAGCGCAGTGCGCAGTTTATCATCAGAGTAAGGATTAAAAATTATGACCACGCTGCAACTTGTTTGGCTCGCGATTGTGCAAGGGTTAACGGAGTTTTTACCGGTGAGCTCGTCGGGGCATTTAATTTTGTTTTCAGCCTTTACTGATTTTCCGGATCAGGGGATAGGGGTGGATATTGCTTTGCATATCGGCTCCTTAGCGGCGGTGGTTTTGTATTTTTATAAAACGTTCGGGCAAATGTTTTGCGGAGTGTTTAAGCGCGGGTTGCTGCCTGATTTTAATGATAATGGTAATAAATTGGCGTATTTGATTGTAATCGCTTCGCTTCCGGCGCTGTTGGTTGGGTTTTTACTTCGTAATTATGGTATGAATTGGGCGCGCACGCCGGCGCTCATCGGTTGGACAATTTTGTTATACGGTTTGTTGTTATGGTATGCCGATAAAAAAGGAAAAACCGACCGCGAAATTAATGACCTGCAAATTAAAGACGCAATTTTTATAGGTCTTGCGCAGTGTTTGGCGCTGGTTCCGGGTACGAGCCGCTCAGGTATAACCATTACGATGGCGCGCTTTTTAGGGATTAATCGCAGCGACGCCGCTAAGTTTTCAATGCTGCTTTCGGTGCCGACTATTTTGGCGGCGGGCGCGCTGGAAGGGTATCGCTTGTTTAAGCAGGGCAATCAGGCGGAGATATTATTGGCTTCCGATGCGGCGTTGTTCTCATTTTTTGCTTCGTTTGCGGTGATTTTTGTGATGCTGAAATGGCTTAAAAAATCAACTTATATGCCGTTTGTGGTTTATCGGGTAATTTTGGGCGCGGCATTAATTTTGTATTCATATCATCTTTTTTAAAAGAAAGTGTTGACTTATGGTCAAAAACTTTTTATTAAAGAAGCATGCTCTGATGGCGGAATTGGTAGACGCGTAAGTTTCAGGTACTTATGGGAGTTTTCCCGTGAAGGTTCAAGTCCTTTTCAGAGCACCAAAAAAACTCCCACAAGGGAGAGTTTTTCTGGTAACCTGAAAGGACTATCACTTAGGCATCTAAACTCGCTTCGGTCGTTGACACTTTCCTTGCTCGTTAAGATGTTCCAAAGAACTTGCAGATAAAAAAGCAAGATTGCTTGCTTTTTTACTTAGCGTTTCTTTTCAGAGCACCAAAAAAACTCCCACAAGGGAGAGTTTTTTTGGTAACCTGAAAGGACTATCACTTAGGCATCTAAACTCCCGCATGGGAGATTTTTTGTATTGATACCATTGATACTAAATTGCTCTGAAAAGGATAAAATAATGGCATCAGAATTGTATCCGGCGTTTGAACGAAACAATGTGGCTTTGGTCTTTAATTGTAATAATGCGTTTGTTCCGTATATGTCTGTTATGTTTGCTTCAATAATAGCTAATGCGCGCGCTGATAATAACTATGATATTGTGGTGTTGCATCAGGATATAACCCGTAAAAATCAACAAATTTTACAATCACAGTTTGCCAAGTTAAAAAATTTTTCTTTGCGCTTTTATAATGTGAAAAAATATATCAGTGATTATAAGCTTAACAAATGGTCGGTGCGTGACCTTGACATCAGCACTTATTTCAGAGTTTTTATTTTTGCGATTTTCAAAAACTTTTCTAAAGTTTTATATTTAGATTCTGATATGGTGACAACAGTTGACGTTGCCGAAATGTTTAACCAAAATTTTGACGGCAATTTATGCGTTGCCGTGCGTGATTTGTTTTTGGCGGATGATTGGTCGTCGGACAGCGGATTTTATGATAACAATCCGGATGAAGCAAAAAAACTTTTGCAAATTGATAGCTGGCAAGATTATTTTAATGCCGGTATGGCGCTGTTTGATATTGAACATTTTAATTTGCAGTCAAAATTAAATCGTATGTTTGAAGCGGCTTGCAAAAATGAGTTATTTTTTCATGATCAGGATATTTTAAACAGTGTTTTGTATCATAAAGTTAAGTTGCTTGATAAAGGGTGGAATTATCAAATCCATAATGATAAAGAATCAATTCGGGACAAATATGATTTGCCGTTTGCGCAGGTTAAAATTATTCATTTTACCGGCAGGGGCAAGCCGTGGAAAATGATTGGCGGACTTTTTGCCGATGTTTGGTGGCAATATGCGCGTAAATCGCCTTTCTATCAAAAAATATTTAAGCAATATTGTTATGAGGCGGTTATATCGGAACTTAAAGTTATGGATAATGTCAATCGTTTGCAATATTTATCGGCGCGTTTAATGTATCGTTTGTATAAAATTTTGGCGCTTTTGACCCGGGGCGAGGTAAAAGAGCATTTTAAAAATCAAAAAAGAGTGCTTAAATATAAACTGCGCTTGATGAAAAACAGACCTTAAAATTTTGTTTGTAAAAAGGTAAAAATTAGGCTATTATATCTTCAATTAAAATCGGGGCTGGTAATAATGGCTGATATGAAAAAGAAATTTAGTTTTGACGAAATACGTGAAAAAGCTCGCGCCGCGCGCGACGGGCAAGTGTTTGATGTTAATCAGATGTATAAAAACAGCTTTTCATGGCAGGCGATTTCAGAAATTACCGATACGCAGAATACCGATGCTCCCAAGCGTGTTCCGCTTGATAATAATTTTAACTTCAGCGGCAAAGTTTTGCGCGGCGGCAAATATAACGGCGAAAATTTAAAAGGCGCCAGCTTTTCAGGTTCAGATTTAAAAGAAACCGATTTTTCCAAGGCTAACTTGGAAGGGGCGGATTTTACCGGAGCTGATTTGTCCGGCGCTGATTTGTCCGGCGCCAACTTAAACGGCGCGGTCTTTTCATCGGCTAAATTACGCGGCACTAACTTTACCGACGCCAAAATGAACGGCGTTGTTTTGGTTGACGCCGATATTCAAGACGCCATTTTGTTAAATGTTGAAATGGACCGCCTCGCCATTGAAGAGCTGCAGGCTTTGGTGGAATATTTGGCGGTTTATTATCCGCATAAACTTAACTTAGCCCGCATGAATTTAACGTTGCTTGATTTTTCAAAAATTGACTTGCGGTATGTTAATTTGCGCGGGGTTGATTTTACCGGCGTTGATTTTACCGGCGTTAATATTTTTGAGCTTGATTTAAGCGAGTGCATTATCAGCGTTGAGCAAATCGCGCAGGCTCTAGGGCGTATGCCGACCCCAAAGGAATTAAAGCAAATTTTGGCTCCTAAAAAGAAACGTTCGCGGATGCGAGGAATTGATTTCAGTCCATTGTTTAACGGGCGCGGTTCCGCCGGTACGCTTGATTTAACTAAGCATCCTGGAATTACGGTGGAACAGCTTTTGAAATCAAGCAAGCAGATTTATCGCGCCATTGCCGGAAAACCTGAACCCAAAGATGAGGAAATTATGGAGCAATTCCATAAAGTGACGGAAGAAAAGCAAGATAATCTGGCTAAAGAGCATAATGCCGAAATGCGCCGCGTAATTGAGGCGCGCAAACGTGAAGTGCGTGAAATGCGCATGGAAGAACAAAAAGAGGAAAAAACGGTGGATTTAACCGATTATGAAGGTTATGAACAGGCTAAACGCCGTGAAAAAGAAGAGCAGCTGAGGCAGGCTAAAGAAAAATTTTTACAAAATGCAAAATCGGAAACCGATCGCTCCGCCGGTATGATGAAAACCGCGCAAATGATGCGTTCGCGCGGTGAAGGCGGCCGCGGTTAAATTTATTTAAAAATCTGCAAAATAAGTGTTGTTGAAAATAAAATTTGTGTTATTATTCGGATACTGAAAATTTATCCGGATATTATAACTTAAATTATGGAAGAAACGCTTTTTTCAAATCAGGTCAAAAGACCTTTAGCCGACAGGCTTCGCCCGCAAACTTTAGCAGAGGTTGTGGGGCAGGATCATATTGTCGGGGCTAATGCTCCGCTCGGACGCATGCTTGCTTCGGGCAAAATTTCTTCCTTTATTTTGTGGGGACCTCCGGGGTGCGGCAAAACTACCATTGCCCGCTTGATTGCCGAACATACCAATTTATATTTTGAGCAAATTTCCGCCGTTTTTTCCGGTGTGGCGGACTTAAAGCGCGTGTTTCAGTATGCTCAAGAACGCCGCGCCACTCAAGGCAAAGGCACTTTACTGTTTGTTGATGAAATTCATCGCTTTAATAAATCGCAGCAAGACGGCTTTTTGCCTTATGTTGAAGACGGCACGGTAATTTTGGTGGGCGCCACTACGGAAAATCCGTCATTTGAACTTAATGCCGCGTTGCTTTCGCGCTGTCAGGTGTTTGTGCTTAACCGCCTTACTTCTGATGATTTTGAGGTTTTATTGCAACGCGCTGAAAAGGAAATCGGACGCAAGTTGCCGGTAGATGAGGAAGCGCGCCAGTTAATGAAAGATACCGCCGATGGCGATGGTCGCTATATTCTTAATTTGGCGGAGAGTGTGTGGGCTTATGCCAAAGAAGGCGAGGTTTTTAACAAAGATAACATTGTTAATATTATTCGTTCTCGCGCGCCGGTTTATGATAAAGGGCGCGATGGGCACTACAATCTTATTTCCGCGGTGCATAAATCGTTGCGCGGTTCTGATGTTGACGCCGCTTTATATTGGGTGGCGCGTATGCTTTCATCGGGCGAAGACCCGCGTTATATTTTGCGGCGGCTTATTCGGTTTTCGGTTGAAGATGTATCGCTTGCCGATCCTAATGCCGTTACGCAGGCTTTGTCTTGCGCGGAAGTTTATGAGCGTTTAGGTTCGCCGGAAGGCGAGCTTGCCATTATGCAGCTTGTTGCTTATTTGGCGACGGCGCCTAAATCAGCCGGTGTTTATAAGGCTATGCACAAAGCTTTTGACCTTGCCAAGAAAACCGGCTCATTAATGCCGCCGAAGCATATTTTGAATGCGCCGACCAAACTGATGAAGCAGTTGGGCTATAATGAAGGATATATTTATGACCAAGATTTAGAAGACGGCTTTTCGGGGCAAAATTATTTTCCGGACGGTATTAATCGGGTTAAATTATATTATCCGGTTGAGCGCGGTTTTGAACGTGAAATTAAAAAACGGATAGATTATTTTGACAATCTGCGCCGTGAAAAACAACAAAAACAAAAGAAGGATATAAAAAATGACTGAATATAATCATGTGTTGATTGTAAATCCGCAAACTGCCGATGCTTTATCGGCGGATATTATCGCAAATGCCGCGGTTTATGGCGCCGCGGTTGTGGTTAATGCTGAAAACGGCTTGCAGGCGTTATCGGAAAATTTAGATAATGCTCATATTGAGCGCTTAAACGGAGTTTTGCCGGAAAATATTACTCCTGCTAAAGCTAATCAGGTGTTGCACAAATTAAACTTTAAGCTCAACGGCAAAAGTAAAGTTAAAACCGTTAAGCGCGCGGCTAAAGCACGTTCATACTAATTTTGTGAGAAAATAATGTCAGGCGTTACTTTTGTAAAAATCAAACCGGAAGATGACGGTATCAGGCTTAATCGTTGGTTTTTGAAAGAATATCCTTCTCTTACTTTGGGCAGGTTGCAAAAACTTTTGCGTACCAAACAAATTAAAATTGACGGCAAAAAAGCCGAAGCCAATACTCGTTTAAGCGCGGGGCAAGAATTGCGTCTTCCGCCGCTTGATAATGAAAAAGCGGTTAAAAATCCGGCGGTGGTTTCAAAATCAGATACTGATTTTATTCAGGCAATGGTAATTTTTAAGGATGACAACATTATTGTTTTAAACAAACCTTCAGGTTTGGCAGTGCAGGGAGGAACTAATACCAGCCGCCATATTGACGGTATGTTAGACGCCTTAAAATTTGAAAATTCTGAAAGACCTAAGCTTGTGCACCGCATTGACAAAGATACCAGCGGTATTTTGGTGTTGGCTCGCAATCGGCGTTATGCCGAGCTTTTAACCAAAGCTTTCCGCGAGCACATGCTGCAAAAAACGTATTTGGTACTTGCTATCGGGGCGCTTAAAAAATCAGAAGGTGAAATAGATTTTCCGCTGGATAAGGTCGGTGAAAAAATGGAGCCGAGCGAAGAGGGTAAAAAAGCCTTAACGCGGTTTAAGGTTTTGGATACCGTCGGCGAAAAATTTACTCTGCTGACAGCAGAGCCTTTGACCGGACGCACGCACCAAATTCGCGCTCACATGGAATGCGCGGGCTGCCCGATTTTGGGCGATAGTAAATATTTCGGGCAGTCGCGCAAGCGCTTTCCGGAGTTAAGCTCAAAGCTGCACTTGCATGCCTATAAAATAGATTTATCACCGGTTTATAATAAAAAACTGGTTGTCAAAGCGCCGTTGCCAGACTATTTTAAAAATGATATTAACTTTTTAGGGTTAAATTTTAAGGAGAAATAATCTCATGAAAAAATTTATTAAATTTGTATTCGCAACTGTTATATTTTTGGTTTTACTGCTGGTTGTCGGCGGGTTTATTTTTATTAAAACCTTTGATTTGAACAAGTATAAATCGTATGCCGAAAAAATTGCCTATGAACAGACCGGGCGTAAATTGTCGTTGGCAGGTGAGGCGGGACTGAAAATTTCATTAGTGCCGACCATTGTGTTAAATGATGTTTCATTTGCTAATGCCGCATGGGCGGAAAACCCCAATATGGTCAGCGCCAAGAATATTGAAGTTTCATTTGCGATTTTACCATTGCTTAAAAAAGAAGTGGTTATTAATACCGTAAATTTAATTGACCCTGAAATTAATTTGGCTGTTAATGTTGATGGCATACCTAACTGGGATTTTACAGAGAAGGTTGCGACAAAACAGCTTCAATCTGAAGAAGATAACAGCAAAAAGGCTGCTAAAGCTGCCGCTACTCCGTTGCTTGCCGGATTTGTGGCTAAAAACTTTAATATTGAAAATGCTAAAGTTGTTTATCAGGATATGCAAACCGGTAAAACTGAAAACATTGTAATTAATACTTTCAGTCTTAAAAGCGAAGATATGGATTCTGATTTGAATATTGCGTTTGATGTTGACGCTAATAATCAAAATATCAGCGGAACTGTTATTGCCGGTTCAATTAATTCGTTGCTTAAAAAAGCCGCGAAGTATCCAGTTAAAGCCGATGTTAAAGCTTATGGCGCTACCGCTAAAGCCGATGTGGTTTTAACCGATATATTTGCTGACTTAGGTTTCAGCGGTAATTTACAAGCGCATAATCCGAGCGGTAATTTCAGTGCTCCCGATGTGCTTATTAACACGGATTTTAACGGTAATTTGCAAAAGATTAACGCAACTGTTAACACGCTTAATGTTAACGGCAATGTTTTAACCGGTACGGTCAGCGCTGATTTGGCTCAAAGCAAGCCGTTTGTGACCGCTAATCTGCAAAGCGAGTTGCTTAATTTGCAAACTTTAACCGCTAAACCTCAAACCACGGCGTTTAACTTTAATTTGATTGCCAGTGCGCACGCGGCTGAATTTGTGCCGGATACTCCGCTTGATTTAAGCGCGCTTAATTTGTTAAATGCTGTTGTCAGCGCCGATATTAAACAGTTGGTGATTGACAGCACTTTAAGTTTAAGCAATATCAGCATGAAAGCCGCTTTAAATGACGGGGTTTTAAATGTTTCGCCGCTCAATCTTAATGCCGGTGACGGTAATATTAGCGGTGCAATCAGCCTTAATGCTAATGGCAATTTGCTTAATGCCTCGCTTATCGGCAAAGATATTGTTTTACAAAAATTGTGGACTCCGCTTGCCGTTACCAATGATAAAAACTTTGGTTTTATTTCAGGCGGTAATACTCTGGTTAAGCTTAATCTGCACGGGCAGGGCGCAACTGTTCGCAAGTTGGTTGAAAGCTTGGACGGGCAGGTTATCACGATAATCGGCGAATCTGAAATTCAGACCGGCGCGTTGCGTTATTTAACCGGCAATTTTGTTACTCAGCTTTTGAATACTCTCAAACTGCAAAAGCTTGATAAAAATTTATCCTTGACTTGCGCGGTTGTTCGCGGCGACATCAGCAACGGCAAAGTAACTTTCCCGAAAGGCATTGCTTTTAACTCCAAGCAAATAACCGTGGTCAGCGATGGCAGCTTAAATTTGCAAAATGATAAGCTGAACTTTAGTATTCATCCGTTTAACGGCAAGCTTGCCGATACCAATGTGGCGCAGGCTTTGTCTTCGTTGGTTAAAGTTGCCGGAACGGTACAGAATCCTAAAATCACTTTAGATAACAGCGCCGTAATTAAAAATGTGGTAGGGGTTGCCACTGCGGGACCTGCCTTTTTAGGATCGCAATTAGTGCTTGATGCCGATGAAACTCCTTGTTATACCGCGTTAAGCGGAACGGAATATCAAAGTATGTTTCCGGCGCCGAGCGGAGTTAAAGCCGCCGGTCAGAATGCTTATCAAAGCACAGATAAAGCCCTTTCAGACGGTGTGGACGCTATAACCGATACCGCTAAAGACGTATTGAACATGTTTAAAAAGAGGAAGTAATTATGGAACAAAACCTTAAACAAGTTGAAAAAGATATTAAGCAGCATCGCGCTGAAATTATTGACCGCTTGGTTAACTTTGCCTTGAATGATGTGTTGCTGTTTTGGAGCACGGATAAAGAAGTTAAAAAAGAACAGCAGGAAAAATGGTTGCCGATATTAAAATGGGTTGATGATACTTTAAATGCCCGTTTTAAGCAGACCACTTCGCTTGAAACTGATACAAGCAGTAAAGCCGCAGCCAATGAGTTAAAAAAATATCTGGATAATCTATCGGATAAAGAGCTCACTTCTTTTTATATCGCTGCTTTAAATATGCGTTCGGTTTTGTTGGCGGTTGCCATGATTAAGGGCCGTATTAGCGCTACGGAAGCTTTTGAGCTTTCAGAACTGGAAGAGTTATATCAGGCTCGTAAATGGGGTAGCGAACCGGTGGCGGAAGCGCGCCGCAACAGTATTAAAGATTCGCTTATCAGCGCTGAAAAATATTTGCGCCAATGAAAGAAGTTTATATAAAAATCAAAGGTCGTGTGCAAGGTGTGGGCTTTCGCCGTTGGGCGGAAAAACAAGCCTTGCAAATCGGCGGGATTTCAGGTTGGGTGCGTAATGCCGAAGATGGCAGCGTTGAGGTTTTAATGCGGGGTGAGGAGCAACGGGTTGAAGATATGGTGCTCGCCTGCTATAAAGGACCATGGCTGGCGCGAGTTGACGGCATTGAGTTTAAGCCTTCAGTCACCAACTTCTTTTTGCCGCAGATAACCGACGGAATTTTTGAACGTATTTAACCTTAAGTTTATGTTGCGCTCTGCTTGTTTTTAAGCTTTTCAGGGCATATCTCCATAATGTATTAATGAAAGGAGAGTACCATGAAAGTAGATAAAACTTCAGAAAATTTAGCGCACTGCATCTGCATGTATTGCCCGTCATATTCGCCGGTTTGCAAATTAAAAAACGCGCAAAAAAATATTAATCGTTCCGATGATGATGTTAAAAACACAGAGCATTATGAAAAAATGTTTTGCGCTTTTGAAAAAAGCAACTGCATTCATCTTGATCGCGGTTGTTTATGCGAAAAATGCCAAATTTACCAAAAATACGGGCTTAATCATCATGATTACTGCCTCAAAACCGGCGGAATGTAAGGTAAATAAATATGCAGCAAGCCAAGCCGTATAATTTGATTAAAGCGTACCAAAAAGCTCGTAAACAGGCCGCGCTGATGCGCAATACCGATGATAAAGTTCTGGCGTATAATCGTATTATTAATTATTGCACGGAATGTTTAGAGCACCGCAATGATGAAACGGCGGAGCGTCATCAAATTTTATTTTGGACGTATAACAATATCGGCGACATATTCATGATTAAAAATGCCAAGTTTCCGCATTTGCAAAATTATTTGCAGGCGTTGCAATACTATAATGATTCTTTGCCGTTTGCGCATAAAACAGCTGAAAAGCGCGCTGCGCTTGAAAAAATTGCCCGCATTTATGCCGAATTGCATGATGAAAATAATTGGCATAGGGCTATGGAACAAATTGCCTTGTTGGAAGAAAATTGTATGAGGCGGCAGGCGTTTTCGGAACTTGCTAAGCAAACCGATGATATAAAACAGCAGGCAAAATATTTAGAATATGCTTTGAGTTATGTAATGGCGGAAAATATATCAGTGTTGGAAAAAGGTGAAAATATTTTAAAAATTTGCGCTCGTTTACTGCGTATTTATAAGCATACCAAAAACCGCAAACATTATCGGCGAATTAAAGAAATTGAGCAAAGCACTCGCGAATTGTTGCAATAAAAAAGAGTTGCGTTCTTATATTAAAGAAAGGCAACTCTTTTTTTTGCGCAAAATTTAGTTCTTTTTTTCGTGCTCTTTTTTTTGGTCTGCCGGAGGAATCGGTTTGGTAAAACCGGTTGCAATTAGGATTAGGCAGAAGAGGAAAAAAACAGCAACGATAACCCAACTTAGTGTGTCCATAGCATATCTATATTTTAAAAATATTATCTCAAGGACAATGTAAGAAAAATCGCGCCGAAGGTCAACAAAAAATAAATAAAAATTACATGGGAGGGTAAAATGTGGTAAGAGAAAATAAAAAAGGGGATGACTACACATCAAAATAAATTTTGACTATCGTCAGAGCCCCACACGGAAAATTTCAGTTTATTATAGCTTCCTTTCCAAATTAGATATAATATCTAAAATTTTCTTGATTTATAAATATTGCATGTTAAACTATTTGTCAAGTAAAAAAGCAAATGTATTTGCAGGGTTGCAATTTGAAAGGCTGTTAATATGCGTAAAAGAATTTTTGGTTTTGATTTGGGTATAGCTTCTATCGGTTGGGCTGTGGTTGATTTTGATAAAGAGTACTTTGATCATGAAACAGGAGAGGTTATAGAAGGCAATATTGTTAAGTCAGGCGTGAGATGTTTTCCGGTTGCGGAAAATCCTAAAGATGGTGCATCGTTAGCAGAACCTCGTCGCTTAAAGCGTTTGGCTCGCCGTATTTGTCGCCGCAAGGCTCGCCGTATGCAGGGTATAAAGAAATTATTTATTGCAAAAGGTTTGGCATCAAATGAAACAGAACTTACTAATTTATATAAAACACAATGGGGTGGTGATGTTTGGAATTTACGCATTAAAGCATTATCAGAGCGTTTGTCTGTTGAAGAACTTATACGAGTTTTGACTCATTTGGCCAAACATCGTGGTTTTAAATCATATAGGAAGGCTGAAGAAGAAAAAGACGAAGCCAGCGGCAAAGTATTAAAAGCAATTAAAGAAAATATAAGTTTGTTAGATGATAATAAAACGTTGGCTCAGGTTATTGTTGAAAAAGCTGGAGCTAATGGTAAAAAACGCAATTATACTGTAAGTGTAAAAAATAAAAAGAATGAAAAAGAGGCTGTATATGTAAACTCAATTCCGCGTGCGGAAATTGAACGGGAATTAAAATTAATTTTTGAGGAGCAAAAACAATATGGTATTTTTACGCAAGATTTATATGACGATTTTTGTAAAATAGCCTTTCGTTATCGTCCAATAGGTGGCGTTGCCGATATGGTCGGTTTTTGCACTTTTGAGAAAGGCGAGAAAAGAGCGCCCAAAGAATCTCCATCAGCAGAATTGTTTGTTGCTTTAACAAAAATTAATAATATGTCTATTGTTGATGAAAAGGGCAATATAAGGAAGGTAAATCAACAAGAACGAGAAAAAATTATTGCCTTGTTAAAAAGTACTAAAACAGTGAAATATAAAACACTGGCTTCTAAAGCGTTTGCAAAAGGTGTTACTTTCAGAGATATTAACTATAATAAGACTCAAAAGAAAACAAAAGAGGGGCAGATTAAAACAGTTAACCCCGAAGATGTGGTGTTTTATGAAATGAAGGGATGGCACAAATTAAAATCACAATTTACGGCAGATGAATGGGCAAAATTTGAGAATGATACTAGATTATTAGACCAAGTAGTAAATATTATAGCTTGCGAAAAGAATGATGAAAATATTACAAATAAGCTTAGAACTTTAGGCATTGATGAAGAAAGTATTGCAAAATTCAGCCTGTGTACATTTAGCAAATTCATCAATTTGTCGTTTAAGGCTTTGTATAATATTATTCCGTATATGCAAAAAGATAAAGACAATCTTTATAATGAGGCTTGTGAAAAGGTAGGGTATGATCACAGATTATCAGCCGATACATTGGTTGATAGCAAGGGATTACTGCTTGCGGTTATTCCTCAAGATAAATTAACAACAGTTCCGGTTGTTAATAGAACAGTGTCACAGTTTAGAAAAGTATACAATGCATTAGTTCGTCAATATGGTTTGCCTGATCAAATTAATATTGAAGCAGGGAGAGATTTAAAAAAGACTTTTGAGGAAAGAAAAAATATTAAGAGTAAAAATGAAGAAAATATGCAAGAACGCAAAATTGCGGCAGAAGAACTGAGCGAGAATACTATAAAAGATACTTCAACCAATATTTTGAAATATAGATTGTATAAAGAGCAAGATGGAAAATGTATTTATTCGGGTAAAGTTATAGATATAAACAGACTTGATGAGATAGGATATTTGGATGTTGATCATATTATTCCATATTCTCGCTCGTTGGATAACTCATATACAAATAAAGTACTGTGCCTGTCATCAGAGAATCGCAAAAAGGGTAACAAAACGCCATTTGAATATATTACGGATAAAGTTGCTTGGAATGAATTTGAGGCAAGAGTTAAGTTACTGCACAACAAAAAGAAAGAAGACAATTTATTGAATACGACCTTTGTTGATAGAGAACTTGAATTTAGAGATCGTAATGCTAATGATAACAGTCATATTGCAAGGTATGTAAAGCAATATTGTGAAGATGGAATAGATTTTTCATCTAGCCCATGGAAGAATATAAAAAATCGTGTACAGATGCGAACCGGTTATTTGACTGATTATTTACGTTCGCAATGGGGTTTGATAAAGAATCGTGATGAAAATGATAGGCATCATGCCCAAGATGCAATAGTTATTGCTTGCGCCACTCAAGAAATGGTTTCATATCTTTCTTATGTGTCTTCAATTTTTGAAAATAAATATGAAGTACAGGCTCGTACGGGTGAAGCATGGTATAAATCCTTAAAGGATAAATGGAGAGAACCATGGATAGGGTTTAGGGATAGTGTTTTAACATCGCTTGATGAAATTTTTATTTCTCGTCCACCGCGTAAAAATGCGACCGGTGAAATTCATCAAGAAAGAATCAGAACTATAAATCCAGAACTTAAGAAAAAATATGATGCAAAAGAAATTAAATCAGGACTTGCTGTTCGTGGTGGTATGGCAGCTAATGGCAATATGTTGCGTACTGATGTTTTTGTAAAAAAGAATAAAAAAGGTAAAGATGAATTTTATTTGGTTCCGGTTTATCTTTCTGATATGGGAAAAGAATTGCCGAATAAAGCGATTGTTGCCAATAAAGATGAAAAAGAGTGGGTGAAAATTGATGAAAGTTATATCTTTAAATTTAGTATGTTTATGGATGATTTAATAAAGGTAACTAAAGGGGATAAAGTAATTTTTGGATATTTTAGCGGGACACATAGAGGAAATGGGTCTATTGCATTGGAAGAACATGATAGGTCAAAAATTACTGCTGGTATTGGTATAAAAACTCAAGATAAAATTCAAAAATTTGCAGTAGATCCCTTAGGTAAAATTACCGAAATTAAACATGAAATAAGGTTGCCTTTGACTAATGTTAAATCTAACAAGCAGCGGATTGCAGATAGAAAAGCAAGGCGTGAAAAGGCAGAACAAACAAAGTCACAAGGATAAAGGAGTTGAAACATGGGTTGGCGGATATTGCAAATTACTAAACCTTGTAAATTATCGGTTAAAAACCGCCAACTTGTGTATGAGCCTTTTGAAGGTGATTTGTTAAAATTACCTTTAGAAGATATTTCAGTACTGATTTTGGAAAATAAACAAATATTGTTTAGTAATTCATTATTGTCGGAATTGGCTGAATATAATGTGGTGTTATTTTCGTGCGATGCCAGTCATTTGCCGTCTGGAACGTTTTTCCCGTATCATAATCATAGTCGTTATTCTGAAATAGCTTGGATTCAGCTTGAAAGTTCTGAGCCTCTTAAAAAACGGTTGTGGCAAGAAGTGGTAAAAGCTAAAATTAATAATCAGGCGGCAGTGCTAAAAGCGCTTAATAAAGATGGAAGTAAAAAACTTTTTGAAATTGCCAAGTTGGTACAATCGGGCGATGCTAAAAATGCAGAAGCTTATGCCGCTAATTTGTATTGGAAATATTTGTTTGAAGATTTTAATCGGGGTGATGAAAGCAATATTATAAATTCTGCCTTAAATTATGGATATGCAATTATTCGCGGAGCGATGGCAAGAGCAGTAGTTGGAGCAGGTTTAATGCCTTGCTTTGGTATTCATCATGCCAACAAATTAAATCAATTTAATTTGGTTGATGATTTGATGGAGCCGTTCCGTCCGTTTGTTGATTATCAAGCTGCATTGATGAAATTAAAAGACGTTAAAGAGCTAACGCCTGAGTTAAAGAATCAATTAATATCGGTTATGACGGCAAATTGCTTGATTAATAAAGAGGAGATTTGTTTACTATATAGTACAGAAATTGAGGCGGCTTCGGTGGCAAAATGCTTTAAAAATAAAAGCGTGGCAGATTTGCGAATCCCCATGTTAAAAAAATTACCACTTTTTGAGTGAGGCTGTGGATAAATGGCTATTGGAGGAGAAAGATTTATGCGAATAATCGTGTTTTTTGACCTTCCAACGCTTACAAAAAGCGATCGTAAAAATGCGAGTCGCTTTAGGAATTTCCTTGTTAAGGACGGGTATATTATGCTGCAATTATCAGTGTATTCCAGAATCTGCAAAGGGCAAGATGATGTGGATAAGCACGCAAAACGTCTTAAGTCCTTGATTCCTAAGGAAGGAAGTGTTAGAATGCTAACAGTTACCGAAAAACAGTATGCCTCAATGGAAGTGTTGGTAGGAACGTTAAAAAAAGAGGAAAATTTGGGTGAAAAACAGCTTTTATTACTTTGAAAATATGGATAAAACTAACGCCAACTTGTTGTTAAATCAACAAGTTGGCGTTAATCTATTATAGCATATCTAATTTGGAAAGGAAGCTATAACTCCCAAAACGGATAATCCCCGATATTCTCTATTATAGCATATCTAATTTGGAAAGGAAGCTATAACTCAATTATTTCATCATTCTCAAGCGCTTCAATTATAGCATATCTAATTTGGAAAGGAAGCTATAACGACTTATCGCCGGTATTCGTCGCGGCTGACATTATAGCATATCTAATTTGGAAAGGAAGCTATAACACGACCGCATACTTGCTGTTCAGCGTCAATATTATAGCATATCTAATTTGGAAAGGAAGCTATAACGCTAATTATAAGCTTGCTGATATGCTCGGCATTATAGCATATCTAATTTGGAAAGGAAGCTATAACGTAGTACCCTGCCTATGTTAACAATCTATTATTATAGCATATCTAATTTGGAAAGGAAGCTATAACGAAGACTTGAAGACGTATCAAGCATTTTATATTATAGCATATCTAATTTGGAAAGGAAGCTATAACCGCATCACACGTTTAACATTAGTGCCGGTGATTATAGCATATCTAATTTGGAAAGGAAGCTATAACGCAATAAGTGGTTGAGTGCGAATAAGAGCTATTATAGCATATCTAATTTGGAAAGGAAGCTATAACTTAAAACTCGCGATTTTACTCGGATACGCTATTATAGCATATCTAATTTGGAAAGGAAGCTATAACGATATTGACAGCCGATTTTAATATGCAGCGATTATAGCATATCTAATTTGGAAAGGAAGCTATAACTTAAATTTAGCTTCAGTTGCGCAGCCTAACATTATAGCATATCTAATTTGGAAAGGAAGCTATAACTGCTGTTGCTGATAGTTTAATCATCGGTTCATTATAGCATATCTAATTTGGAAAGGAAGCTATAACGCTGAGACTGCATTGCCTACACCCCAACCAATTATAGCATATCTAATTTGGAAAGGAAGCTATAACGTTCGGCAATTGAAGCCGCTTTAGCTAACTATTATAGCATATCTAATTTGGAAAGGAAGCTATAACAATGTTCTTTAAGTTCGGAATATTGCGTTTATTATAGCATATTGGTTTTAGATGTCTAGTCGCAACCTGCGCGTGGTTAATCGCGTCATCAAGTATGCCATGCAGGCGCTTATTATTTTGGATTAACCATTTCTTTTTTTCGCACTAAACCGCATCAATATTATTCCTCAATAAATAACTTCAGGGTTAAACTCGGGAATGTATTTTTTTATCTCAGCTCCCAAATCCTGCATTTCAACATACATTCTATCAATAGGGCACGGACGGGAAGGCTCCGAGTCTAATAAAATATTTTGCCAAATATGATTTATTAAGTCCCCATTTTTTGGCGTTATTGAGTAATCGTCTTTTATAGTATAAGTTATTGAATTGAAGTTAAATTCAAGCATTATCATTATAAATATCCTTTTATACTTGCTATGCAGAAGTCAAAAATTATAGCACATCATGACTGGTGTAAATTCTAACTCTTTCTCTTTACGCATTGGTGAGGACGTTCGGAACAATACCAGTCATATTAAAATATAAGTAAAAATTAAATATATAAAAAAGCTTGCTGACTGGACACAATGCCTATCTATCACAAGCTAGTAGCAATATACTAGCAAAAAGAAGATATTGTCAATAAATCTTATGTGCAGCTGTAGCAAGAAATTTTGGATATTGCGCAAAAAGAAAAAATTTGAAAACATAATAAATAACGGACATATCATTCATGATGTATCCGCTCCAACAGCCATGAGAACACAGTACTCATCTGTCAGTAATAATATATCACCTTCAACGTA
Source organism: Lachnospiraceae bacterium (assembly GCA_963594125.1). Taxonomy (GTDB): domain Bacteria; phylum Pseudomonadota; class Alphaproteobacteria; order RF32; family CAG-239; genus CAAFZY01. The sequence goes on from CAVBCV010000006.1 coordinate 56,187, forward strand.
TAATGTCAATGGAACAACGATATTTTGAGCGGTCAAATAGACGCTAAATATTCAATTGCGCCGGATATTAGGCAGGCGGTGGAAATTTTGAAACGAGCCAAAGACAAAGGGCAAAGCCTTGATTTGTATGTAAAGCAGCTTGATTTGCTGGAGGGACATATTCCTGCGGAGGTTTTGGCGGTGGCTGATTTGTTTGATAAAAGCCGCTCGGCGGTGGATTTTGCCGACAAAATCAAAGGATATATTCACAACGCAACCGAGCAAGGGGATTTGGTGCAAGGCAATATGTTTGGTATTGAGCCGGTGGCCAAGATTGCGCTGCTTGAAAGAATGAACGCGCAGGCGGTCTTTAATCATTATCAATTACCGCAAGGGACTTTGGATATTGCTGACAAAATAAGAGAGATTGATGCTGAAAGACTGGCTTTTGAGCGCAAAGATATAAATCCTGAACTTAAAGGCAGAGAAAATGAGGTTGTGAAAGCGGTTGAAATCAACCGCTTTTTTGCTGACCGAAAAGCAAGCAAAGAGATTAGCCTTGATGATGTGTTGGCTGAAATTGATAAAAGCGTATCCAAAAATGAAAACGGTGTACGTGTTTTGAAAAACAACATAACCGGTGAAACTGTTACTTTGTCAAATGCTTCAATCGGAAAAATGTTTAATACCACTAGAGACAGAGCAGATAATCAAAATATCGGAGGAATCTTAGGCAAAGAGTGTATTGCTAATATAGCCAACATCTTTGAAGATGCCATATTAGTTAAAACAACTGACGACACAAAACATGGGACCAAGAATAAAATACGCCGTTATGCAAATGCTATTCAATCTGATGGAGAAAATTTTATTGTAAAAATTACTGTTAAAGAAATGGCTAACAACCGTAAAGAACTTACGGATATTGAGATTGAAAACAATAACGGTAAAGATTTATCCGCTTATGATTTGAAAGTTGGCAGAAAAAATACCATCGTAGATGCCTTAGGCAATCTCACTGCGGATAAATCCGCTGTTTCCGATGGTAACAATATAAATATAAACGATTTGATTGACTTTGTCAATACATATACGGATGAAAAGATAAAAATTGACGGTGCTGAGCGGTGGACAACCAATAGCGCCGGAAAGCGGATTGCCAAAACTGAAGAGGGTATGCGCGCCTTTTATGAATGGTTTGGCGATAGCAAGGTTGTTGATGAGAACGGGAAACCGCTTGTTGTATATCATGGGACAAATGCAGAATTTGATACTTTTGATTTATCAAAAGCAAAAAGCAAATCTGGACAAGCTAAATATGGTAATGGTTTTTATTTTACATCAAATGAGAAAAGAGCCGAACGATATGCCTATGGTTTTACGGGAAAAGGTCGCGGTGTAGGTCAAAACAATGTTATGGTAGTTTATCTTGATATGGAGAAACCTGCATACAACGCAAGAGAATTTGACCCCGATATACATGATGGTATTATTGATGGTGATACTTATTTTATCAAAAATCCTAATCAAATAAAGTCTGTATACAATCGCGGAAGCTTCAGTCAAAAAACAGATAAGATTTATTATCAAACCGAAAAAGAAAAAACGGTAAATGATAATATTAATTCTAAAGATGAGCAATTAACAACTCGTGAGAATGGGCCGCAAATTGCTCCGGATGACACAATGGTTGATGTGGTAACAATTCCTGATGGTGCCGTACCTGATTTTAAGACCAGGGCAGATTTACGTAATTGGTTGATTGGAAAATTTGAAGAGATTGGCACTGTAACTATTGCTGCAACCAATGAACAGGTTGATTTTAACAAAACAGCGGCGCAACGGGCAATTAAAAATGCCAGAGAAAGACGTAACAATATTGCATATCCTGAAATTGAAAAAGTTGTATCAGGAGCACAATATTCAGGTTTTCGTGCGGCTGATGAACGACACCCAAATGTTAGAGGGCAAGATATATATCATTCCGGTGTAACATATAAAGGTGTGCCGTATAGTGTTGAATTTTATGTTGATGTGCCGTTAAGCCAAGGTGGTCATAATTTTGCAGGAAATAAAATCAGGCAAATAAAAATAGCACCAACGGAAACACGGGTTACTTCTGAAAATCAGAATAGGCCTGCTAATAATCCGTCCGGTGCTATTCATACTATAAGTGTAGCAGTTTTGCGAGGAAAAGTCAACCCGGCAAAATATAATAATTTGGGTAATTCTTTATCTCAAGATGGAAAAAGCGGACACCGCGGGCAATATAACGCCGCCAACCGGATAATTACTCTATTCAGTACAGCAGATCCGTCTACCATTATTCATGAAACCGCGCACTTCTTTTTAGATGACATGCGGCGGTTTTCATATAATAAAGAAACAGCTAACGAACTTACTGCAATTTACAGATATGTAGGTTCATTAGACGGTAATATCAGCCGTGAACAGCATGAGTATTTTGCCCGTTCTTTTGAGGCTTATTTAATGGAAGGCAAAGCGCCTAACCAGTTACTCCGCAGAGCGTTTGTAAAATTTAAGAATTGGCTTTCTTTTATTTATGGGAATATAAAAAAGCTTGATGTGGATTTAGATAACAACATCCGGAAAACTTTTGATGAAATGCTCGGCGGTAAAAAGCTTGATTTTGCTATGCAAATGAGTTCGCAAAATATGTTGGCCAATGCTAAATCGGGCTATATTCCGCAAAACGTGATTAATAAAGCGATGGCATTGCTGGATAGCGGAAAAATGAGCAAAACAGATATGAACACCATGATTGAAAAAATAAAAAATCATGAGCTGAGAAGAACAGATGTACGCAAATATTTGGAACCTTTCAGTAAATCAAACAATATCAATCATGAAAATATCAGCGAATCGGGGGAGTTATTTCAGCACATCGGTATAGACTTTGAGGTTTTCAAAGCAGTCGGAGGCGGAGACGTGTTTGTAAAGATTAATCATGCACTCGGCCATGCCTTTAACGTGTTCTTTGCGCAAGCTGTCTTTGTTGATTAAAATCTTGTTCGGCAGCGATAACGACCAGTTCGG